>BOBG01000189.1 GCA_026002265.1 Spirochaetia bacterium
GTACATAGATTACCAGGGAGGCATTCGTACTAGCAAACACATTAGCCCCTTCTGGACCCATTAATCCCGGCGGTGTCTCCGGCAGTACATATACCGATGTCAGCTTGCTACAGCTAGCGAACGCAGCCTCGCCGATAGAAGTAACCTTGTTGCCGATGCTAACCGAAGTCAACCCGCTACAGCCAGAGAACGCAGAGTTGCCGATAGTGGTCACACTGTTAGGAATGCTAACCGAAGTCAACCCGCTACAGTTATAGAATGCATTATCGCCGATAGAAGTAACCTTGTTGCCGATGCTAACCGAAGTCAACCCGCTACAGTTATAGAATGCATTATCGCCGATAGAAGTAACGTTGTTAGGAATGCTAACCGAAGTCAACCCGCTACAGTTATAGAATGCAGAGTTGCCGATAGAAGTAACGTTGCTGGGGATTGTATATGTAGCCCCTTTTCCTCTTGGATATAATATCAGCGTCGTACCTGCCTCATTAAACAAAACCCCGTCAATAGATTTATAGGATGTATTGCTTCCACTTACTTGAATTGATGTCAGCCTTTCACAGTTATAGAGTGCAGGGTTGCCGATAGAAGTAACACGGTCGCCGATGCTAATTGATGTCAACCCGCTACAGTTATAGAACGCATAGTCGCCGATAGAGGTCACACTGTTAGGAATGGTAATTGATGTCAGCTTACTACACTCAGAGAACGCACCGCCGCCGATAGTGGTCACACTGTTAGGAATGCTAACCGAAGTCAGTCCGCTACAGCCACCGAACGCAAAGTCGCCGATAGTGGTCACACTGTTAGGAATGGTAATTGATGTCAGCTTACTACAGCCAGAGAACGCATAGTCGCCGATAGAGGTCACACTGTTGCCGATGCTAATTGATGTCAGCCCGCTACAGGCACCGAACGCATTATCGCCGATAGAAGTCACACTGTTGCCGATGCTAACCGATTTCAGGCTGTTACAGTTATAGAACACAGCCTCGCTGATAGAAGTCATATTGATGCTAACCGATGTCAGCTCGCTACAGCCATAGAACGCAACCTCGCCGATAGAAGTAACACTGTTAGGAATGCTAACCGATGTCAGCCCGCTACAGTAACTGAACGCACCGTTGCCGATAGAAGTAACACTGTTAGGAATGCTAACCGATGTCAGCCCGCTACAGTAACTGAACGCACCGTTGCCGATAGATTCCACACTGTAGCCGATGATAACCGAAGTCAGCCCCCAACAGGAAGCGAACGCAACCTCGCCGATAGAAGTAACACTGTTAGGAATGCTAATTGATTCCAGCTCACCACAGTAATAGAACGCATAGTTGCCGATAGAGGTCAGGGTTTCAGGTAGGGTAATAGACGAAAGATAACCTCTATTCGTTCTGGCAGATGCGATAGCATCTGTTATATCTCCAATCATGGTAAAGGTACAGCCGCTCAGGTCATAGCTAACATAAGAGGGAATCGCGTCAAAAAGCTTGTGTAGGGGATCGGTACCCGCACTATTGGTTCCCGAAAGCAAGCTTGCATCTGAGATTGTTATCTTGACCACGATTGGATCAGTACTCGCTCCACGGCCTTGTGCCGCCGCTGCCGCTATAAGTGATTTCATCTTATCCAGATTCAGTTCCGTTATGGTAATAACCGCAGGGGACCACTTGGCGTAAAGGCTTTTGCTACTGGTAACCGGGGTGGAAAAGCTATAGAGATTGGTAAAACTATATCCAGTATACCAGCCATCAAAATCATAACCGGCCCTAGTGGGGTTATCGGGAAGCGTTGCCGTGCCGCCGGAAGCTATCTGCTGGCTTGCTACAGTACTTCCACCCATTGCATTAAAAGTGACCGTGTAAAAGGTCGTTGACCACTTGGCATACAAGATGATATTACCGGTAATTGGTGTGGAAAAGTCATAAAGATTGGTTAAAGTATCTTCAGTATACCAGCCCGCAAGATCATAACCGGCCTTAGTGGGGTTATCGGGAGGCGTTGCCGTACCGCCGGAAGCTATCTGCTGGCTCGCTACATCACTTCCACCCATTGCATCAAAAGTGACCGTGAAAAAGGTCGTTGACCACTTGGCATACAAGATGATATTACCGGTAACCGGTGTGGAAAGGCTATAGAGATTGGTTAACGTATCTTCAGTATACCAGCCATCAAAACCATAACCATCCTTTGTAGGATTACCGGGTTGAGTTGCTGTGCTGCCGGAAGCTATCTGTTGGCTTGTTACATCACTTCCACCCATTGCATCAAAAGTGACCGTGAAAAAGGTCGTTGACCACTTGGCGTAAAGGGTTTTATTGCTGGTAACCGGTGTAGAAAAGTCATAAGCCGTGGTTCCGGCTGCTTCGGTATACCAACCTGCAAAACCGTAGCCATCTCTTGTGGGATTACCGGGTTTATTTGCCGTGCCGCCGGAAGCTATCCGCTGGCTTTCTACATCACTTCCACCCTGAGCATCAAAAATGACCGTGTACAGGATAGGGTCAGGCGGAGGCTTAGGACTAGGCGGCGCAGGATCGGGGTCAGGAGGGCAGGCACTAAAGATCATAGCCAGCGCAAGACTGATAATTCCTGCATACAAGATTCTCTTGTT
>BOBG01000190.1 GCA_026002265.1 Spirochaetia bacterium
GGACAAGTACTCACGGACCTTGAAATCACCGTAGAGCGGAACCGATTCCGGTAAATAGCCGATTTTCGATTTTGTTGCAACCGGATTCTCCTGAACATCAATTCCGTCAATCGTTACAGAACCGGAACTTGGGAAATGGAATCCGGTGAGAATCTTCATAATTGTTGTTTTTCCCGCGCCATTCGGGCCGAGAAATCCAACCACCTGCTCTGCACCGATCTCAAAAGAGACATGGTGAAGCGCCTCAACAGTTCCATATTTTTTAGTCAGATTTTGTACTTTGATCATTTTTTTCCGGTAAAGGGTGACACGAATTGATACATTGCAAGGCAACCCATATATACGCACATGTTTTAGGAATCATCAACATTCCGATAATAGGGTAACGGCCAGCCCAGAGAATAACCGGAATATAAAACAAAAAACTCAACGTAATTGCCGTCCCCATAAAACGAAAGGAATCGATCTGGTAGTTTTTCCTGACTGCTTTTGACTCGCGTTCAAAAAGAATAATAATAATGATTCCCATCAATATAAAAGGAATATTCCGGTAAATTCCCCATGAATACGGCGAATCCGCTTCAAACCATTTATTTTGCGGCAAAAGACAGAGAAAAATACGGATAATTCCAAGAATATACAACAGTATACCGATGAAATTCCGGCTCTTATCAACAGGAGTGTAATGCAGTCGCCAGATATGATAAAGAAAAATGTAAAAAACCGTCATAGTAATTGATGTAATCAACATACCAAGTCCAAGGAGCGGAGCCATAGAATCAATTCCGGACGTCCACAGTGCAAATATCCGGGATAAAAGATGAAAGGCATCGCCGCCGCCAAGTATCAGACACATCAGCCCCATGAGACGTATTTCCGGGCGGCTTTTTGCCTGCTTGAGCAGAAAAAAACCGGTAAAAAAGATGATTGCGAGGTAGGCAATATCAAAAATTGTTTCAGCAAGTACTTGCATTTTTCAACCAGTCTATAGGATTTTATAGAGATCAGCCAAGGCCGGGAATCGAACCCGGGACCTGCACATTACGAGTGTAGGTCAATTCGGCTTGTCTAAGTTCATTGCGCTTTACCAAGAAACATTGTATCATTATTTTACAACAAATTGCAAGCCCTCGTTGATTATTTTGATGTATTGAGGGTTACTGAAAACCGCCGAAAACCAATAATTTGTGTGCCGTTTTTGAGTAACAATTTCCGACTTACCAATGCTGATAGTGCGTCCTTATACAGTATTGTCTTTTTCCTCTGTTCCATAAACCAAATCAATAATCATAGATTTCGACCAGATAGACGACTCATCAATTATTTCACGAGTATCATCTTTTCTATAGATGACTGTTGGTACATCAGTCGTATTATCAAATATCGTACAAATATCACTTAGTTTCGCTAATTCTGGAAGATTCTTGAGCGATTTAATGTATCTCGACCGTATTTTGTCCACAGGAACGTCATGCCCGCCGCTCAATACACGGCTTTTCACACGAAATATGTTAATATCAGCGTTAACAGTCAAGACAAACACACTCTCAATAATGTATCCCGCTTGTTTTGCGCGCCGCAGTAGTTCAAGGTTCCTATTTGTGGAAAGCACAGTTTCAAACGTGAAGTCCGCTCCCGATTCAAGGCAAAACTCCCTTATACTTTCCGCCTCTTGTGCTGCTTCTAAATCAGTGCATCCGCTTTGAGTTTTAATGTCATCAGCATTGATATAAATGCCTATGATTTTCATAGCGTTCTTCACGGTGCTTTTGCCCGAACCGTTTGGACCGGCAAAGACTAGGATTTTTGGTTTAGGTCTCAAGTGTGTATTCTTTGCGCCCATCAGGATATTCCCAATAAGGGCGCTTAGTGTTAACATCAAATCTTGCAATAGGTAAACTTCTTGCCTGTGTATGTGCAATAGCCAATTTCACCGCTTGCTTAAAAGCAACTTCCATTTCAGCGGCTTCTTCTCCGATTTGCACTGCCCTTGATACTTCCGATAATGTTAATGAAAATGGAATACCTTTATCAGCGACAACCCTACGCAAATAAATATTGATTCCATCAGACATATTTAGTCCGATTTTTTCAAAAATATCTTCTGCATTCCGTTTGAGTTCTCCGTCAACGTGAATATTGATGCGCGCATCTTGTATTTTTGATTTCATAATGCAACCTCCATCTTTATAAATCATATCCCGCTGTGTGTACATTGTCAACTGTGGGATTACCTGTTCAACACGGTCAAATCTGCCGGTTCAGATACAAACTTTGCAAACATCTCCCTAATCGTGTTATACTCATTTCGTATTGGATGCGCATTTCAATAGACGTATAGACTATTTGACTAAACTCCTGCTATGTTAGTTGAATCAGCAGTAGTCCTTCCCTGAACAATAAAACTGCAAAGAATCTCAAAAGATGAATAATGCCGTTGCGATATTGAGTGGTTGCCATCATTCAACTCGCTATCATCTATGAGGAACGTGTTCACTCTATGAGATGTGTTACCGTTTACACAAAAACATTTACAAGTTCCTAAAGGGGGGTTATGGACTAATGGGTATTCCCATTTTTCTGTAACAAC
>BOBG01000191.1 GCA_026002265.1 Spirochaetia bacterium
AATTTGGGATAGTATTCATCGTTATACATATCAACCAAATATAATTTTTCATTAAATGTATTTATCATCTATTTGCTCCCAGTTCAACGTTCAAACTTATTGGATCGTTGTCAAAGCCCCACACCACTTGAAGCGGCTGCTCGGTGATGGTATAGGTTTTACTCAATATCGAGCTATTTCCTTTACCAGCAGCTGTGGCAATGGCTTTCAGCGTGGTGTTCGTTGTGAACTCAAGGGGTTTCGTGTAGACAGCGCTGCCCGTCGTGGGCGTGTTACCGTCCGTGGTGTAGTAGATGACCGCGTTTTCAGTTTCGCTCATAAGCGTTACGGTTACTTTTGCTTCGTACGTATTTGTACCAACTAGAATACCCACCGGGCCTGCTACCGGGTCAGCAGTTACGTTGCCCGGGAGCGGTTGAACGTCGTTACTCGTGGGCGTTGGAAGCTGTGTCAAAATACTCTGCGACATCTCAAACAGCGCGCCGGGAGCCGTTTTTCCGAAATTGCCGCCAATATCAGGTTCGTAGTCGATTCCCCAAAACGTTGTCGGACGCGCACAGTAGGCGAGATATTTCTCTTTAACCTTTTTGCTATGGTCGGCTACTACGACCGCATAGACGTCGGTGGTGCCGAACAGCGAATACCGGTATAATCCCTCGCTTTCACCATTCCCCCCGATGGTCACGGATATGTCATCAGTTTCTGAGCTTGTTTTTGTATTCACCGTCTCCTTGGTATCTGAATATGAGCGGGTATTCGTGGTGTCCCAGCCGTATTCACCACCGCCGCTCACCTGCAATCGCGTCTTAACAATCGAAGCAAAGGTGACGCCTACCTCAGCCTCAACCCCCCAGTTGTAAGACGTGCTTTGGGTAGTGCTATTCTCATTGGCAGTTGTAATCGAGTTCATTACTGAGTTTTCACTACCGTCTGTTTTTGAATAGCCGATAGTAATCGGGGTCGTTCCATTATAAAGCACCGCCTGACGGTACGCGAGGGGAACCATGGTCACATGTCCGAGCAAAAAGACATAATAATACTGCTCATCGTCATACGCGGACCACACCAATTGGTTATCAATGACCCAATTGTCGGTGGCGCGGGAGACGCTCTTTGCGCCGCTTTTACTATACGGCACAGTTTCGTACCGCGGGGTGCCTCTGGGTCCCGTTGGGTTAGGGTCAATATTCCCGGTGTCGCAACCCGCCAGAACCAATCCGAATATCAGCATCGTTGCCGCCATTCCCGCCAGGAACAATTTGTTCCATTTCGTTTTTGTAGTTTTCACAACTACCTCCTCTATTTTTAAGAGTTATGCTCGATTTTGCCTAAAACACAAAACTGTTCTTCTGCGTTTTTATGACACATAACTCCATATTCATCCGCCAGGCCTGGTAAAGACGGTATTGAGGTTCAGACTGAATCGTAGCTATAAACCCCGGTGGAAAATCTGTATATGAACATCCATTCAATATAGAGGCATTTGCATGGTTTTTAACCTCGTATTTCTACCTGATTAACCTGGTATTTCTACCTGATTTTTGCAAAAGGCGGATCGATTGATGTGTATTACTCGGCTTGTTCTCGAAATAGCGTGATGAGGGCAAAGCGTCCGGCAGCGCCGGTTTTGCGGTAAATGCTCTGCAGGTGAAATTCCACCGTCCTGGGGGATATGTAGAGTTCCCCGGCGATTTCCTTGTTCGCCTTACCCCGAAGCAGTGCCTGCGCGACTTCCTGTTCCCGCCGAGAAAGCCCGTAGCGGCGGGCGACTTCATCCAGCGAGAGGAATTTCCCTCTATCTATACCTGCGGTACCGGCTGCCGGGGCGGTGTCTTTCCGGGAAATACCGTAATAGCGGCGGCGGTTCAGCACCATAATGATGTCCGCAAACGCCAGAGCGAAGGCGATAATGTTGATATGATGCGGGTTCACTCCGAGCGCAATGGAGAGGATATAGGCAACCTGGCCCAGCAGGATAATAAGTACGCAAAGCAAAAATATTTGCAGCCATTCCCTCATTTCACGGCTATGTGCGGGTCCGGACGAGCCCGGTTCCCGTGAGTCCCGCTTCATCCGGGCAAGGATACTTGCCAGTAAGAACAGAAGGCTCAGTATTAAATAGACGAAGGCTGGAAAATACAGTATTCCCGGCGTAATAGCCAATTGATGCACGGATCCGCCGCCGAACCAATACCGGATGATCAGGAGATGATGGAAATCATTAGTGACGCCCAGCAGGGCTAGGATGCCGGGGACAAGCAACAACAGAGCCTTCACCGGTGCTTTTACCTTTTTGCCGCAGTGGTCGCAGAAATAGAAGAAAGCCAGCACCGGAACAAAGATTCCGCCTATAAAGTGGAGTTTTGCCCCTGTGTAGGCAGCGTCCGGGGAATTGCCGGAAATTTCCAGAGCGTGTCCCAGAAAGTATAGCATAATAGCCATGTGCAGCAGGAGGAAATATCCCCTCTTTTCGCCGTCACTTTTAAAAATAATGAAAAAGACTATACCGGCCGCACCGGACAGCATCAAAGCGGCAATTCCTGTCAGAATGACATTCAGCATAGGGTGCTTA
>BOBG01000192.1 GCA_026002265.1 Spirochaetia bacterium
AAATTATTTCAAAACATTAAGGCTAACATTGAACAAGAGCAACATACAGTTGAAACAATATTCTATGAAAAATTTATCAAATATATAGTTGTGGAAGGAAATCAATAAAATATTCATAAATTTTTATGAGCCATTTACAGGTATTTTTGAATCACTTGCAAATGTTCATGAATCATGTATAATTTCATAAGTCATTCACAAATTTTTGTGAATCATGCCTAAGATTTTGTGAGCCGTTCATAGGTTTTTGTGAAATGGTCATTTCGCCTACTGGTTGAGGGAAAGTTTCAAACTGGTAAACCAGTTTAGATAGCGAATCAGTTTAAATAATTTATCTTTTTGAGGTATATATCGTGCATTATTCAAATAATCCTATTGACCGGCATGCACTGATCTCTCGGCACAATCCGGTTTATCATGCATTTCAGCCGGATTCCCCTCTTTCTATAGGCAATGGACGATTCTGCTTTACTGCGGATATAACTGGTTTACAGACTTTTTCCGGAGAACTTTTTCCTTTATGTACAATGGCAGAATGGGGCTGGCATTCCTATCCGGATATTCCGCCTGATTCTTCCGGTTTGAAACTCACGCAATTTAATACTTTCGGCCGGATGGTTGCCTATCCTTTTGACGAAACCGGTCAGGAGGCTTTGTTCAAGAATCTCCGGCAAAATGCACACAAATTTCACCTTGGAGCTATTAGTTTTTTCCGGCCTGATGATTATGGAGATCCGGATCCTGCTGTATTTCAGCCGGTTCAACAGAAACTTGACCTGTGGGAAGGAATCTTATATTCGGAATTTATGCTGTCAGGGCATCTAGTTCAAGTTGAAAGCTTTGTACATCCAGTACATGATACCGTTTATGTTCGGATCCGTTCCGAGCTTGTGAAAAATGCCCAGCTCGGTGTGCGTATTATTTTTCCCTACGCCAGTCACAAAAAAAGTGCTGCTGATTTTTTTTCACCACAAAAACATAAAACTGAAATAACCGGGAAAAATTCTCGGATATTTTGTATTAAGCGGACCATAGATTCTACGATTTATTCTGTACATGTTGCATGGGGAAAGGGAAATTCTGGATCTTTTAATGGAAATCACAGCATTCAACTGGTTGGTACCGGCGATTCGGATTATCTGGAATGTTCGGTCCGGTTTGCCCCGGTGCAGATTCCCGCGATGGCTGGTTTTGAATTTCCAGCTCAAGAGGAATATCCGGAATCAGAATCTTTTGATGAAGCCCGGAACTGCTGTACGGCATTTTGGGCAGAGTATTGGAGCCGGGGCGGGGCGGTTGATTTTTCCGGTTCGGTTCACAATGATTCCGAAGAATTGGAGCGGCGGATTGTACTTTCTCAGTATCTCACGGCAATTCAAAGCCGGGGCGAACTGCCACCGGCTGAAACTGGGCTGACATGCAACAGTTGGTACGGCAAATTTCATCTTGAAATGACCTATTGGCATTCCGGATATTATGCGCTCTGGAATCGTAGTGAAGCATTGATCCGGATTCTTGAATATTACAAGAAAATACTGCCGGCTGCAAAAAAACTTGCGGCTTCGCAGGGCTACCGGGGCGCCCGGTTCCCTAAGATGTGCGATCCGACCGGTTACAACACACCGTCTTCCATTGCGCCGCTTCTCGTATGGCAGCAGCCGCACCCGATTTTACTCACGTATTTGTGTTACCGCGCACAGCCGGATCCGGCATTTTTGAGAGAATACCGGGAGGTAATTGTTGAATGTACTGAATTTATGCTTGATTTTCTGCATTGGGACGAAAAAACCGGCCGCTTTGTGCTGGGGGCGCCGGTTATTCCTGCTCAGGAGCGTTTTGATCCTCGTACAGTCCTGAATCCGACTTTTGAAGTTGAGTATTTCCGGTATGGATTTCAATTGGCGAATACGCTGCTTCGGCTGCTCGGTGATTCTCCGCGTGCTGATTTTGAAAAAGCTGCTGAAAAATTGGCTACTCCGGCCGTTCGGGACGGGTTGTACCTTGCTCACGAACAATGTCCGGAAACCTTTACAACAGCGCCGTTTTACACGGATCATCCTTCGATGCTTGCGATGCTGGGTATTTTGCCGGGAACTGACATTGACCGGAATATTATGGAAGCAACTTTAGACAAAGTCCTTAAAGATTGGGATTTGAATTCGTTGTGGGGCTGGGATTTCCCAATGCTGGCAATGACTGCATGGCGTCTTGGCCGGTATACAGATGCGTTCCGGCTGCTTTTGCTGGAAAACCCAAAAAATACGTATCTGCCCAACGGTCACAATATGCAAACCGGAAGTGACGCTCTTCCGCTCTACCTTCCCGGAAATGGCGGTCTGCTGATTGCTATTGCATTGATTGCAGCCGGCTGTGACGGGACGGATCCGGTTGCAGTACCGGGCTGGGTGTTGCGGGCAGAGGGGATTAAAAAGTATATATAAATTGGCATTTTGATAATCTTGATATAACAGATTCTGTCATTTTAATGATTGCTGCTAAATCTGATGTATTGATATCCGGAGACAGCAGCTTGTGTGATCATGAAAAATCATTACATATTCATGTATTTGA
>BOBG01000193.1 GCA_026002265.1 Spirochaetia bacterium
AAAATACTCTGCGTGGGGACGTATCCGGCTTTGCCCCTCATAAATTTTAGAAGGAGTTATTATGAAGAAAAATTTGTTTTTGATTGGATTGTTGAGTCTTGCTACGGTGTTGGTGATTACCGGATGTCCTGCTGAGGGAAACACAGACACTGGTGGAAACGCAGACCTTGAAGGTACCTGGCAGGGTTCTGGTACCTATAGCGAGGAAAATAAGGAAGATGTTACGGTTCTGGTACAATATATTTTCAACGGTAGTGATTTCACTATGAAAGGGAAAAGAGGTGATGCTGAGTTGACTGATTCTTACAAAGGTACTTTCACAAGCACGAGTACCCAGATAACAATAACCCTAACTCATGGATGGAATGGGACTACATGGGTGACAGCACCGGAAGGTCCGAAACCTCAGACTTGGGATTATAGTATTGACGGGAAAACACTGACATTAAGCGATCCCTCTGGTGAGGAGACTTCCCAGGTTTTGACGAAACAATAAACGGTATTCCCGGCGCAGCCGGACCGGGAAAATCCATCTTTTTTCGAGTTCCAATTTTTTAAAAAAGTGTCTAGCACTGTATAAAGAAATCCGGCGATCTAAACGTGTTAATATTTTACCACATTATATCCAGAGCGCTCCACTTACCGATGCAGTACATCATTTTTTTGCCGGCACAAAACCATATTTCCGTGTGGTTAACCGGTTGAAAAAGGGGCTGACAGCGTTCATAATCAAAATGCTGTAGGTTACTCCTTCTGGAAAAGCCCCCCATTTCCGGATCAAAACGGTGATGATTCCGGCCCCGCAGCCGAAAAGCAGTTTCCCAGGGGATGTGATCGGGGCTGATACATAATCCGTTGCCATAAACACTGCGCCGAAAAACAATCCGCCGGAAAGAATGCCGACAACCGGATCCATGCCGAGGATCCATGAACAGAGAAACGCGCTGCAGATCATAGAAAGAGGCGCACGCCAATCAATTGTTTGTGTGACAAGTAAAAAAACCCCGGAAATGATGATGAGTACTATTGAAGTTTCGCCGATACTGCCGCTCCGGAATCCGAGGAACAGCGTCTGAATTATCGATCCGTAAGAAGTTCCGGCATCAGCGAGTATTCCGCCCTGACGGATAATGTTAAGGGGAGTTGCAGTACTGACCGCATCGGTTAATAAAGGAGTCGCACTACTGACCACATCGGTTAATAAAGGTGTTGCACCGATCATATCACGTACCATGGCGCCGAAATCAACCGGCTGGTCCCATGTTGTAAGCGCGGCCGGAAAGCTCATAATCATGAATGCCCGCCCCGTGAGCGCCGGGTTAAACACATTCGCACCCAAACCCCCGAAAAATTCCTTTGCCACAACTATCGCAAAAAGTGCGCCAAGTGCAGTCATCCACAGCGGAGTCGAGGGAGGAATGATCAGTGCGAGGAGTAAACCGGTGACAGCCGCGGAACAATCACGGATCCGGCTCTCCTGTTTGATGAGTCTCCGGAATCCCGCCTCAGCGCCGACTGCCACGGCCACTGAAACCACAATGTTTAAAAGTGCCGGCAATCCAAAAATCACGACACCAAAAATAGACGGAAGTGCTAACGCGATAAGCATCCGCGCCATGAGCACACGCGGACTAATCGGAGACACAATGTGGGGACTCGATGCAAGTAACGTAAAAACACCCCCAATTATATTTTTAATTACCGGGAAGCGCCCGGCTCATTCGCACGTATCCGATCCAACTGTAATTGTCTGGCTTTGTTACGGACCACCGTAATATACGAACCGCTAACAATAGTTTGGATCAGGTCCAACCCGTCACGGTGCAAAACACCATTATTCCGGGCCGTCATTTTTTCAAAGGCTTCTAAGGTAGTCATCGCAAGCGCATTGTTAGGAGCTGTAAAATCAACTCTCCGGACAGCTTTTGCAATAACCGGAACCGCCGTAGAGAAATTGGCTGAAAGAATATTCCCAAGCGCTCCGATAGCTTCTATCAACACCGTGATATCCGGATCCAAATTAACCATTTTCACCAGTTGTTCCTGTGCCCGCGGCGTTCCTAGCACCCCGAAAAGAATCGCAACTTGCGCGCGTACATCCGGAAAATTATTGAGTACCCGGCCGTATTCCATTGTCTTGTAGAGAATTCCTTCAAAGGCAAGGTACTCTAGAATATTGTACACTTCGTCTTTTGTATTGCCATTCTTGATAGTCCGCCGTAAATTTGCGGTTGCAATCAGTTTCATCTCCCTATCCATCGAGTAACTCTGCTCCCGGATAAGAGTCATTTCGAGAGTTTCCTGCCCGGAAACAACACTCACAAAGACCATGCACACCATACATATCAAGGCAATTCGTTTCATGTGATCAGAATAACATAAAAATTCCGGTAGATCAAGGATTAGTTCCGGTGCCGGGCATTTTCCCGGATAAGTACCGCGTCTCCACTGCCAGCGCTATCGCAACGAACACCGATCCGGTTCGTAAAAATTCAAATAATCGCGTTTTTCTCGAAAAATTCGAGAATTTCGGAAAATTTTTAAAAAGTACTTGACAAGATGGGGGG
>BOBG01000194.1 GCA_026002265.1 Spirochaetia bacterium
TAGTAAATTCTGGAATATTTCATCCTGACAAAAAAAGTTGATCCGGGACAGTACGCCGAGGTGGCGTCGAGATGACGATGAAACGATGAGAATCACAGTCGAAACCGGCAGGCTGTCGAGTGCATTCCAATCAACCGGTTCACAAAGAAATCCTATGCTGATCAACTCTTCCTCCGGATCCGCCGCGAAGGGATTCCGGGGATGAGGCAGCGCGATTCCATGTCCGCACGCCGTTGACATCAATGCCTCCCGCTCCAAAACAGCCACGAGCAGATCGTCCCGTGAAAACGAATCCGGAAGATGTATGCTCTGAATGAAATTACTTAAAACATCGGCAGGTGTTTTTCCCGGAATATCCTTCCAGATCCGGCCTCGTTTGATTCGATCAATAACCAAAAATGATCTCCTGTTTTTATTTTCCAAAAATTTTCAATAAATCCTGATTGCACTGTTCAACATCAAAAAAAACGGGATTAAAATCCGGACCGAGTTTCGCAGCCGCACGTTCCCGCGCAAAAGGCTCTATTCTTCCTAAATCTTCAAGCAGTTTCTGGAAATGCAATGCCCCACCGCTCTGTTCTGGCGGAGCCGCACCGTTGCCCGCAACACACTGGATCGACTCCCCGGATTCAAGGCGTGAGACAATGACGATTTTAAGAGTCCATCCCAGTCCATATTCGTAAGCACATTCCCGGATTCCTTTGTTTACAATTTCCTGAATATATGCTGCTTCCGGCAAATCCTCGCCATGTTCAACCATTACAAAACGATGCGGGAACTGGTTGTTCCACCGGAAGACTGCCTGAATACATTCGTGCATAAGCGTTAAGGAGCCGGTTTTTGGAAAGCTCAACTGACGCCACACCTCGGTTCCAACGATTCCGGTTTGTATGATGTAACCATAATCGCTGTCGGCACTTTCAAAGGAAAAGGTACTCCACCTGAATCCGTCAATCGATTCCTCAATAGATTCCCGTACATCTCTATATGTGTCAAGCATATTTTCGATAGAAACATCAAGAATCATAAGCTCAGAATCCGGAGGACATTCGTCAGTATCAAGGTCCTCAAGCATACCGGCCGTATGCTCTTGCAGTTGAGAAAGGGTTATAAACGTGTGATGAGGCAGTTGAAAAGCTTCAATGCTGCTGTGCCGGAGATGTGCAGTCAGCTCGATAATTGCCGTGTGCAGTTCAGCGATTCTCTGCCGGAAATGCCCCATTTTTTGATCTACAAAAGGAATATAATGCTCATGCATTTCGATAATTAATTCTGTAAGAAAACTCATAAGTACTTGTATATCATAACGTTCCAATCCAACAGCCGCAGGCGCGATACGTTCAATAAGATGCATCAAGTTCCGGTCATCGCGGAAAAAAGCATCACGGATATAAGCTTGGATCACAAAACGTGAAACCGGTACCTTATACCGGTACAAGATTTCCTCGGCAGGATGCGAGTCCGTGATAAATTCCTCAGCCGGCTCAATTTGGTCCGGAATCTCCCTCCCCGCATACCAAAACCGGGATTCGAGTCCGTAAGGAACAGTTTCAATATAATTTGTTTTTTCATAGAGAAAATCTTCGAGAGAATAGGCCGGCAGTTCAAGCATTCGTCTTCCCCCATACCAATAGGCAAAGGTAATTTGCTCTTCGGTTGAGCTGCTCGGACCGAGTTCATCAAATGAACGTCTGAATCCGGATTCTGCTGTTTGTCTCCATTCTTCCAATGCTGATTCCTGCCATGTACCTCGTTTTACCATCTGGAGATCAAAGCGCCCTTTTTTCCAGTCTCGCACCGAAACGCTTAAACAATCCCCCGGTTCAAAAGCAATTTTCCGGTATATTTCACGCATATCAAGAACATGGAGCGACACTTCCAGCGGATCTTCATAAAGACTTTCGTTAAAAGCTGATTCATTTTCCGGAGTATCCTGCGCGACATACTGCGGCCCATTTCTTCGTAATTTAGAATGAGCTTTTCTTCTCCGGTTTCCATGTTGATAATCCAGATACCGTCGTCCCTGGGCTGTGGAATATCGTACCCCTTGTCCCGCACACCTGAATAACCGTATCCGGGACGGAAATCATAAACCCGGTTAAAGTTGACGGATATGCCCCAGTTGCCGTCCCGGGAGACATTGGCTATGGCACGAGGGAGTATTTTTGTTTTACCTGATTCGATATTAAGAATTAGCGTGCGGTATTCATCGCCGTCCCTGTCATTGTAAATAATCTCTTTGTCAGGATTTTTGGGATTCCACTGGAGCATACAGCCCTGCTGGAAGTTGAAAGCCCTTGTTTCCGCCAGCTTTTCCCATTTGCCGCCCTTGATATCAATTATCCCTAATTCACAAATATCCTGTTTTACCGGGAAGCGATCCCAAAAATTCACGCGGTTACACACATGCTGCTGCGGCTTGCTATCGGCATCACCCCTGCTGAACGCCGGGTTGTCATAATAACCGTAAAAATAATGATGCCCGTCGTTCCCACTCAATCGGCGGATTTCAACAATAGCATCTTTTACCCCTTCCATTTTGTACAGTCCCTTTATACTTTAGAGCG
>BOBG01000195.1 GCA_026002265.1 Spirochaetia bacterium
ATCCGGAAGCTGTTCACGAATATTCACTAATTCATTTTTCTTATTCGGGTACATTCGTGCCATTCGTGGACTCTTAACAATCGATCCCAGAATCAGCCGCTAATCCGGAATGAGGGGGTGTCCTCCCCCTGCCTCTATCTCGACAGGCTCAGGAAGCTTGCCGGGCATCGAGCCTGTCGAGATGCCGGCACCCCCCTCCTAAGTGAAAGCATTCCCTGAACCTGTCGAAATCGATCGAGGTCTGACCCCAAATATCTCGTTATATTGAAAAGAAATACTGAGGTCTGTCCCCAAGATCAATCCCTGTGTTACTTCATGCCCTTTGCGGTTGCATTCTTTCGTATTCGGGTACATTCGTGCCACTCGTGGACCCTTAACAATCGATCCCGGAACCAACCGCTAAAATGACGACAGCTTTCAACTGTAACAAGTAGATTCCGGAAGCGATGGAACGAAAAATGTCCTTTCCACTTAAAAAAGTGTATATTTACAGTGAAAACGTTGTTTTGATATTATTGTACAGTTAAGGAAACAAGGAGTTTTTATGAAGAAATTTTTGGCAGCATCAGTCGTTTTGCTGACGCTTGTTATGAGTGCAAACGCACAAATTAGTTTCACTCCGCAGGCTGCGAGGCTCACAGGCGGGGCCCGGGTTGAAGGGACCAATCCGCAAAATATCGGCTATTTTGTAAAACAAGCCACCGCAGTATGGACAATCCCCACGGGAACGCCGGCCGGGACCTATACGATCTCGATCAATTATGCGCGGGTGGCAAATGATGCAGTACAGATCAATGTTTCGTCCGGATCGAATAATGTGAATCTGTCTGTACCGGCTACCCATACCAGCAACTGGAATTCTTACACACAACTGGATATCGGCACGATTCAGATCGGCAGCCGGGACACAACCCTGACTCTTGCACTTTCCCGGAATGACATAAGTACGGCTGCTTATGTTCTGAACCTACGGAATCTGACTCTGACGCCGCAAACCCAAACTCTGGTACCGACGGCCGGAAGTATCACTTTGACGCCGCAGGCTGCGAACCTCACCGGCGGGGCCCGGGTTGAGAATAATCCGGCAAATATCGGCTATTTTGTAAAAGCGGCTACTGCGTCATGGAATCTCCCCTCAGGTACGCCGGCCGGAACCTACATTGTCGCGGTAAATTATGCGCGGGTGGCAAATGATGCCGCACAGATCAATGTTTCATCCGGATCGAATAATTTTGATGTGTCATTGCCGGCTACCCATGCCAGCAACTGGAATTCTTACACACAACAAACCCTTGGTACGATTCAAATTGGCAGCTGGGACACAACCTTGACGATTCGGCTTTCCGGAAATGACATAAGTACGGCCGCCTACATTATGAATCTCCGGGGCGTCACGCTTACTTTACAACAACCAGCAGCTCCTTCAGTACCGTCAACACCGGCCGGAACTATTGAGCTGACTCCGGCTCAGGCGCTATTGACTGGTGCCCGACTTGAGACTGGAGCCAATCCTCAAAACATCGGTTACTGGTCAAGAACCGGCGTTGCAACGTGGACCATTCCTTATGGAACACCAGCCGGAACGTATGCCGTAACATTGAATTATTCCCGGTCGGATGCCACCAATGCGACAATCGCCGTAACATCCGGCCCCAATATCATCGAAGCAGCGCTTCCAACGACGAGAAGTTGGACAAGTTACACCTCGCTGGCAGTTGGCATAATTCAGATCACACCCGGCGGCACTTTTAACATTGCTGTTTCCCCGCGCGACACGGCAGTAACCGGAGCCGCATATCTCATGAATCTCCGGGGCGTTACCCTCACAGCACAAAGCAGCCAGCCTTCGACTCCGGCTACCCCGACTCAACCCTCGGTACCGGCAGGCAGCATCGGCTTGAATCCGGCTGAAGCGCAGTTGACCAATGGGGCCCGGGTCGAGACGCAAAACAATCCGGCAAACATTGGCTACTGGGGAAAACAATCAGTCGCAACGTGGACCGTTCCCTATGGTACAGCAGCCGGCACGTACGCGGTGACTTTGAATTATGCCCGGCAGTATGCAAGTGCCGCAACGATCACCGTAACCGGAGCCAGTGCTATCGATGCAACGGTACCGACAACCGGAAGTTTTACAACCTATACATCGTTGGCAATCGGCAATGTACAGATCAACGGTGGCGGCACAACCCTCAGCATCGCACTGTCCCGGAACGACCGGAGCGGCGCCGCAGACACCTACATCATGAACCTGCGGCAGGTAATCCTCACGCCGGTTGCTTCTCAGCCACAGCCGGCAGTACCCTCGGTACCGGCAGGCAGCATCGGTTTGAATCCGGCTGAAGCGCAGTTGACCAACGGGGCCCGGGTCGAGAATAATCCGGCAAATATCGGCTACTGGGGAAAACAATCAGTCGCAACGTGGACTGTTCCCTATGGAACAGCAGCCGGCACGTACGCGGTGACCTTGAATTATGCCCGGCAGTATGCAAGCGCCGCAACGATCACCGTAACCGGCGCCAGTGCTGTCGATGCAACGGTACCGACAA
>BOBG01000196.1 GCA_026002265.1 Spirochaetia bacterium
ATTTCCCGTAATACCGTCTACCTGCATATCCGGACATTGGAACATAGTTAATCCACAAGCAAGCCCGGAAGCAGGAACACAAACTCATCGATTCAGGTAGTGCCGTGCAGTTTGCAGGGATGCCACCAACGGAACAAGAGGTAGAATCAATCCGTCCGAGATGGTGCTATCCATCCCTTACAGAGGAGACTGTCAACACGCTACGGAATAGGGATACCCTCCCGTTCAGGAGACTTTATGTGGAACATTTAAACGATTGGTTTCAAGCAGAACTCTTTCGACAAGGAGAAGCCGGCTCTATACCACCGGTACTTACGGTTATCGGGTCAGGTGGCAAGACATCGCTCATCTGGCACTTAGCGCAGCATTTGTCAAGAGGACGTTCCATAAGGATCCTCGTCACCCCCACCACAAAGATGCTAGTTCCCCCGTCCGCAACCGGGTTCTATGACCATTACTGTAATGGATCTCCTCGCGAAACTAAAAACGGTATAACTCTGGCAGGCATTTTTAACGAAAAAACCTGCAAGCTCGAATCCCTGCCCCTTGAAATGCTGGAACACATAGTCCCGGAATATGATCTCGTGTTAATCGAAGGGGACGGTTCACGGGGACTGCCTCTCAAGGCATGGGCAGATGGCGAGCCTGTGATTCCCCTTTTTACAACAATAACCGTAGGTATGATTCCTCTGTGGCCTCTGGGAATGGCGGTCTCTGAAAGCATTGTCCACCGGCTTCCCCTTTTCAGTCTTCTCAGCGGCGCTCAAGAAGGGGAGCCTATAAAGCTGGAACATCTTGTCCGGGTAATCACTGGAACGCCGAATGTCAAGGGGCTTTTTGCCGCGGCACATGGCAGAAAGATACTCTTTCTTAACCAAGTTGAAGATAGCAAAATCCTTGAACAGGCACAGGAACTGCTTTCTTTGCTGAGTAAAGATGTCCGCGCCGGCTTTGCGGCGCTTATCGCGGGCAGTGTGCAGCAGAATATTATCAGTTGGAGATAGCTTACACGCCTACAGCGAGTTTTTCATGGACAAGATCGTTAATTAGCTCCGTCTGACTCTTGTGGGTCGCGGCCGCACGAGAACGTAGGTATTCGGCAACATCCTGATCCAATTCACTTAACAAGAGCGTTTTCCATGCAAAACCGGGCTTTATGCCCTGTTTTAAAAGGTTCGGCCCCGGCGTAAAGGTATTTTCGGTATAATACTTGTCCAGGCGCTCACATTCCGCATCGGTCATTCCGGTTTTTTTTTCTATTTCAGTCATATTATTGTTTAATCCTCCTCAAACATCGCCAAAAATTGGCTTCGGCACGGCATAGCGTGAAACACATTTATGCCGTTTTCCCCAAACTCATTATACAAAATTTCGACCGGGTTTGCCTTCGTGTCAAAGCCCAAAAGCAGATACACATTTTCGCAGACGGCTTTGCGAGGGTTATCGCGTGCAGCAGAATATTATCACGTGAAGATAGCTTACACACCTATAGCGAGTTTTTCATGGACAAGATCATTAATTAGCTCCGTCTGGCTCTTGTGGGTCGCGGCCGCACGAGAACGTAGGTATTCCATAACGTCCCAATCTAAGGCTCTTAACACAGCGTGTTCCGCCTCAAACAGCCGTATTTGACAGCCGGTGCATTGTACAATATAATATCCATTATGATTACGATTCAACAAACTGTGGATATTCCCGCTAACCACCGGCTGACACTTGAAGTTCCCCGCGAAGTGCCGGAGGGGAGAACCAGCGTTGTCCTCGTATTCTCCGAAGCGAAAGAAAAGCCGGATAACCCCGTTGAAAGCCGGGTGCGGGAACCTGTTGACGCGCATATCTTTGACCCTTTCCCCACCCTGGAAGAACTGAAAGCCGCAGCTGCCCGCAAAACCGCGGAACAACAGGCATATTTCGAGGCCACGGGGAAAGACCCGCTTGTGGAACTTCGGGACTCGATGAAAGGTATGCCTTTTGCGGGTATTGATGGCGTGGAATACCAGAGGAAGATGCGCGATGAATGGCCTGAAAACCTAATGACACCGAAGAAGCTCTAAAAGAGGTACAAGCTCTTTTATCAAAGTTTACGATCGTCCCGCTTAACAATGAGATAAAAAAACTTGCCATTGAAATCCGCCGTTCCGGTAGTCCGCGCCCCAAACTCCCCGACACCATTGTCGCGGCTACAGCGGTTGCGTTTGAGGTAACGCTGGTCAGCGCAGATGAGAATGTGCTAAAACTTGTCTGGCCCGGTCTAACAACAGTCGGCATATAATAACCGTTTCTTTTGGAAGCAATCGGCGCCGATATTGACCAAACCTTAGAGTCATGAGTGGCTGAATCTGTCTGTTGCTATTCATACTTCGTTTTAGCGGCTTTCTGCAAGATTTTGCATTGATTTTATCCAAACATTGGAACATAATAAAAACAGAGGGAAACATGAGTATAGGACAGAGCATACCACGGGTTGACGCCTGGGAAAAAGTTACGGGGCGGGCAAAGTATACCGATGATTTG
>BOBG01000197.1 GCA_026002265.1 Spirochaetia bacterium
GACCTTGCCCGGACGAGCGACAAGGTTGTAACCCTCACCACAGGTACAACAGGAACACCTGCTTCACTTAAAGCGACTGATGTGAAAGTCAAAGTCCTTAAAGCCGCACTCGCGGAAAAGGCAGATTCTGTTGCAGCTACAGGATCGATTCGGGTCGAGAAACTCCTCATCGAAGCTTCAACGGGCCAAGTGGTTCGGGTCACAAAAGTCGGTACTTCTACAGTAGAATACGTAAAAGCTGATGGTACAGGCTTCCAGACCGCACCAGTAAAACTTACTCCTGCTGGTGTTACTGCTCTCGGTACAGGGATCCTTTCACTTACTTTAGGTGATAAATACGCTGTTGAAGTGCTTCCTGTTACTACTGTCGCCGCCGGCGCAACTACTGCTACAATCTCCGATCCCACAGTCGGTGGTGTTGTCCGCGTCACACTGGTCTCTAGTGGTGTTGTAACATACGCAGCAGCTGATTTGAGTGTTATTACCTCGACCAGCCCACTTGCAATCACGACAGCTGGCGCAACTTTGAGCGGACTAACAGCCTCGGCCGACTATGTTATCGAAGTATTTACACCAACTGGATCGACTGCCACTGTTAAACCGGCTGTGGGTGGTGTCTTATCACACGGTCTAACCGCTCCGGCAGGAGTTGCTCTTCGTGTAACAGAAGTTGGTTCAGCAACTCAAAAATATGTACCAGCAGATGGTACAGGCCCTACAGCTGCGACTTTAGCTGTATTGACAGCATCAAGTACAAGTTATACCTCTACTGGTGGTACTACTACTGTAGGTCTGACTGAATTGATTCCTGCCTCGAAGATTCTAACAGTAGTGTTACAGTAAATGTTATAGCCGGTTAATTCCGGTTGATTGAACGAGCCGCTCCTTCGGGGCGGTTTTTTTTGCTACCGCAGATATTCGCTCATTAATTTTTTTATTCGTGTACATCTGTGCCATTCGCCAGACTCCTTTCCTGCCTATTATCTACTCTCGCAAAATACTGTACAGTACAAAAAGAGGGCGCAATGGAGTGGAAAAAAACAGAGTTGCCGCAGAAACAAGTCCGGAAATTGGCATCTCGTTATAAATGTGATCTGCTGACAGCATCAATACTGGTTCGGCGCGGCATTAGCACGGAAGAAGAACTCCGGTATTTTTGGGAGACGAATCCGGCCGCGCTACGTTCTCCTTTTTTGTTACCGGATATGGAAAAAGCAGTTGAGCGGATTGCGTCTGCACAACGGGCCGGTGAAAAAATTCTCGTGTTCGGGGACCGTGATGTAGATGGAATCGCCGCCACGGTGCTGTTGACTAATTTTTTGCGTGAAAATGAGATGCAGGTGCAGTGGCGTATTCCCACCGGCAGTGATCCCTATGGTCTTTCGATCCGGGCAGTCGAGGAATTTGCCGCAGATGGTGGAAAGCTGATCATCACTGTTGACTGCGGAATCTCTAACAGTGCAGAGGTTGAACGAGCTGCTGACCGGGGAATCGATGTGATCATCACGGATCATCACAATCCTCAGGAGGAAATTCCGGCCGCGTGCGCCATCGTTAATCCCAAATTGGAACATTCACTCTATCCATTCCGGGATCTTGCCGGGTGCGGCGTTGCGTACAAACTCATTTCAGCGCTGCATTTTGCTCAGGAAAACGCCTCCTACAACCAGACTTTTTGTCTGCTCAACACCCGGCCGCTGGTCGATGCCTACATGATCGAGGCAGTGTTAGTCCGGAATCGTGCCATAGTTGATACTCTCACCGAGACAATCGTACCGGGCATGGTTATCATGGAACAGACGCGGCTTCCGGCTTTTCTTGCAGGTGCTTCGATTCTCGTGTGGGATGATGCGCTGCAAAAACATAGCTTGGAAAAAGTCTTTGGATCCGATATTGCGATGCTGCCAATGCATGCCATTGCGCCGGATGCTGCACGTTTGATCCCGGAAACGGCCGGGAAAAGCCTGCTGCGTACAGCCGCTGAATACGATCTTAGTGAATTGGAAACATTGTTCAGAATCTGGACTGATAGTATCCAAAAAACAGAGCCGGTTTTTTCTCCGGAATCATTACAACTGGTTGCACTGGGGACAGTTGCTGATCTCATGCCCCTCAAAGATGAAAACCGGCTGCTCGTTAAACTGGGTCTGGAATCCCTTCAAAAAAAACCGCGGCCCGGGCTTTCTGATTTACTGTTTCATTTGAATCTCTCGGGCCGGAATATTGGAACCTACGAGTTATCATGGTCACTGTGTCCGGCTGTCAACGCTGCCGGCCGGATGGGAAAACCGGAAAGCGCCGTAGCATTATTCATGGAACCGGATCCGGTAAAGCGGGATAAACTCGCAATTGCATTGGTTTCGATGAATGAAGAGCGCAAAAAACTCGGCGCTGCCGCATGGTGGATCGTGGAGGAACTCGCATACAAAAACCTTCCGCACTATGAAACTAAATTTGCAGTTGCTTATGGAGAAAATATTTACCGGGGAGTAACCGGAATCATGG
>BOBG01000198.1 GCA_026002265.1 Spirochaetia bacterium
CAAGAAACTGTTTTTGCTGACCTGTAATGATACCCGCAACCTTTCAGAGTATCTCTTGAACCGGCCCGGAAGAATACACTACCACTTCAAATCAAACCGGCTCACTATCGTTGAGATTACGGAGTATTGCAAGGATAACCTTTTGGCTGAACTGCATGACCGGATTCCTGACATTTGCAATATGGGAGCGCGAATCCCTGACTTTTCGTATGATATGCTGCACGCCATCATCTTTGAATTGAACACCTATAAATCCACATTGGAAGATGTTGGGCATATCCTTAATATCGGAGGCCGGGCACGCTCGCCCTTTGATTTCAAAATCTATTTCAAGTCAGGAAAGATTGAGGCGGGGTTTGATTATATCAATATATCATCAACTAGGTTCAAGCTGTGTTGGTATAGCAAACAAGATTTTAGTCGGGATTACGCTTTTGTCAATCCGTCTAAAGCTCAATGGATGGGCAAGGACAATGGGTCTCTTGTTCTGACAGAAGACATCAATTGGCCTACGGATGATGACGTAAAGACTGATGACCTTATCGAAAAGATTGTCTTTATTCCCGCCAAGAAAGGCTATCTCGCTGACGGGAACTATGACAATGATGATGATTAATCACCTGCGGTTTATAGTATCAAAAGGCACTAAAAAATGCTCTTACAAGGTAAGGGCAAAGGAGTATTTATGGCTTTTGTAGAAGCGGAAAGGACGCAACTCTATTTAAGATGCGCGTTGTTTGGCCCTAGCGGGTCTGGAAAGACGATGACTGCTTTGCGTATGGCAAAGGGCATTGCCGAAAAGATGGGTGTCCGGTATGCGGTTATTGATACCGAAGTGCGGAGTACAAGCAAGTATGCCGACCGTTACAAGTTTGTCGTTAACAATCTTGAGAACAAAACTGTTGACGGCTATATCAAGGCAATGCACGAAGTCTTACGATGCCGGTTACAAAGTGCTGGTAATCGACTCCCTCTCTCATGCGTGGTGGGAGCTTACCGATGAGGTTGACCGTATTACCCAGGCAAGCAATAGCAAAAACAGCTTTTTATCCTAGGCTAAGGTAAACCCCAAACAAAAGCGGCTTGTTGAGGCTATCCTTAATTTCCCCGGCCACATCATTGCCACCATGCGGAGTAAAACCAAGTGGATTGTTCATTCCCAAGAAGAACGGGGGAAAGCGCTGATTCTGAAAGAAAGCGGTACGGAAAAAACAGTGTATGCCGTGATGATGCCGCCCCCGCCTGATGAGGTCGAAACAGAGGTATCGGCGAAAGCAACCTAACGAATTAAAAGCCGTCCATTATGGGCGGCTAACTTTTATTTGGAGGATTTTATGAATAATCTCAATTCCGTAATAATTGCGGGTAATCTAGTACGCGACCCGATTTGCAAGACAACGACAAAGGGAACCGCAATTACCTCTTTTCCTATTGCAACCAATCGCTATTTTAAGCAGGGTGAAAGCATGGAAAAGGAAACAAGCTTTTTCGATGTGGAAACTTGGGCTAAACTAGCTGAAACCTGTGAACAGCTTGGGCACAAAGGACGAGAGGTACGGGTGGTAGGCCGCTTAAAACAAGACCGCTAGAACGATGGAGAGGGGAAAGCCCGGTCCAGAATAACTATTATAGCGCAGCATGTCGAGTTCCGCCCGGAAATGAAGCGCGAGGAACAGTCCGGCGAAGATGTGGAAGAAGAACGGTTTGCCGCTTCCTTTTAGGTAAACGGCATTTTTGATAAATGGCTGCTCCATTACGGGGCGGCCTATTTTAATCAGGGGAGGATTTGTTATGGGACAAAAAGAAAAGCACTGTATTGACATTCACGAAAAGGCAGAAGAAGCAGGAATTACAAACCCGGTAGTCATTGACAGCGGTTTACTTAAAATGATGACGCCGAATCCGTATTTAGCCTCAATCGGTGTTTCGCTTGAAGAACGGATTAAAAATCTTTTGGGATTGGTGAAAGCCAATCTCCATACCGGGAAGGATTCAGAAAAAGTTGAAAAGAAGTATTACATACCGTTTATGGTTTTGAAGGGGCCGCTTGTAAAGGAAGATTTTCTGTCCGTTATTATGAATATTGAAACTAAAGGAGAGGACAGAACGGTCATCACGCTTTTACCGGCTGACAATGGTGATAGCGGCGAATGCGCTGTATAGACTTATATCGCCTCATGTACTTGGAGCGTATTTCTTTTGGGAGGACCATTTATGTTTCCAATTTTAGGAATAATATCAGCCGGTATTGCATCGGCTTTAACTGCTGGGGAGGCGGTTGTTATCGGCGCAAGCGTAGGAGCCACTATCGCTATCGGAACAAACGCCTTAACCAAGACAAAAGCCACAGGGTCAAATAACAACTCCAATATCAATGGAGATATTGATGATGAGGAAATTAAAGCAGCAGTTATCATGGCTTTGAGAATTATCAAGGAAAGCCAAGCAGTATAAATCAGAGCAAAAAAATGGGGCTGCCCT
>BOBG01000199.1 GCA_026002265.1 Spirochaetia bacterium
AGCGGCAAGCGGTCTATCATTAATGTGCTCATTGTTTTGCCCTTCATCGACAAGGCCTTCAAATCCAAAATCCCCAAACCCCAATTCACCCTTTGCGTCATCGCCAGCAGTGACTCGTGGCAATCCTCTGATACCATCCGGCGGCTCGTCAACATTAAACATCTGGTTCATGCGCTTCACCATGTCCGTAAATCCGGTAACCTTGCCGACTTTGGGGACGCGCTCCATGAGATAGGCGGAAAGACCGTCAAGGGCGGCAAGGACTTCGGGGTTGAGCAGTGTTTGTGTATCATCAGCCTCCACCGACACGATAAGCTGGGAAGAACCGCCAAAATGTTCGCGGATGAAGCGGTCGCCGCGGGTTACCTCTGAATCTTTGCTGAAAAACTCAACCAGTGAATTGTCTACAACGATCTTAAACGCCCCCGCAATCGAAACGATAATGACCAGCGCCGCCGCGGCGAGCACCAGGGATCTTTTCTTTGCGATGGCGCTCATGGTATCCACAAGGTGATTTTCAAAATTAAAAACGGGCTTCCCTTTTTGTGTGTTTTTGCTGCCCACCGGTTTTACCCCCCGGCTGCCGCGAATCAGAAGTATTGCGGGAATCAGGGCGATTGCGATTGCAAAGGCGGACAAAACACCGAAACTTGAGAAAATGCCGAAATCGCGCATTGTTGACATGGGAGCAAAACAGAAGGAGACAAAGCCCGCAAAGGTGGTGAGGCCGGCCAGAAACACGGGCTTTAAGAGTTTACGCACAAGGCCAAGAACAAAGACGCGGTGCTCGGCGGCGCTCAATGTCTTGCCCTGTATTTCGTCCTTGTAATGGGAGACAACATGAACGCCGTATGCGCTTCCCACTGCCATAAGAATGATGGGCAGAATTACCTCCAGTAGCGTCATTTTCACCCCAAAAAGCGGCATTGCGCCGATGCTCCATATTACGGCGATAATCACGGTGAGGAGCGGGTAGGCAACGAAACTCAAACGCCTGAAGGAAAGGGTAAGAACGGCGAGCAGTACCAGTATGGTAAAGGGTATAAGGTAAACGAGGTCGGCAAATGCCGATTCGGTCAGGGTTGCCGTTATCACAGCTTGTCCCGCGGTGTAAACAACGGCGTAAGGGGCAAACATTTCTTTTGCCATTTCGCGTATTTCCATGAGAACCGCCACCACATCCCGGTCTCCCGCACGGTCGGATGGGGCGTTAAGTTGTACCACAATCTGTGCGGCCCGGAGGTCCTCCGATATAAGCGCGCCCTCATACATATCCCAGGAGGCAATGCGGCGCTTTAATTCCGCTATTTCCTCTTCTGTCCCCGCAAAGTCTTCGCTTACGAGACAAGTCACCATGATGCTTTCGCTGTCCGAGGTGATGTACTCTGTTGACATGATCGATTCCACGCTCTTGACAAGGGCCTTTGCTTCGACCGCTTCGCCAAACTCTTTTATGCGCGAAAGAAAAGCGCTTTCAAAGACCGTACCGTAGGGACGTTCAAGCCCTACCATGATGGTGATTGAGTCGCCGTATTCGTCCTCAAAATGACTGGCGGTGATATGCTCCGGCAGAGTGTCGGGAATAAACGCCATGATGTTGTTGTCCATTTGCACCTTTGGCAGCTGCAAACCAAAAAATACCGTGATAAGTGCGACAAGGCCCACAATCACCCAGGGATACTTAAAAAAATTTTCCATGCGACACTCCTTAATGTGCTTGCATTTACGGTAAAATATACATAGAATACATATTGGATTTGAAGTGCAAATTGTAACTATTTTGTATGGTTATTGGACACTATGTCCTATTTTGTTCGGTAGCCTTACAAGGTCGTGAAAAATGCAAGGAGAAAACCATGAAAAAGACGGACATACGGGTTCAGGTTACCCGCAAAGTGCTGCGGGAAAGCCTCGTGGCCCTTATGAAAACGAAATCAATCCTTAACATTTCCGTCAGGGAGATATGCGAGGCCGCCGGGGTGAGCCGCTCGACTTTTTACACCTACTGCAAAGACCAATACGAACTTCTGGGGCAAATGGAAGAAGAAATCCTTGATGAACTAAACAAGTTGATTCAACGCCACGCCCCAACGGGTGATATGCCGCCGGCCAAGGAACTTGCCCTACTGCTGGAAGATGCCCTGCAGTACATCGCAAGTAACAGCAATTCGGTCCAAGTATTCTTAAGTGAAAACGGCGCAAGCGACTTTCAAAAGAAGTTTTCAAAGTATATTATCGTACATGTGCGACAACTAAAGAATGCCAAAAACAGCAGTCTGATTGACGAGGAGACTTTGAATTACTGTTCTGTTTTTATCAGGGACGGCTGTACCGGCATTATACAGGAATGGCTTAAAAACGGCATGAACACGAGTGTTCACGATATGGCGAAGTTGTTTACCAAACTGGTGCGGGGAGTGCTGGGGTGAGGGTGTCCTATGTGTCGATAACGGCGAAGCCGCCTCTCCGCC
>BOBG01000200.1 GCA_026002265.1 Spirochaetia bacterium
GAGCTGGGTTTGCCTTTTACCGGCATGATAAAATTTTCCCCAAGCACAGCCGAAAATACATCACGGGACATCCTTGCACCGGGTATGAATAACAGCGCTCCGGGCAGGACACCTTCGCTCGACAGATTATTGGCATCGAGCAGCACTTCAACCGGAACTTTGTGTGTGAGTGCAATAGAACTCAATGTGTCGCCGGTTTTTACCGTGTATGGAATCCCGTCAATACTGGGAATCCGGATCGCAGCGCCGGAGTTAAGTTGATTTGCATTACTAATATTGTTAGAAGTGATGATTGCATCCATCGAAACATTGTGTGAAACAGCGATTCCGGAAATAGTGTCTCCGGGCTGTACCGTGTAGGAACGCCATGTAAATAATTCTCCGGATTCGGAGCCGAGCGTGATTCTGTCCTCATCAAAGACTGATTCCGTTATACCGGCGTAAGAAGCGAGAATGTACCGGATACTGTTGTCCGGCCCCGGTTCAATAGTGAATCCGGTACTTTGTACCGGCTTGATGGTAGGTGTATTCAACAGAGACACGGTAATGACGACAGCGATTCCGAGGAGCGGTATCACGGAAAAAGCCAGCAGCAGGTTGATCTGGCCGCTGGTGGTGCGAGGATCCGGAAGCCGTGACGGTTGATCCCGAATGGTGAGGGATTTCTGTTCATCCGGCCGGACTTCCTGCTTCATCCGGGTACTAAACTCCGAAGAAGAGGCGGAGGAAATTGTCCGGACTGGCGTGTGATCGATGTGTTGCCACGCAGTTGTTTTATCCATGATATTAATTATATCGACAAAATCGGAAAAAATACTTAACATGAGAGCTATTATGAAAGAAAATACAACGCGATGCGAACCGGCACTTGTACAGAGTCTCCATACTGCTGCTAGAACGCATCATGCGAAAATAGATTCAATGCTTGTGTGGGCAGTAGCCGCGGCTCTAGTGGTTGGACTCTTTTTACGCTTTTCTGTATTTGATTTTATGATTGTAGAAGGACGGTCCATGCTGCCGACTCTCAAATCCGGTTCCGTGGTAGTGGTCCTCAAAACCGCCTACGGCCTGCGGATTCCGGGAACTGCTCATTACCTTATCCGGTGGTCACAGCCCAAACTGGGTGATATTGTCGTGTTTTTGACTCCCTCCGGCGAGACGGCTGTCAAACGCTGTACCGGACTGCTCGGGGAGCAACAGTTTTTCGCGGAGGGCGATAACCCCGGACTTTCTGTGGATTCGCGGAATTATGGTTTTATTTTAACGGACCGGATAATCGGTAAAGTGTGGAGTTATAAAACCGGAATCACTCTGCCCGCACCGGAAATCCAACTGGCCAAACGATCACAAGGTCTTTTACACCGCCGGATTGTGGCATTGGTGTACGCTTCATTTGCACCATTCCGGTGTTGGACAGTCCCCTAATGGTTGACAAGCGCTTAAATAATGATTTTGATAGAGTGATGAGAATCCGGTAAAACCCGGAAATTTTTTAGAAGGAATGATTATGAAGAAATTAGTGGCGATGGTTGTGTGTGGATTCTGTTTAACTGCTCTGATCTTTGCGGCTCCTGCTGCGGAAAAGCTCGTGCGGGATTCCGAATTCAGTTATATCATTGGGGAACTTTTCGCGAGTGAAGGCGAAGGAATTTTTGAACTTTTTGAAGATGCAGACTTAGAACTCAATTATGCTGCATTAGCCCGCGGGATTCGTGAAACAGTGGCCGGAAATCCCCGGTACCGGCCGGAGGAACTAGAGTCGAAACTCACTGAACTGGTCGGCTCTCCATTTTCAGATTTATATGGTTATGATGATGGTACGGCGGAATATGAGTGGGACGAATATGAAATGGAGGATTATTATACGCCTGATTTTTCTGACATTGAAGGTATTAATTGGCAGCTTTCAACTATCACCACTAGTGCCAGCGGTATTGAATTCGACCGTTCAAAACTGGTGACGGCTGGAAAAGTGGATATTTTTACCCTCCAATTTGCCAACGGACAGATTTCCGGCAAGGGTTCGCCGAACCGGTACAATGCACCCTACACAACTGAAGCCGGAACTCAGGATCTGAAGATCAGTCCGCTCCGGAGTACGCTGATGGCTGATCTCAATGCCTCAACGCTGGTGTCGGAATCGGATTATTTCGCGTTGTTGAATAAAGTTACACGCTGGGAAATTAACAGTACTTTTTTGGTACTGTCAGCCGGAACAGAATCGTTGTACTTTGTGACTGTACCGGATTTTTCTCAGGTAGAGGGGAGAAATTGGAAATTGGTACAGATTCAGAAAAATAATGGGGCGGAATTTATTTTTTTTGATAGAGCATTACTTGAAGATAGAGGAAATGGCGATATTTTCACTTTGACACTTAACGCCGGACAATGTTCCGGAAAAGCTTCGCCGAACCGGTATACCGGTCCTTACACCGCCGGAACGAGTCAAAAACT
>BOBG01000201.1 GCA_026002265.1 Spirochaetia bacterium
CCTTGTTGTCCGGTTTGCAGTAATATTTTAATGTTACTTGAACCTGTTTTTTTTAATGCACAATCCGCTATGGAAAATAATTTAATGCAATCTACTTTACAAGATGTATTAAATACCCTTAATACAAAGCTCAAGACAAAATTAAATTCATAATTTCATTATATCATGCTTTTGGATTTTACCCTACTAGAACCACCGGATTACAGTCCGGCAGGGCTAGGGAGAAGTCTTTTTGCCCAATTCTAATATAATGTCGTTCATTTTTTTCTCCCTACCCATTGATTGTATCTATCATCAAAGCCTTTCATAGCTTGAAGTTCTGTCTAAAAAATAGAACTCCGCTTCATCACGGTTTCCCCGCCCGTTATCCCAAGATGTCGCTTTTTCAGGATCGATATACCTATCAAAATTTTCCAAGCATTCCTTTTTTATGCCTGATTAAAATTCGTGCATACTGTCGCTCACCATTAACATATCCTCGATCAAATTTTCCATTCCACCGGTTATTTTTAATAAAATCCAGCAAACCATCTTTTACATTAAAATCCGTGCCAATAATCTCAAACTGTTCAGGGCAGTATTTGTCCAAGAAACTAATCGACACACCCATTGCGCCGTTGTAATCTGACGGGATTGCATCGGTAAAAGGCACTTCGATAGCATCGTAATTATCGTAACTGTCGTAAAAGGTTTTACCCTTAAGCTCTGCGTGTTTGCAGAACCTCAGATTATCGGCGGCGGTCCTCAAAACGAGCGGTTGATGCCTACGGCCGTGGTCAAGGTTGGTAAACTTCACCAGGCCGGTGTCGGCATAATACACGCCATCGCCATAATCCGACGCAAAGGGTGTCGCAAAATACGCATTACCTGCGTTAAAACCATTGCAAGCCACATCTTATTATCCTTAATCAGCGGGAACACTTCCTTGTAAGTAATTGCGTTCATATTCCCAATGATGAGAAACTGCTTTTCCGCATCCATAATCCATTTAATGAATTCCCTAAACAGTGAAAAAGGCGGGTTAGTGACTATAATATCAACTTCTTTACGCAGCTTTGAAACTTCGCTGCTGCGGAAATCACCGTCATTCGGAAGATAATCCCATTCCAAGTCGTCAATGTTGATTTTAGGCTTGTGTTCATTATCAGCAGTCTGTTCCAGCACAAAAACCTTGCCGTATTTTGCGATTTTTTTTTGCGTCATATTTTGGGCTTTCCGTTTCAAACAAAGTCGGCTGATAGTTTGTATTATATTTGTTGCTGTCTGCCGCAAAACTCGTTGAAACAAGTTTTTTGAGACCGAAATCGTGGAAATGAAGCGCGAAAAACTTGGTAAAATTGCTCCATTCAGGGTCGTCGCAGGGATATAAAATCACCTTGCCCCGAAAGACATCGGGGTCGAAGTCCAAATAAGCATTAACTTCTTTTTGAATATCCGCCCACTGTGTGTAGAACTCATCGTTTTTCGCGTTTTTAGCGGAAGTCAGGTTGCTATTTGCCATTTTTCCCTCCCAATATTCGCTTAATACCCCCAAAAGCGACAATTTTTAGAGGTTTGACTCGAAGAAATATGCTATAGAATAGTCTGTTTTTCAAGAGGGGAGGGGCGGCGGGTTTTCTCCCGCCTATAAAACCTGCGTGTCCTTGTGCCTGCCTGTAATGGAGAATATGACCCACTCGGCAATATTAACCGCATGATCGCCGATGCGTTCAAAGTATTTGGCAATTTGCAAAAGGTCAACGGTCTGTTCGCCATTTTGCACATCCTCGTGGATTAACTGTATCATCTCCTTTTTCACAATGTCAAACAAATCATCCACAACATTGTCGGAGACAATGACCGCCTGTGCCAGGGCCAAATCTTTTTTGACAAAGGCATCGATGCTGTCTGTCACCATTTTTATGGTTGCATCCGCCATTTGTGGGATATGCTTGAGGTTGATGATATACTTCTGCCGGGCGAGATGTATGCACAGTTCCGAAATATCGGCGGCCTGATCGCCGATACGCTCCATGTCGGTTATCATTTTCAGCGCCGTGGAAACCTGACGTAAATCCCGTGCCACTGGTTGCTGATTCATGAGCAGCTTTAGGCAAAGCCCTTCGATTTCCTTTTCCTTGTCATCTATTATGTCGTCGTCTTCAATGATTTTTTGAGCTGACTCCACATCCTGTTCTTCAAGAGCTTTTACCGCTTTCGCTATTGTCTGTTCAATAAGCGCGCCCATTTCAATCAGGCTGTTATTCAATTGTGTAAGCTGTTCGTCAAAACGACTGCGCATCATCCAAATCTCCCCGTAATGTAATCCTCTGTCCGCTTATCCTGCGGCATGGCGAATAGTGCCCCGGTGTCCGTGTACTCGACCACCTCCCCAAGAAGAAAAAACGCTGTTTTATCGCTGATCCGGGTGGCTTGCTGCATATTATGGGTCACGATAATGATACTGTACTTTT
>BOBG01000202.1 GCA_026002265.1 Spirochaetia bacterium
ATTTTTAACCGGCTGTTCACCGTCTAAAATATAAATCATTTCGTTTTGAATTGTGTAGGTAAGCCTTGCCTTCCATAAAACATCTTCAAGGGATTGCGCTGCTATCCCCTGAAAAGCATAGCCGCCTTCGTACATTTCGCCGCCCGGTATCAAGTCCATGCCCTCGACCGGCAAGCCGATTGCGTCAATCATATCTTGTGCTATGGTTTTTAATTCAGTGTCTTTTTCATAACTTGCCGACACGTATGATTTCATAACGCTGATCCGCCCGTCAAGGACTTCCAATTCAGTAACATAATCATTTCCGGATTTCTTGCGTGTCCCGCTTGATACATCGCCGAAGACAATAGCCGCCGAAACCTCGTCAGCATATCCGGCGCTTACTGTGCAATGGTTGCCGGCAGTTGCTATCTTGTCATGCGTGTCTTTTGATAGATTGTAGATTTGTATTTTAGCCGTGTTTGGCTCCGGCTGGTCGGTTTTTTCAACGTCAAAAGAAATGCGGAGGTTATTTATTTTAACGCCGGTGCCGCCTTTTGGCCCGCACTCGACTTCAATTTTCCGGATCCACGCCATGGGAAAACGCTCCGATATTCCGGTCGGTTCTTCCGTTCGGTGGATAATGACGATAAGTATACTATATCTTTCTTAGATGTCAAGGTTTTCTGAAGTGATTTACGAAAGGGCGCTGCTACCCAAGGCTAAAGGCTTGGACTTGTCCCAATTATTCGAGGCACCGTTTCCTACTTCTTTCCGCGGCGTATATCTCAAAGCTACAGCATGGGTTACGCCGTTTTAGATAAAGCGTCCCGGATTTATTTTGAATACTTCCGACAACTGGTAAGCTGTTTTTCGGCTAATAGGTTTCGCGTTATGTTCCATATTAGAAATTTTCTGTTTGGTTATTCCGAGCCGCTCTGCAAGCATATCCTGTGTCATTTTATGCAATTTCCGATAAAAGCGAAGGGTACTACCGGGCGTTTCTTTTTCCTTTGTCTCTATATACCAGTCCATATCCGTAGCGAGCATTGTTTCGTCATCCTCAAAAACCGACAAGGCCGGGCCAAAATCTTTTTTCATAAGATCAAGATATTTATCAGGTATTTTTCCCTGCACGCTAAACTCAATAGGGGGCATTTTCACGACTACCAACATATTCAATCTCCACAACAAAGGATTCATTTTCATTGCGCCAAACCGCAACCCAGCTATAGGCAAGATGACAATGATATAAGTCTTTGCCCAATTTGCTATAGTTATGGTATTCGGGGCGGACGGGACCGGTTTCCCGAATATCATTTACCAAATGGAATAGTGTCCGCTTCGCATGTTCAGGCATTTCCCGCAGAGTTTTTTCCAACTTTTTAGGCATACGGACAATGTATTCCATGTATACAATGTAATATATAATATATTACTTGTCAAGAGAATTGTAGTTTTTTATCTGAAAATGGCATAAAACCCAATACTTTAGCTAGGGATATAAGCCGCAACGAAAACATATCATTCACTGCTAACATCGTTTGCGTCAACGATAATTATATACTAGCATATCTCTGATGATCATTCAACGAGCCTTGAAAGTTCTTGTCAACTGTTTCCCTGAATTGTTTGGCTAAAAATTTCTTCAGAAAAGTAGAAAAAACAGCTTGACTGTTCCGGCTGCAGAAAAAAAGGCCCCGGCACGCCGGGACATCTAGTCAGGATACTTTCTTCTGCTCTATACGTAATCTGAAACCCAGATTGTCAAGAACCTTGACTACTGTTGTAAATGACGGGTTCCCTTCCGGTGAAAAAGCCTTATACAGCCCTTTCCGATCAAGGTTTAGCTCCCGGGAGAGTTGTTGCATACCTTTAGAACGGGCTATATACCCGATTGTTACCAGAAGAAATTCAGTATCATTCTCTTCAAGCGCAACTTCAAGGTACGCTATTACATCTTCTTTGGTTTTTATATCATCCGAAGGATCCCAATCCTCACATGTTACTTTTTCCATTTCAATCCTCCTTTTCATTTCCGAGCTTGTAATCTTTGAAAATTGCCTTAGCCCGTGCTATATCTTTATCTTGCGTACTTTTATCCCCGCCGCAAAGTAAGAGAACGATTTCTTTCCCAGTATCCTTGTAATATACCCGGTAGCCGGGGCCATAATGAATACGCAGTTCAAAGAGGCCCTCACCAATCGGCGCCCAATCACCCGGATTGTCTTGGGCAAGGCGAATGACGCGAGCGTAGATAGATGCTTTTGCACGGGCATCGTTCAGATTCTCGAACCATTTCTTGTATACGTCTGTCCTACGTATATTCTTCATGGGTAGAGTGTAGATTATATTCCGCAGTTTGTCAACTGTTTTTGCGAATTGTTTAGAAAAAATTTTCCGGAGATCTGAAAAACAGCTTGACTTTCCCGGGCATTGACTTTTTGTAAGTTGTGCTATATTCTATTGTTA
>BOBG01000203.1 GCA_026002265.1 Spirochaetia bacterium
TGAATAAGAGAATATATAAAAGCAATTTTTACTTCGCCTAACATACGCTATACGCTGCGCCGCAGTAGCGGCTTGGCCGGAAGAAAAACGCACAAAGGCCGTAGGCCGACTGCGTTTTTCTTCCGGCACATTTTTGCGGCTGCTGGAAACCTACGGTTTCCTTTATCGCAACCGCAAAAACGTCGTATAGCTTTCACGTTAGGCGAAATAAACCCCGAGTTTTTTGTAATAATATACACATAAAATGGTTGACAAATTAATAAAATATTTTGTATAATCATTATGGAGGAATATTATGAATGAAATAATCAGAATTATTATGGAAAGACGGGCAATTCGGCATTATAAGGCTGAACAAATTAAAGATGAAGAATTGAAACAAATAATTGAAGCAGGACTTTGGGCTCCCAGTGCCGGGGGCAGGCAGGCAACGAAATTTCTTATTTGCCAAAATTCTGAAATAAATGAAAAAATCAGCAGAATCAACCGGTCATTTATGCCGTCCCCTAATAAGGTCAATGATCATAATGTGAATGAAAAGCAAATAAGTATAGCTGAAGACGCAACAATCCAAAATGCTTTTTATGGTGCACCGACAGTTATTACAGTATTTGCGGCCGATCAGTTTAAATACCCAATAAATGATGCTTCGGTTGCGGCGGAAAACATGATGCTGGCGGCATGGTCTTTGGGAATTGGAAGTGCCTATATTGGACGTGTAGAAGAAACATTCAAAACAGAAGAAGAGAAAAATCTTATGGAAAATAATGGAATAGACTCAACGTATACGGCAAGAGTATGTGTATGCTTGGGTTATCCCGATGGCGAAATTGGAAAAGGGAAAACAAGAAAGGAAGATCGTATATATTTTATTAAGGATTAAACATTATTAATAAAATATATTGTAGCGGGGTTTACTTCGCGTAACATACGCACGCTATACGCTGCGCCGCAGTAGCGGCTTGGCCTCCGAAAAAACGCAGTCGGCCTTTGGCCTTAGTGCGTTTTTTCTCCGGCACGTTTTTGCGGTTGCTGGAAACCTGCGGTTTCCTTTATCGCAACCGCAAAAACGTCGTATAGCTTTCACGTTAAGCGACATAGCCCGATTCATTTATATTGTAAAAAGATGTACCGGAAATTATCCGGTAGTATACCATAATGCTTATCCCTAGCCGGAATAGCATCAGTTACGGGCTACGATCGCTTAACACGGTTGTTTATGCTGCGCCGGCAATAGCCGGCTTGGGCTATGCCACAGTTTCATTTTGCTAGAAAATGCTATGGCATTTTCTTTATCGCAAAATAAAACCGTCATAAACAACTGGAACGTTATACGCAATATTTTTTGAAATTTTCTGTAAATTTTAACTAAAATCTATAAAAATAGGGCTTGACATAATGAAAAAAATGAATTAGTATGAAATTATGGGTAATAATATACCGTATATTGATAAAATTCTTCCCATTGTTGTATCTCTTGCATCACCGGATCAGATTATACTTTTTGGTTCGTATGCACGAGGGGATAATACGCAAAAAAGCGATATTGATTTACTCATAATAAAAAAGAACCTCAAGAATGGCCGCGCTATTATTGGCACTATTTATCGGGCTCTTTATGAAAACAAAATTGAAATACCTGTTGATTTACTTACAATTGATTACAACAGATATATAGAATTGAGCAATGAAATTGGATATATTTATAAGACAATAAAGAAAGAGGGTAAAATAATATATGGAACGTTATGAATCATGGATTGGCAGGGCAAAAAGCAGTTATGATCTGGCAACAGTTTCCATAACACCTAATATGTATTATGAAGATTTGTGTTTCCAGATTCAGCAGTCCGCTGAGAAGGCTTTAAAGGGGCTGTTAATATATTATGGTGTTGACCCTGATTTTACGCACAATATTGGTATATTGTTAGAAGAACTTGAAAAATTGACAGATATTCCTTCAAACATAAAAGAAGCATCAGAGTTGACAATGTATGCTGTTCAAACAAGGTATCCCGGAGAATACGATGAAATTACAAAGGAAGAATATAAAAAGGCAGTAAAAATCGCAAAAAATTGTATTGAATGGACTGAAAACAAAATCAAGGAAAATGAAGAAAATAAAAGGCAATAATAAAAGCAAAAAATACTGCACATAACATACGCTATACGCTGCGCCGCAGTAGCGGCTTGGCCGGAGAAAAAACGCAGTCGGCCTTTGGCCTTTGTGCGTTTTTTCTCCGGCACATTTTTGCGGTTGCTAGAATGCTTCGCATTCCTTTATCGCAACCGCAAAAACGTCGCATAGCTTTCACGTTATACGCAATTTTGCCTAAGCTTTTGGAGAATATTATAAAATTAATACCGTAAAGAATTAAGAAGAAAGAATAAGAATTATGGGTAATAATATACCGTTTTGGGTCCGCTAGAGGCGGCCCCC
>BOBG01000204.1 GCA_026002265.1 Spirochaetia bacterium
ATAACAATCACCAGAACAAGGCTGATTCCCATCGAGAATTTTATTTTTTTCACCGGTTTTCCTCATTTTCCATAAAAGCTCTCCAATCAATATTCACCGCCGCAGCCAGATCAAGCATCGTATTCCAGTAGGATAATTCACGGGTCAACAGTTGATATTCAGCGTTTGCCCGCGCTTGCCGGGTATTTTCAAGCGTGAGGGATTCGACTGCACCAACCCGGAACGCCCGTTCACGCATGGTGTAGGTTTCCTCGGCTATTTGTACCTGCAGCCGGGCTATTTCTATAGCATTCCACAAGTTCCGGAGATTTTCCGTCAAGGATCGTATCTGGGCTTTTGCCTGATCCTCGGTATTTTTAAGGTCCAGACGGGCCTTTTCAATATTCGTGTTGGTTGATTGAACATTCTGGTAATCTTTAGTACCCGGAATCCACGGGTTGATAGGAATCGTAACGCTGAGACTCATACCGAGGGGATCTCTGAAGGAAGGATCCGAACCAAAGGAAGCTCCAGTCTGAAGTCCCCATGATAAACTGATAGATGGTGCATAGGTTTTCCAGTCGTTCTGCTGTTTTGTGGCGATCAAGCGTTCAATCGTTTGACGCTGGAGCCGGATATCGGGACGCTCAGATAGATGGTCCCGGATGAGCTGCTCCGGATCCGCTTGTACAGGAACAACCGTCAAAGTGCCTTGCAATTCAAGGCCGGAATCATAGTCCACCCCCACTAAGGTTAAAAAAGAACGCATATTGCTGCTGTAAGAAGCTTGAGCGCTGCTCAGATCCAATTCAGCCTGCCGGACACTCAACTCGGACTGCCGGACATCGAGCTGACTGGACAGACCGGTTTGAAATCCGGTCCGGATGCGGTCATATTGGCGCCGGGTGAGCGTCAATGTTTCTTCAACATTCGCAACATGGTCCTTTTCCGCGATCAAGCTGTAAAAAGTCTTGGTAACTTGAATCGTGAGTTGGCGTTTTGCATCATCAAAAGTCAGCAACTGTTGCTGATAGGCAAGTTGAATGAGTTTAATCGCGGACGGAATACCGGCGTTGAGCTGCAGACTCACGCTTGCTGACGAATTATAAGTAGGGGTTGCTTTAGCAATTCCGCTGTTACTGAAAAGATTAGTAGACGAAGAATTATATCCGATATTCGCGCCGGCGCTGATCGTGGGGAAAAATTCTGACCATGTATGGCGTGCAGCATACGCGGCTGTCGAGAGATCAAGAGCACCTTTTTGAAGATTAATGCTAGTCGAAAGGGCCCGCGCCACAGCCTGATCGAGTGTCAGAACCTCGGCATGGAGCATGCAAGGCAGAAAAACGAACACTAAAAATAGTCGGAATTGCATAAAAATAAAAGTATCATAAAAGCGTCTCGTTACAAAAGCCGAAAAAAAAACGATCACTATTCTTCACTGTAAAGAGAGAAAAGGATTCTTTTTCCGCTTTGTTCCGGCCTTTTTTTCCATACATTTTGTCAGACCGAATGACAGCAGTGCGATGATGACCCATAGACGCCATTGGGGGCGCTCGCTAATCCGGTACCCAATATTGAGTGTATCTGCATATAAAGAAGCGAGATAGGCAGCAGCTTCCGCGGCTGCATTTTCAGCATTTCCATCAAGAAAGATAGCTCCGGTCATGTCCGCACCCGCCCGTAGTACATCACTATTCCGCCTGCTCTGCACTTGATCGCCGGGTACAATTCCGCCGGAATCAGTGCCGACACCGACAGTTATAATGAGAATCTCATTATGCGCCGCGTTCCGGTAGGCATTTTCAACATTTCCGGAAAGGGATTCGCCATCGGAAAAAAGAACGAGAACCCGCCGTGTCGGGAAAAGGCTTTGAAAACCAGAGCATGCCGCGTCAACAAGAGCTTCGAGGTTTGTACCCCGGCCGGTAATGCTATCAGTTGACAAAACCGCGAGAAAGTTGAGCAGGGCTTCTGTATCAAAGGTCAGCGGTACCGCAATGACTCCGCGCCCTTTTCCAATCGCCGCGCCCATCCGGATTCCTCCATTTGCAGCAATCATTTCCTGGGCAATATCCAATGCCCGTTCCAGACGTGAATTCCCCACATCCGGCACCTCCATACTCCGTGACAGGTCAAATGCATACATAACATCGACTCCGCGCCGGTACTCTCCGACTAATTCAGTTCCTGCACGCGGCCCGGCGAATGCAATGACGATGCAGGCAAGTGTAATACCGAAAAAAAGATCAGAAGCGATTGAGCGGTGCCGGAGATTCTGCATGAGTACAGACCCTGCCGGTATCATCGCGGAGAGAGCATTGAGGAATTTACCGCGACGGTGCCTCAGAAAGAATACAGCCGGGATAAATATACATAATATAAAAAGAACCTGCGGCCGGTCAAAATTCACAGCAGCAATATGCGTTCTTTTTTAAC
>BOBG01000205.1 GCA_026002265.1 Spirochaetia bacterium
TTATACCTAGCCGGAATAGCATCAGTTACGGGCTACGATCGCTTAACAGGGTTGTTTATGCTGCGCCGGCAATAGCCGGCTCGGGCTTGCGCCACAGTTTTGCGGTTGCTGGAAACCTGCGGTTTCCTTTATCGCAACCGCAAAAACGTCATAAACAACCGGAACGTTAAGCGACATAGCCCGATTCATTTATATTGTAAAAAGATATGCCGGGAATCATCCGGTAGTATACCATAGTGCTTATAACTAGCCGGAATGGCATCAGTTACGGGCTACGATCGCTTAACAGGGTTGTTTATGCTGCGCCCGCAGTAGCGGGCTTGGCTTCCATAAAACCGCAGTCGGGCTGCGCCCTTTGTGCGGTTTTATTCCAGCACAGTTTTGCGGTTGCTGGAAACCTACGGTTTCCTTTATCGCAACCGCAAAAACGTCGTAAACAACCGGAACGTTAAGCGACATAGCCCGATTCATTTATATTGTAAAAAGATATGCCGGGAATCATCCGGTAGTATACCATAGTGCTTATACCTAGCCGGAATAACATCAGTTACGGGCTACGATCGCTTAACAGGGTTGTTTATGCTACGCCGGCAATAGCCGGCTTGGGCTAACGCCACAGTTTTGCGGTTGCTGGAAACCTGCGGTTTCCTTTATCGCAAACCGCAAAACCGTCATAAACAACCGGAACGTTATGCGAAACGGCGAAATGTTGTTTTGAAAAATGGTGTGAAAACACAACTCATAACTCCTAAAAATATTTTGGAGGATTAAAATGCTACGAAATGTCTTCATGAGATTGTTCCCTAGTATGGCAATTATCGTTATTTTAGGAATTTTATTGATGGGGTGCAATACTCCTCCCCAATCACCGACAAATTTGGGTGATATACGGCATCCCGGACAGGGTGAATCACTTATTATTGTAAGACGCCTTAATAAATTCCTAGGATCTGCATTAACATTTAATGTCTCGATAGATGATCAAATTCGATTGTCGCTTAGAAATGGTGAAAAAGGAAAGGTTGTTGTTCCAAATGGCACTCATACGATTTACGTAGAAGCAACTAACGGTCTAATAATACTCAAAACCCAGAATATTTCATTTAATATAAATTCCAGTCAAATAACTTTTATCGCGGGAAAGCTCTTTCATGCCGGACCGGTAAAAAACCTACAGGATTATAAAAACGCGTCTATTGAAATGACTAATGGCGGCGAAATACCATTGAATGGCAGTGATGTAGAATGAGCTTGGCAATGACCTCCGAACAAACCCTAAAAAATGTACCGGCAAAATCTAAAGAATAATAACAATGATCAATCCGTTGCAAATAAAAAGAGTGTAGCAAAACGCCGCATCGCATAACAGCGTGTTTGCGTAAAGGGCTATTCGCCCACATTTTTATTTTGCTAGAAAACGCTATGGCTTTTTCTTCCATCGCAAAATAAAAACGTCGCAAACACGCAGAATGTTATGCGAAATGCCCCTAAAACGGTTAAAAAATATAAAAATTCATACAAAAAGGGCTTGTCAAATAGAAATTTTTGTAATATACTATACAAAAGGAGAAATATCTATGAAGAAATTAAAGGTATATCTGGACACAAGTATAATAAACTTTTTATATGTTGATGATTCCCCCGATTATAGAAAAGCAACAGAAATTTTCTTTGAAAACATTGTGGCTGAAAATAAAGTCGAAACATATATTTCAAATATTGTCATTGATGAGATTAATAAAACAGAAGATGAAAGTAAAAGAAGAACATTGTTAGAAACATTGGAAAAATATATAAATATAAAAACCTTGGTCGCAGACGGCGATGTTATGGATGAAATAGCCTTTTTGGGTGAAAATTATATCAAAAATAATATCATACCGCAAAAGAAATTGGCTGATTCATTACATGTGGCATATACAGCAATATTCCAGATGGATATTTTGTTGAGTTGGAATTTTCAACATTTGGCAAATGTGAATAAAGAGCAAAAAATATTAATGCTCAATAAAGCATTAGGGTATAATTACCCTTTTAGGATGGCAAATCCTTTGGAGGTTTATTTTGAGGAATGAAGCAATGGAAAAAGCATTGGAAGAAACTTGGAAAAACAAAGAAAGATTTTATGAGGATACAAAAGGACTTTCGATGTTGGAAATAATAAAAAACATTGAAAATAAATATAAAGAACGGGGCACTTCGCATAACAGGACTGTATATGCTTCGCCGCCAGTAGGCGGCTCGGCCTACGAAAAAACGCAGTCGGGCTAACGCCCTTTGTGCGTTTTTCCTCCGGCACATTTTTGCAAGCCCTGGAACGCTCCGCGTTCCTTTATCGGGTTTGCAAAAACGTCATATACAGCCGGAACGTTAAACGCAATACTGCCTAAACGTTTGAAG
>BOBG01000206.1 GCA_026002265.1 Spirochaetia bacterium
CTTCGGAAATCAACCGGAAAGCCTTTGATCTACAGGATAATGAAGACAAGGAGATGTTTTTAAAAGTGATCGAGGAGTCAAAAACCAAAAAACAGTATAAGTTTGAGCTTCACAATTTTTGCATCATGGACAATCATTTTCATTTCTTAATCACGCCGGAATTGGGTCAAAGTCTTTCAGTAATAATGAAATGGATCAAGATGGTGCTTGCGATCCGGTGGAATCATAAATATGGAAAAACCGGACATTTATGGGGAGATCGATTCTTTTCGCGGGAAATCATAGATGATGAGGATTTCATAACGGTTTATAACTACATCGATCAGAATCCGGTAAAGGCAGGTATGGTCGAGCAGCCGGAGGATTGGAAGTGGGGTGGATTGCATCATCACCAGGCCGGGATTACCCGGGTAGTGAAACCCGCGCCGGAGTGGATACTGGAGCGGCTGCCGTGGCACCGGCTACTGGGGACAGACCCCCGTCCCTAATCCCCGGCACATTGTAGCCTAAATACGGTATTTTCACAGCAAATTCCGGCGAATTTTCCCCAGAAATGATCCGGAAGCAGCCTCATTAGCCATTTTTCCGGTGTTGCACTGCGAAGAAGACAGAAATACTATAATTCACTTGACATCTGCTGTTTCAGACTCTAAAATAAAATATATGAGAACTATTACATTAGGAAATTCCGGATTACCGGTGCCGGTTATTGCGGTCGGGTGTATGCGAATCAACCGGTTGGATAAACCGGCAGCCGCTGCTTTTGTCAAAAATGCTGTCGATCTCGGTGCGATATTTTTTGATCATGCTGATGTTTATGGTGACGGGCTTTGCGAAGCGATTTTTGCGGAAGCAATTGCTATGAACAGCAGTATCCGGCAAAAGATTCTGCTCCAGTCGAAATGTGGGATCCGGCCCGGTATTGCCTTTGATTTTTCAAAAAAACATATTCTTGAGGCGGTTGAAGGCAGCTTAAAACGACTCAAAACTGATTATCTTGATGTGCTTCTGCTTCACCGTCCTGATGCGCTGGTTGAACCGGAGGAAGTTGCCGAAGCCTTTAGTGCGCTTCATTCTGCCGGAAAAGTCCGGAATTTCGGTGTGTCGAATCAAAATCCGACCCAGATACGATTGCTGAAAAAATATGTCCCACAGCCGCTTGTTGCAAATCAGCTCCAATTGAGTATAACGAATGCAAATATGATCACGCAGGGATTCCATGTTAATATGGCTGACGACGGTGCCGTGAATCGTGACGGATCTATTCTTGATTTTTGCCGGCTCCACGACATTACGATTCAGCCATGGTCCCCGTTCCAATATGGTTTTTTTGAGGGAGTTTTTCTCGGCAGTGATAAATTTCCAAAATTAAATGCAAAGATCCATGAAATTGCCGTACAGTATCATGTTTCAGACACAACAATTGCGATGGCGTGGTTGCTCCGTCACCCTGCCAAGATGCAGCCTGTAACCGGCACTATGAATGTTGAACATCTCCGGGATTGTGTTAAAGCTGCGGACATTAATTTGACCCGTGAAGAATGGTACGCGATTTACCTTGCAGCCGGAAATATTTTACCGTAACTCGTGCTGTTGAATGATATTGTCGTTGTGCTGTCCCGGACTCAAGATTCTGGAAATATAGGCGCAGCGTGCCGGGCTCTAAAAAATTCCGGATTATCATGGTTACGGTTGGTGAATCCGGATCCGGTTGACGAGGAAGTTGTACGGATCCGGGCAATTCATGCTGTTGATGTATGGGAACATGCACGATATTTTGACACTTTAAAAGATGCAACGGCAGATTGTCCGTTGGTCGTTGGAACGACGAGGCGACGAGGATCTAAACGAAAATCAGTTAGTATGGATCCGGCGCAAGTTGCGGCATTTTTCCGGAATCATCCGGGGCGGGCCGCAGTGGTTTTTGGGAATGAACGGACGGGACTCGATGCCGAGGAATTAAATCTGTGCAATATTGCATCTCATATTCCGGCTGATAATGCTTTTCCCTCGTTAAACTTGTCCCATGCAGTGCAAATTTACGGTTATGAATTATTTCGGGCGCTTTCCTCTGCGGGACCGGAACCGGGTCATTGGATTCCCCTTGATCCGGATATTCGTGCCGGATTTGTCCGCCGGATAACGGATTCTTTGGAATTGCTCGGTTTTTACACACAACCAGGCCGGGAAGAACAGGAGCGCTTTTTAAATGATCTTTTTGCGCGTTCCGGACTTTCTCTGTCAGAAGCTTCCTATTTACGTGATATATTTGTAAAAGCAGCTCACTTGAGTATAAAAAAATCCGGAACAGTTATTGTTCCGGACTCATCTCAGCTTTAGCCTTTAAATGCCTGGTCCAAATC
>BOBG01000207.1 GCA_026002265.1 Spirochaetia bacterium
TTTCCGCAAATGCAGTCCGGATATCTTCGTAGAGCGGCTCGCCGAGAGAACCCGGTTCCTTGGTACGGTCCAGAACAGCAACCGCCTTAACCGTGGCCGGCAGTGCGTTGACAAAAGCCCTTGCATCAAAGGGCCGATAGAGCCGGACTTTCAAAACGCCGACTTTTTCACCTTTTGATTCAAGGAATTCAACGGTTTCTTCGACTGTTTCCGCGCCGGATCCCATGATAATGATCACTTTTGTTGCATCCGGTGCGCCGAAATAATCAAACAGATGATAGTGCCGGCCGGTGAGCGCCGCAAATTTATCCATTTCAGCTTGAACGATTGCCGGAATTTTTTCGTAAAATTTATTAACGCCTTCCCGGCCCTGGAAGTAGGTATCCGGATTCTGGGCAGTGCCCCGGATTGACGGACGTTCCGGGGTGAGTCCCCGCCGCCGGTGAGCGCGCACGAGATCATCATCAATCATCGCCCGCATCGTGTCAAAACTTACTTCTTCGATTTTTTGAAGCTCATGCGAAGTCCGGAACCCGTCAAAAAAATGAAGGAAAGGAATCCGGGAACGCAATGTGGCCGCGTGACTTATGGTCGCAATGTCCATGACTTCCTGCACACTATTTGATGCAAGCATGGCCCAGCCGGTTTGCCGGCACGCCATTACATCCTGATGGTCGCCGAAAATCGAAAGAGAAGAGGTCGCAAGCGCACGAGCTGCAATATGAAACACCGTTGAGGTCAACTCGCCGGCGATTTTGTACATATTTGGAATCATCAGGAGAAGCCCCTGCGAAGCAGTAAAGGTTGTTGACAGCGCACCGGTTGTCAGCGCACCGTGAACTGCACCGGCCGCGCCTGCTTCCGACTGCATCTCGACTACCTGCGGGACCGTTCCCCACAGATTTTTCCGGCCCTGCGCGGAAAGTTCGTCAGCAACTTCCCCCATAGGGCTTGACGGCGTAATCGGATAAATCGCGATTACTTCACTGAGTGCGTGGGCAACTTGCCCAGCCGCTGTGTTTCCGTCAATCATCACCATATTTTTTTCAGACATTAGGGTTCCTTATCATTACAAAAGATACCGGTATTGTACACTGTCAAAACCGGTTATGCAAGAGTGAAAAATTTCAGATCAGCGCCCGGTACAATTCTTTAATTTCCGCAACTGAGGTATCGCGAGGATTTCCGGGCCGGCACGCATCTGCAAATGCACTCTCTGCAAGAAAATCGAGATCCTTTTCCATAACAATACCTTTAAGATTTTGCGGAATGCCGACATCAACCGCGAGCTGCTCGACCGCAGCAACCGCACCGAGCCGGGCTTTTTTCAGACTCGTTTTTTCGTTTCCGGCGCCGGGAACACCCATTGCGACAGCAATATTCCGGTATTTTTCACCGGTATAAGCCGCATTATATTTCATTAAACTCGGTAATAAAATGGCATTTGCCACTCCATGTGGCGTATCGTACACTGCTCCAAGGGGATGCGCCATCGCATGGACAATGCCGAGACCGACATTTGAAAAACCCATGCCCGCGATATACTGTGCAAGCGCCATTCCCTCACGCCCTTCCGGCTCATTCTGGACAGCGCTCCGGAGATGCCGAGCGATTAATTCAATCGCGCGTAAATGCATCATATCGGTCATTTCCCACGCACCTTTGGTAATATATCCTTCAATTGCGTGAGTTAGTGCGTCCATACCGGTTGCAGCCGTTAAATTTTTAGGCATCGATGCCATCATATCCGGATCCACAATAGCAATATCCGGAATATCATGTGCATCAACACAGACAAATTTCCGGCTTTTTTCAGTATCGGTAATGACATAATTAATCGTAACTTCGGCCGCGGTACCGGCAGTCGTTGGAACTGCGATGGTAAAAACCGCTTTATTTTTTGTCGGTGCAACACCTTCCAGACTGCGTACATCAGCGAATTCCGGATTATTTATAATAATACCAATTGCTTTTCCGGTATCAATTGCGGAGCCGCCGCCGACCGAAATAATGTAATCTGCACCGCTTTCTTTAAAAGCTGCAATACCTTTTTGTACATTTTCAATGGTCGGATTCGCCTTCATATCACTGAAAATATGGTACGCAAGCCCGGCTTTTTCCAATACATCGGTCACTTTTTGGGTGACTCCGTATTTAATTAAATCCGGATCCGTACAAACAAAAGCTTTTTTCAAAAAAAGTCCTTTTACTTCATGGGCAATTTCAGCTACTGCACCTTTTCCATGAAAAGAAATCCGGTTTAATACAATTCTTGATGCCATTTTTTTCTCCTCATTAAATGAAGATAAAAAATAAAAAGTAAAAAGTAAAGTGAAGATGAGTGAGAAATGATAAGA
>BOBG01000208.1 GCA_026002265.1 Spirochaetia bacterium
CAATATATTCCATGCCGGAATGTTGTGCAACAAAACCGAGTCCCCAGATGAGTGCAGTCATTAAAAGGAGCACATCCGCGCGTAAACCTTTTGTATTCATGTATCCATAGTACCAATAACCGGCTGGTTTTTCTATGGATCAGATTCCTATCTTTTCTAATTCGTTTATTCCATTTATACTTGATTCATGAAATTTAATCCGCCTTCATCAAAAGTTAGTATTCCGGTTTTAATCATCATCACCATCGCGGCTATTGTTGTCATTAGCCTGTTTGGAACGAGTGTTTATATTGTAGATCAAACATCTGAAGCCGTTATAACTCGTTTTGGTAAATATCTGACAACGACTTCGCCGGGACTGCATTTTAAAATGCCATTCGGTATCGATCGACAATATATGGTAAATATCCGGAATGTGCAGACTGAGCAATTTGGATTCCGGACTCTGTCGAGCGGCATAACTTCAACCTACGCAAACAAAACGAATGAATCCACAATGCTCACCGGCGATCTCAATATCGTTGAGGTCGAGTGGATTATTCAATACCGGATTGTTGATCCAAAGGCATGGGTATTCAATGTTGCGGACCAAAGTTCTACGATCCGTGACGTTTCCCGGTCCGCGATCAATATGCTCGTGGGAGATCGGACGATCATGGATATTATGGGTGCGGAACGGAGCGCGATTGAGGCGGCTGGAACAGCGTTTATGAACGAGACATTCCGGGGTTACAAACTGGGAATCGATGTGATCGCGGTAAAATTGCAGAATATTAACCCGCCGGCCGGCGTGCAAGAGGCTTTTGATGATGTCAACAAGGCTGAACAGGATATGAACCGGCTGATAAACGAAGGACAGCAGGCTTACAATGCGGAAATTCCCAAGGCCCGGGGCGAGGCTGAACGCCGGATTCAGGAGGCCCAAGGTTATGCAACAGAACGGATTAACAATGCACGGGGTGAAATAGCGCGTTTTGATTCAGTGTACGAGGAATACCGGAAAGCCCCGGCTATTACCCGGCAGCGCTTGTACTATGAAATGATCGAAGAAGTCTTTGCAGATTCAAAAAATACAACGATCATTGACCGGAATTTTGACAACTTTCTCCCCTTACAAAATTTGAGTTCCGGCTCGCGTTAACATACTTCTCGACAGGTTCAGGGAATGGTAGCGGTTCGATACACTCGCCTGTCGAAATGACACCCGTCAATGTCAAAAATCCTCACGTTTGAGTACCATGCTTTTCCAAGAATCTAGGAAAACCGATAGAGGTCTGTCCCCACTATTTCTTTACAACAAAAAGAATTATTGAGGTCTGTCCCCATTTTTTAAAACCCCTTGTTGACCGGGAAAATTTCCGGTATATTTTTGGTGCGCCATTGAAGCAAAATGCAATGAATGATCGGTACATGATGAGGAGGAATTGTGGCAAAGATGACTGATACAAAACCGAGGGGAATCCCTTTGGCAACGAGTGAGGAGCGCGAAAAGGCGCTGGAAGTTGCGCGGGTGCAGATCGAAAAGCAGTACGGAGCCGGCTCTCTTATGAAGCTTGGTGACACGGTGAATGCGGCCGGAATCGAGGTGATTCCCTCCGGATCCATTCTGCTCGATGAAGCTCTGGGAATCGGCGGCTACCCGCGAGGCCGGATTGTGGAGATCTACGGCCCTGAATCGTCCGGCAAGACGACTCTGGCACTACATGCGGTTGCTGAAGCCCAAAAATTGGGTGGAATCGCCGCGTACATTGACGCTGAACACGCCATGGATTCGACTTATGCGGAAAATTTGGGTGTGAACATCAAAGAATTGTGGATATCGCAGCCGGATAATGGCGAGCAGGGGCTTGAAATCGCTGATGCTTTGGTACGATCTGGCGCGGTGGATATTATTGTGGTGGATTCTGTGGCCGCGCTCACACCGCGGGCGGAAATCGAGGGCGAAATGGGGGACGCGCAGATGGGTTTGCAGGCTCGGCTTATGAGTCAAGCAATGCGGAAACTCACTGCGGTCATTGGAAAATCCCGGACTCTCATCATTTTTATCAACCAAATCCGGATGAAAATCGGTGTCATGTTTGGGAATCCGGAAACGACAACCGGCGGGAACGCACTGAAATTTTATGCTTCGCTCCGGTTGGAGATCCGCCGGACTGAAACCATCGAAAAAGCTGATTCTGATGCGGTGGGAAACCGTGTCCGGGTTAAAGTGGTCAAAAACAAAGTCGCGCCGCCCTTCCGGAAGGTTGAATTGGACATTATTTTTGGAAAAGGTATTTCCGCGTCCGGCAGTCTTCTCGATGCAGCAACGAAATACGATGTCATTGACAAGAGAGGT
>BOBG01000209.1 GCA_026002265.1 Spirochaetia bacterium
CAAAGCCATACGGCAGAGAAGATTGCAATCTTGTTGACGCAGGATTTAATCCTAATGTGAGTATTATTGAAGAAGACGAGCAAGTGTTTTTGTCCATCGAGCTTCCGCCGTCTTTCGGAAAAATAAATGCTAAGAGCATTGATACCGGTGTATTAGGCCGTGTGCGACTCGCAGATAGCAATTTCGAGAATCCCGACGGTAGCGATCTCGTGGTGGATACCGATTTGTTTGGGGAAGCACGCGAAAAGAATAGCACCATCGGCCCGGTTGTCACGTTAAAAGCCGGGACAAATCGTGTGAGGCTGTGGTAAAAGCACAGTTGTACTAACCAAAAGGTGCCTATAATAATATAAAAGCATTTGCTGTACTGTGCCCCGCCATCCGTGGCGGGACGTAGTTGGGTAGTGGGGTAAAAAACTTCGTGTATATGCTTCGCCACTTCGGAGCCACATTTTTGCAAGCCCTGGAAACCTACGGTTTTCTTTATCGGGCAAAAAAAACATCATATACAGCGCCGCCGCTTCGCAAGTAAAATTATTTGCGGCTTATATTCCGCAGCTGAAGCATTGGGCTTTACGCTGTTTTCCGATAAAAAAATGTAAAAAACATACAATATTTTCCTTACTTACTTGTCAAGTAAAAAAGGTGAGTACCAACGGAAAAGATTTAATAAAAAGTTTACTTTTCGTTAATCGGCAGTTAATAACCGTGGTGTATTCTCAGTATATCAAGTTTGGAACTTGAGATTAACTTTATGGGGCAATTCAAATGGAATATGTCGTACAAACAAAAGGTTTGAGCAAGACCTTCGCGGGGAAAACCGCTGTGAACAGCGTGAATATCAATATCCGGCGCGGGGATATTTATGGGTTTATCGGTGAAAACGGAGCAGGGAAAACAACATTTATGAGAATGTTGTGCGGGCTTGCCGAACCGACCGGTGGTACAATGCGGCTTTTCGAGAGCGGCGATTTAGAAAGGCAGCGTCGCCGGATTGGCTGCACAATTGAAAATCCAGCTATCTATCCGGCAATGACCGCAGATGAAAATCTGGAGGTGTATCGTATCTTAATCGGTATCACCGAAAAGCGCATCGTGCCGGAACTGTTGGATTTTGTCGGGCTTTCCGGCTTGGGGAAAAAGAAAACAAAGGATTTTTCCCTCGGTATGAAACAGCGGCTGATGATAGCTATTGCTATGATTGGCAACCCGGAGTTTCTTATTTTAGACGAGCCGATGAACGGTCTTGACCCAATGGGCATCAAAGAAGTGCGTGATTTGCTTCTGAAACTGAACAAAGAGAAAAAGCTGACAATTGTAATCTCCAGCCATATTCTCGATGAGCTTTCCAGAATGGCGACGTGCTACGGCGTTATTCACAGAGGCGAACTCGTTGATGAATTTTCAGCGCAAGAACTTGAACGCAGATGCCGCCACAACTTAAAAATCGTTACGGACAATCCGGGCAAGACGGAGCAATTGCTGAAAACGTCCGTAAGTACGAACTTTGAAACTATGCCCGACGGCGCGATTGTTTTGTACGACTGCCTTGACGAAGCCGCGAATATCAACAAAATGCTTGTTTCAAATGGACTTGCGGTGTCTGCGCTTTCACCCGGTGAGCAAAATCTTGAAGGGTACTTTATGGATTTAATGGGAGGTAAAAAATAATGAATATCATCAAATCGGAGTTTTATAAACTCAAAAAGTCAAAATCATTTTACATTTGTTTGCTTGCTTGCGTCGCGCTGGCGGTGTTCTCGGTAGTTTTAGCAGGCGCCATACAGGCGGGTATTCTTGTCAGAGGCGTTGAGGACGCTGCGGAAACGGCGAAGGCTCTCACCGGCGTGTCCTTGCTTGAGCAGACTTTGGGATTGGATTTCCTTCCGACTATTATTGCCATATTTGTGTCGATATTCGTGGCGGGAGAATTTGTGAACGGCGCGATGAAAAACTATATTTCTAAAGGCTATAACCGTGTTAAGATTTATCTTTCAAAATTTTTTGTTTGCGGCGTGGCGGTTATGGCGATGTATATTGTAAATACAGCGCTCGCTTGCGCCATCGGGTCGATTATTTGGGGATTTGACCCAACCGGACTTGCAACAGCCGGAAGTATTGCAACAATGCTACTCAGCGAAGCTCTGCTGCTGCTCGCGTACACATCAGTATTTGTTCTCGTTTCAATGTGGCTACGCAGCAACGGCGCGTCCATCGCGGTCAATATCTGTGTGGTATCCTTATTTTCGACTATCTTAATGCTAACTACCTTTATCACGGGCGATAGCATTACGCTCGCAAACTATTGGATTTC
>BOBG01000210.1 GCA_026002265.1 Spirochaetia bacterium
GTCAGTGGTATCAGAGTCTGTGTAGTTCGGTTGAGTGTGACTGGTAGTCGGCGTGGTCTGATTTGCCGGAATACCGCCCCCGTTTCCGTCCCATGATCCAGATGTTGGGGTCGAGCCGTTTGGACCAACTCTGCTCTGGATCGTCCATTTGTCAAAGGTTCCATGTATCAGTGTCAGGATGTTGGCTTCCACATTCCACTTACCAAGGTCCCGCCAGCCCGCATGAACGTTTATAGCTATTGCATCGCCGCCCCATCGGTAACCGAGGAATTGTTCATCATGGATAGCATCACCCCCCGTCCCGAATGCGAAGTACCGGTTTGCCACAACATAATTGAGCCCCCGCCTGTTCAGCGGTACGCTTCCAGTTTCTTGCTGCCTGCGCAGATACAAATAGAGGTCTGTATAGGCAAATTCAAGAGAACCGGTGAACATTCTGCCGCCCAGAGGAAACGCGGTTTTTGCGCCCAACATATATCCAAAAGCCGTTGGAAAAGCCTCAGCAGCCTTTCCCGGAACCGCTTCGCCGGGCATGGAGAATTCGTCAATCGCCAGGGAAGCGTAGACATTGAGTTTCGGAATTATCGTCCAATCTACCTCAAAACCAAGCATGGAATTGCCGTTCATCACCCGGTACATATTGTGGAGCAGCATGAGCGGGCTAAAGGCCAAAATATCAAGAGTGCCGTCGGTCTGATACATAAGTCCCTCAGTAACGATAAAGTTGACTTTGTTGACTATGCGCCACTCAAACCGATGCCCGATAAAAAGGTTGACCCCTTTTGTGCTGTCATAGGCGGTGCTTGGTCCGGGATGAGCTACTTGCACACCATTGGAAGTGAAGCCGCCGGTAGTTGGGTCACTGTAGTATTCACCCGGGTAACCAAAACTGGACACACTGAACGTATACTTGAAGGTATTGCTGTAAAAAGCGGCGCGGGCAACATTGTGGTATTCAAGGTTGTTTCCAACGATAAAATTGCCTGATTCACCTGCACCCCATGACAGCCGTTCCCGTCCGACCTGGAACGAAAGCCCGCGTCCGCCCAATGAGATAAAGGCCCGTTTCGGAAAGTTCAGGTCTATACTGTTAATGCCCCGGGGTCCGGCGCCTATGATATTGGTGCCGAAAACTGTCTGCCCCAAAAGGCTTGACCCTGTACGCTCCCGGCCATCATCTTTGGTGACCCAGGAATCAATAAAGTTGTTACCAATGGAAATGTTGCCGAAGCCGTAGACATAAGGAGTAACAAAGCCCTCAAAATCCAGTCCGATCATGGGTTTCGCTTCGGTGTAGGGCCGGATATAATCTTCCAGCGCCGTAAAATCATTGGGATTGGTGTGCGCATACATTTCAACGTTTACATGCCCGTCAAAATTGAAATACGGATGGTCCTGGGTAAGTTCTTTTTCAATAAAATCGTATGTTTTCAGCTCCACCTGCTGGAGTTTATCCGGATCAAGCCGGTACAGCATGAGCAGGAGCTCATCGCCGCTCCAGGGGCCGGTGGTGGAAGGGAGGGGCAGCCCGTTTGAAATATACAGAAATTTGAGCGCTTGATAGAATTCAGAATTGACTGGGTAAATCTTCTGGTGATTAGCGGTGTTGTTCCAGAACGAAGTATCTTGTGAAAAGCCGGAACCGGCAACAAGGAAGGCAAGAACTAATACCAAGATAGCTTTCATAGTGCGCCCCCCGGTAATCTCCATAATGGGGGTGGGGGGTAACATTTACAATACATTGACATACAGATACTCTCCTTATTAAGCTTGATGCCGGTATTTACCAGTCTAATGTCAATAATAATGTACCACACTTATCAGAGAATACCTAGAAAAAAAAGTGAGAGGCAAGCAGTCAAGGAACTAGTATAGAGACACTCTCTTCATTTGGGCATATAGTACCATATATATCGGACCTAATAGCCCAAACAAATGGGAGTACAGACCTCTACATCTTTTTACGACAAACAGACTCACATGCTTTAGTCTGTACCCTTTGCGGTTACATAGGTTCCGGCTTATCGATCAACCCGGCTGTATTTCCGCCCCGGAACCGAAGCACATTGACCATAAAAATGTTGAGCTTGTTGATAATGTTTGGGGGCAGGAGATTTCCGTCAACTTCCACTGACAAAACCGGATAGTTGTGTTCACGGGACCACGGCATCAAAAGCCCTTCGATAACCCGGCCGATCAAGCAGGCAAAGGGCGAAATATTCACGACTCCGGAAAAATCAAAATCCTCCAGCGAAACCGCTGCCGCGCCGGTCGAAACCGCAATTTCACTGTTTAATTCAAGGTTGAC
>BOBG01000211.1 GCA_026002265.1 Spirochaetia bacterium
AAACCGGTTACACATTACACTTTTATTGTGAATTTTCTGTTAATCTCTATAAAAAAACTTTTCTAATGAATCATCTCAACTTGAAATTTTTTTTCCTTATTCCTACCGAAATTTTGAAAAAATGTGTAATGTGTAACCATTATGTAATATAGAGATAGATAAATGAAACTAACCCTGAAAGGCATTGATTCTGTCCTGTTTCATTTTTTGAAGAGTATAAAAAAAGCCGCCCGAAGGCGGCCTACAGTTGTCTTGCTTGTCGGTCAGGCGGCTACCGGATCCGGTAGCCAAGATGTGTTATCTGAAAAGTCCGCGGAAGTGGCAGGAAAGGAAAAGTGTGGAGTTTTTTAATCTCAACTTTTCAGCAAATGCCTTACCAATCGCCAGGGGGTAAAATGTTCTGGGTGTTCTTTGCGATCTTCGCGACATTTTTCAAGAAGTCTGCGCTCTTCATCAGAAAGTATATTGTCGTCCGTATCTTCCTCATCGACAAGTACATCAAGAAGCGGACGCAAAGCATACAGCTTGTGTTCCGGTATATTGTCAGTCAACTACCCGCTCCTAAAGGCTTGGGCTTGTCTCGATTATTTGAGGCACCTTTTTCTACTTCCTTCCGCTTTCGCAGACTTACCAGATAAAATCCTTCTAAAAAGATTATTTTTCTGTAAAACTCCATGTAGAAGTATCTTCATTAAGAGTATATGTTCCGGCTTTTTTATCGTTTTCATCATACAATTTTTTGAAATCACGTCCCTCCGGACCGAATTCAAAACCAGAGAAATTAAAGCCGGATGGCGCCGTAATAGTTATAATCGAATTTCTGGCAAATGCAAAATTACCGATAGACGTGATACTGTCTGGGATAGTAATATGCGTTAATTTGTTACTCATGAATGCTAATCTTTCAATAGTGGTTATTGTATTTGGTAGGATAACATTAGTTAATTCATTGCCCATGAAGGCAGATTCTCCTATAAATGTAACTGTATCAGGAATGACAACACTTGTTATTTTTGTACTTCCCTGCGTAAAGGCAAAAGCATCGATGTACTTAATTCCTGTTGTTGCAAATATAATGACATCTGTTTCAGTACCATTGTATTCGGTAAGATGTATCTCTCCATTTTCAAATTGGAATCTAAAATCAGAAGGCGATTGCCCGAAGGCTGTGGCACTGAATATCAACGTGACCACTACTGTCAACATAAATCTTTTAATCATAAAATCCTCCCTATTCAATGATCGGCTGAAAGAAGTTTATAAATTGCTGGTAATCACATTCAAAGTAAGCATCTTCTAATGGCTTGCCATCATAATAACGAGTCTCTGAAGTATTAAAACAAAATCGTACAACACTATCTTCACCATAAAAAAAAGTAAGTAGTTCAAATTCATTCGCAGCGTAAAAACGATTTATATTGATTTTCCCTGGAGTAAAATGATTGCCGGATTCTCTATAATATTCAAAGTTCTCAAGTATTGGAGTTAGTTCTGTCGATAGCCATGTGAGTACTGGAGTCGGTCCAGAGACAGTAAGTTTAGCATTTTCTATCCAATTAGTATCAACTTTCAAACTAATTGTCGGCAACTTATTTTCGTAAGCTGTATTATTCTTAATATGAAATATGAAATCTTCTTTTTTAATAATATAAAAATGTGTTTCACTCTGTGTAGGATAATAGTACGTCCCTGTTAATCGATTATATGTCCGACTACCAAGTGATGATCGATTTTTTTCAATCATGTAATATTCTATATTTTTGTAACTTATTTCATAAAGTTTGACTGTATTAAAATTGTCAATTCCCGCATAGCTATCGTGTCGATCCGGTATTTTATTTTTTCCAGAAACCCATTGCCCTGCTTCATTTTGGAACCATCCGGTTACATTATCAAGAATTCTACCGGTGTCGGTAGCAACTGCCAGCTCTTTGTTTGTTCGGGACTGCCCGAAGGCTGCGGCACTGAATATCAACGTGACTACTATGGTCAATATAAATTTTCGCATTGAGTCCTCCGTACAGAATCCTATACGGAGGCGCTTGATAGGTCAAGTCAAATTGTGTTTTAACTTCCATTCTGTGAAGTCGACTATGCACGTTTGCGATCCGGATCTGGAAAGTCCCCTTTTTCCGGATCCTCCTCTTTTGTTATAGGTATTTTGGCTTGTGATATACGGTATGCTGCTACCATATCGCGTGAGTATTTGAGGCTCATATCCTGAAGCTCCGCTGGGAGTTGACGATTTTAATACAGTCAAACTTTATGAAATAAGTTACAAAAATATAGAATATTACATGATTGAAA
>BOBG01000212.1 GCA_026002265.1 Spirochaetia bacterium
GCAAAGTTCCGGATATCCATAACCCGGTCAACAAAAGCCTGCGATTCTGGATCTTTTTCCGGCAGCTTTTCAAGGGGAATTGCCCGGCTGAGATAGCCAAGCATCGTGAAACCTTGCTCTAAGGTATAGCAACCGGAAAAAAAGCAAATGATTAACGCCATTACCGGAATAAAAAACATTTTTTGAATCAATTCAGCAATTCCTTTTAATCTCTCATTAAAAATTTATTTAAACGTGCGAATTAAATAATGTACAATGATTATAATTCGCAGATTTTTTTTATTTAAAGGCCGGCAGCACACCGAGTAAGGTTCCAAAATAATCCGCAATTGTTTCCGGCCGGCGGATTTGCAGGATTGATCCATCGGGCCGGAGCAGCAATTCTCCGCACCGGAGTTTGCCATTATAATTAAAACCCATGGCCCGTCCATGGGCACCCGCATCATGAATGATGACAAAATCGCCCCGGTCGATCTGGGGCAACTGCCTTTGAACGGCAAATTTATCGTTATTTTCGCATAGTGAACCAACTATATCGTAGGTTTCTGTTGCCGGCGAATCCTCTTTTCCGGCAATGGTGATATGGTGATAGGCGCCGTAGAGTCCGGGCCGCATCAGATCGGCCATGCATGCATCCACGCCTATGTATTTCCGGTATATATTTTTATGGTGAACAGCCCGCGTTACAAGCCACCCATGGGGACCGGTGACCGCACGGCCCCACTCGCTGTGAATTCCCATAGGAGCCAAACCGGCCGGAACCAGAATTTCATTGTACACAGCATGGATTCCAGCCGCCAGTTTTTCAAAATCAATAGCTTGCTGCTCTGGCCGATAGGGAATGCCAAGCCCTCCGCCGAGGTTGATAAATTCGAGACGGATTCCGGTTTTTTCCAGAATTTCCACGGCACATTCAAAGAGAATCCGGGCAGTTTCAACATGATACTCCGGGTTGAGTTCATTGGAAGCAACCATGGTATGGAGTCCAAAGTGATGTACGCCTTTTTCCGCGAGCCGCACAAAGCCGCTGAGAATCTGATCTCGGGTAAAACCGTACTTAGCTTCTTCCGGTTTTCCAATGATGAGGTTGCCGGCTTTCAGGGGTCCTGGATTGTACCGGCACGAGATACGATCCGGAATTCCAGCCGCTTCTTCCAAAAAATCAATATGGGATTCATCATCTAAATTGATCACTGCACCAAGTTCTTGTGCGGCTTGATATTCAGAAGCCGGCGTTTGATTAGAACTAAACATGATCTTCTCGCGCCTGATTCCGGACGTATCCGCGAGAATCAACTCAGGCAAGGACGAACAATCCGCACCACAACCTTCCGATGCCAGAATTTTGAGAATAACCGGATTCGGCAATGCCTTAACCGCAAAATGTTCCATAAAATCCGGAAAGCGCGAAAATGCCGCATTAATAGTCCGTGCTTTATTTCGGATTCCGCTTTCATCATAGAGATAAAAAGGAGTCGGATACTGCTCGGCAATTCTTTCAAGTTGATCTCTCGAAAGAGGAAATATTTTCGAATTCATATACATTCCTTCTCATAAGGTGTAAAAGTAAAGAGTTAAAAGTGAAATTTCCGGACACTCTTTACTCTTTTCACTTGTCCTTTAAAATAAAAATGTGCCGTAGGTCAAGCCGCTATTGCGGCGCAGCATAAACGACCTGTTATGCGAAGTACCGTGTTTGGGGTAAACATTCTTGACGATTTATTTTTAGGCCATATTTTTCGATAATCTCACTCGCTTCTTTACTTACAATTTGCGTGTATTCGTGAGATGTTTTTCCTTTCATTTCTTCATAAATTACCTCACGAATTTCGTTGATTTCTTTTTCACATTTACTCAACATTTTCAATTACCTCCGTTGGTGAATATATACTTAACGTTTATATCCATGTCGAAAATTAATTAATTCAGTCATTTCTACAGTTCTTCTTTATATTTTTCAATTAATGGCAACATAAGATTCTGTTTTTCATCAGATGCGCGTTTTAATTCCTGTAAAGCATAATCAGATGTATACGGGATATATTTACCTTCATTAATTTCTTTGAAAAACTGTAGCGTATCATATTTCTTATCAGGAGCATCATCAACAAAGCAAAAGTTGAAAATAGTTGTTTCTAAGTAAACTTTCGGTATTCTCATACTACATAGTTTAATGTTTATTTTCTAATTTGTCAAGGTCTTGTAGATTCTCATACATTTTGTCTGCTTTGTAGTAATAATCACCCATATATTTCCTCTCTTGTTTAATATAGACCTTTATCTTTCTCATATTCTACTATA
>BOBG01000213.1 GCA_026002265.1 Spirochaetia bacterium
GTATTCTACTAATTTTTGCTGGATAAGGGCAGCGGCTTCGGCGAGAAATTCCTCAAACTGTTCCGGCGGCACTTTTTCCAACGTGGCAACCCTGACGGAAATGAGGTACCCGCTCCCCAGTTCCGACCCGATTCCCACGGTAAAATCCGGTGCAATTTCAAAAAGCCCATCAAATTCCGGATTGACACAGTGCCGTAAAATTTGCACTATTTTTGAATCATTTTTGTACCGGTAAACGGTACTTGATAAGGGAGAACTGTACCGACATTGAAAGGTAGCGATGTTGTCATCAAAGATGTATGTAAATCCTTTGGTGATTTCAGGGCGTTAAATAACGTAAGCCTGAAAATTGATAAGGGAGAATTTTTCTCCTTGCTGGGACCCTCCGGATGTGGTAAAACCACGCTTCTGCGTATCATTGCCGGATTTGAAAGCCCGGATGATCGAGTCCTAACTTTTGATGGTACTGATGTACTGCCATTGCCCCCGAACCGCCGGCAGGCAAACACGGTTTTTCAAAATTATGCACTTTTTCCGCATTTAACGGTGTTTGAAAACGTGGCTTTTCCGCTCCGGATCAAAAAAATACCGACAGCCGTCATCATCCCAAAAGTCAAAGACTACTTGACCTTAGTGCAGTTGGAAGGCCACGCTCACAAAAAGCCTAACCAGCTTTCCGGCGGACAAAAACAGCGTGTTGCGATTGCCCGGGCACTCATCAACGAGCCGCAGGTGCTTTTACTCGATGAGCCGCTCTCTGCGCTTGATGCTAAACTCCGGCAGCATATGCTTATAGAACTCGATCAAATTCATGATAAAATTGGAATTACCTTTATTTACGTGACGCATGATCAGCAGGAGGCGCTGTCAGTTTCGGACCGGATTGCGGTGATGAATGCAGGCGATGTTCTGCAAATCGGTACCCCTCATGAAATTTACGAGAGTCCGGGCACTGACTTTGTGGCAAAATTTATTGGAGAAACAAATCTGTTTGATGCAACTGTAGCGAGAGTGCTGAAGTTGGAAAAACTGGATGTTAATGGTGACACTGAATATATGGCTGATCTTGATATACCGGAATTGGGCAGAGTAAAAGTAACGACAATTGACATGCTACAGCTGGGACAAAAGGTGAGCTGGACGGTCCGCCCGGAAAAAATTCTCATTTCCAAAGATCGTCCGGCCACAAACCGGGAAGACATTAACCTTTTCAAAGGTTCCGTTGATGAGCCGATTTATTCCGGATTCCAAACAAAGTTTTATGTAAAGATTCGAGATGACATTATGATCCGGGTAATCAAACAACACGCGAAATATTCAGACGAGGGACCGGATATTATCTGGAAAGACGAAGTTTTTATCTCATGGAGCGCCGCAGACGGCTACATCGTTGAGGTAAAATCCTAAAAATTAAAAGTGAGGGGGAGATGTTCTTCTTGTCAAGAGATCACCGGTCATTGAGCCTGTCGAAATGATCGCTTCCCTTCTTTTTTCTAGCTTCTCTAAACTGTCGTCAGGTGAGAAATATATCTTTTGAGAGGAATTTATAGATTATGGAAGCAAGAGCATATTCGTTTACATTTTTGAGCAATGAGGGAACAGTTGTGATCCCTTTTTTTCAACGTGGATATGTCTGGAAAGAGGAGAATTGGAGTGATTTGCTTACAGACCTGTTAGATTTTAATAAAAATCATTTTTTGGGTTCTTTAATACTAAAAGAACAAAAAGCAAGAGTTGGTGAACCAAAGGAGGTATTAGTTATAGATGGACAGCAACGATTAACAACATTGAGCGTTCTTGTAAAAGCAATTTATGATTTATTTTCGCCTGAAATGAGAAAAAATTGCAAGGATATACTCACGCAGTATTTGTTTTACAAAAAGCATGCAACAGATAAAGACTATGGAATTAAGATACATCATTCAAGAATTGATTCAGAGCATTTTTATAAAATTATTGGTCAGGTTGTAAATGATGAAATTTCACAGCTATCCCAAAATGAGAGAGACATAATTGATGAAAATTCCAATAGAATATTTCAGTGTTATAAATATTTTTGGGAGAAGTTATCAGAAGAAACTGAGAAAACAAGAATTGATTTATTCAATAGATTACTAGACTCAGAGAATAAAATTATTGTTCTAATTGGTCTTGAAGATAAAGATAATGAGCAATCTATATTTGATTCAATCAACAGTACGGGAGTTCGACTTACTACAACAGATATAGTAAAAAATACTCTTTTTGCACGAGCAATGGAATTATTTGATCGTTCTATAAC
>BOBG01000214.1 GCA_026002265.1 Spirochaetia bacterium
CACGTCCTTTAGTGCGCCCAGCATGGATTGAAACTGATTGTTTTAAGGCTATAAACATATTTCAATAAACATATAATTTTATTTACTGATAACTTAATATTTTTCATAATTAACTTTATAAACAATGAGAGGAAATCAACCTCGATGACGAATAAGTCTAGACACTGTTAGCAAAGGTAGAAGGGAATAGGAAGACCTGGTATGATAGAAACATGACAAACGAGAGATTATATCCGATAAGCGAGGAAGCGTTTAACCGGCAGATATTGCCGATTATCGAGGAGAACTATATCTGGAAAGAACATCCGCCGAAAGTGTCGCATTACGATACGTTTTGCGAGATGCTGTACATATTAAGAACAGGAGCAGCGTGGCGGGATTTACCGGAAACATTCGGGTATTGGCATACGGTCTATTTACGTTTTTCGCGGGTCTGTTCGTAAGTCTCGATACAATACCACAAGCGTCCCTTGGCAATAGCTCTTATTAGGCTTAAAACAAGATCTATTGCGATTGGAATAGGATGGCTCCTATGGCCCTTTATAACGCAAAATTGAGCGGTTTTATACTCTCCCGTCCCTTCTTCAAGCTGCTTTCAAAAATAATACATAACTGGTTAATAAAAATTAACAACCTCATGCTTTTGACATGTTACCACAATAGGGGTTCGTGTCTGGCTAGTAGCAGGGCATTTACATCGGAGATGGAATAGATCATTTTTTCAACACAAAAACTGATAACCAGATCAAAGATGACGCTACGGCTTAATGCGTAACCGATGCAGTAACCCTGCCGTCTGCTTTGAGGGTGTAAATGATAAAACTGTTATTCCTTATTGACTTTCTCGTGTAGTTCACCAGTTAGTCTTTGCGTCATTACCATACGGGCAATGAGTTCTAACTGTTCTTGATTAAGGTCTGCAAGAGTTGGAGCAGTATGAGCGATATACGCTGCTACTTCTTCCACATTACCAGATGGAAGACTGTCTATTCTTTAGGGGTAAAGAGTCCATAACACTATCTTCCTCACTGTCAGGGTTTATTTTTTTGTGGGATTATTCCCGAACAGTTCAGCTTTCAAGAAAATGTCGTTTAGCAATAGGTCTTTGTCTTTTTGGTCTGTAATGGTTATGATGTTAGATAGACCTACCCCTTTAAGTTGCTTTGAAGCCTTGATGAAGTTCTGTTTTTCTTCTTCTGTCATTTTTTATCCGCCTTCGCTATAAGACCCCTATTTTTAGGTCGTATCCATTCAAATTTTATATTTTCAGATTCATCAACTCTATCTAATTCATTATGATCACAGGTTACAAGAGTCCATTGATTAATACTTGCAACTGCCAAAGCTATTGAATCAGCGAGTGAAACTTTATACTGCACTTTTAAGCGTGCCGCTTCTTCAAAAATTTCATCGGTAAAATCAGTCTGAATTATGATTGGAAGACGGAGAATTGTTTCATAAACCAATTTTGCTTTTGCAGCATCTTTCTGCATTACTTTGTAGTAGACTTCCAAAAAGTTGATTTTATGAAGGTAGAGTCGAATCTCCTCTCCTTGGGCGGACTTTAGTAACGCTTCAACTTTTTCAGCGCCGGATTCGTTCTGAAAGAATGCTAAAAGAGAGCAGGCATCTAAAATACTTTCAGTATCAGACAAGTTCCATGTCCTTCTCTATTTGCTTTTCCCGCATAAAATCCTCGGTACTGTAATCTAAACCTTTGAGCATACCTCGTGCCGATTCGATGATACTTGTATCTTGTTTCACCTGTACTGGAGTAATGACAAGTCGGTCTCCCTCATCAACGATACGAAGCGAAAGTCCGTGATAACGTCTTGCAAATACTGAGGGCAGATTAAGTGTATCTGCTTGTAATATTACTGATCCCATTCTATTTCCTCCTTCAACCGTAGAGCTTCCTTGTCCTTTGAAACAAAATCTAGTTTCTCGGCGGTTTTCTGTATTGCAGCATCCATTATTGTGCTATCCTTCATTCAACTTCAAAAAATACTCCGGTAATATCGCTTTAACAGACGAATTAGCGAAATCGTCAATGTTTCGAGTAATAATGTAATCAGCTCCGATAGATACTGCACATTCAGCTTGAAGGCTATCTTCAATATTGTTAAATTTCTCGTTGATATTTATCGAGTTCTGCTATTTCCATATATTCACACAATTCTGATAGCAGTATTCTAATTGTTTACGCAAAATATAGAAAACTGTTGGAATAGTATATTCTGCAATATATCCAACAATTTCACCATTAGAACATTT
>BOBG01000215.1 GCA_026002265.1 Spirochaetia bacterium
AGGTATAGATGTATAACTATACAAGGCTTCCCTAATGGATAGCTTAATCTTTTTATTACAAGGATATAATTCTATGAACAATCTTAATTCGATTCTCATTGAAGGGAACTTGGTCAATGACCCTGATTTTAAGACAACCACAAAAGGTATTCAGCTCTGCACTTTCTCTATTGCTTCAAATCGTTACCGGAAGCAGGATAACAAGCTGGAACAAGAGGTCTCTTACTTCGAGATTGAAACATGGTCAAAGTTGGCGGAGAACGTCAAGAACCTTGGGCACAAAGGTCGTGGAGTACGGGTTGTTGGTAGGCTTCGGCAAGACCGTTGGGGCGATAGGAACGGTAAGACACAGGCACATATCGTTATCGTAGCAGAACATGTTGAGTTTAGACCAGAAACGATGAACAAATCAGAAAATACAGGACTTCCTCTTGCAACAGAGCAGTAGCTTGTTACCTTGCTTAATCCGTTACAAGGCTGTTCTTATGAGCAGCCTATTTCATTTTGGAGGTACTTATGCACGTAGAAATCTATCTACTCACACCCGCAGAGGACTATGCAGATGCGAAAAGTCGTGTCGAGTGGTATCTGGAAAACGAGACTTTCTATGACCACTACACAGTCTTGAAAGAGAAGTCCGACAGCCTTGAAGAAAAACGGGCAGAACTCATTGAATTGCGGGAAAAATATGACTGTCGTAAGCTGGCTGATGACTATCTTGCAATGGCGGAAGAACAAAAAGTAGCAGGTAATATGAGTATGGCAGGATATTACTATCGCAGGGCCGGTTCGTTGTATGAAGAACTTCTTACCGATGCTACCGTTATCTACAACATTGATTTTACTGATTACAGCATACCAGATGATACCCACGGCTGGTTCGCTATTGCCGTTGATTTTCATGTATAGGAGAAGATAACATGACCTACGAAATCGTCTCTGAACGCAAGGTACGAGATTCTGGACAACTTACAAACCCAGAAGAAGTATTTAAGGTAGTCAAAAGGTATGCAAAGGCAAAACAAGAGCAGTTTATTGTCCTTACGTTGAGTGGTTCTCATCAGGTAATCTCGGTTTCCATCGTGAGCCTTGGACTTGTAAACAAGACTATTGTGCATCCGAGAGAAGTCTTTAACAGAGCAATTAGGGATATGGCAACCGCTGTCATTGTGTGTCACAACCATCCGTCCGGGAAGCTGGCACCTTCAGAAGAAGATTTGGACATAACCAGACGGCTATGTGAAGCAGGTGAAATCATCGGTATTTATGTTATTGACCACCTCATTATCAGCAAATCAGGTTTCCTCAGCCTCAAACAACAGGGTCTTATGGATAAACCCAATTAACACCAAAAGGATCATAGATTTTATGTTCCGGAAAGGAGATTTATGAGATGAAACAGTATGCAGTCAAAACTCACTTTACCTTCTCAAGTACATTCTTTGTCAAGGCTGCTAGTAAAATGCAGGCAAAGGAGTATGTTAAGAAACACTGCGGGTTAGTAATTGGTGGGAATATCCATTCTACACTTTCCGATGAAGCGATTGACTGGGATTTTCCGGTTCATCTTGACAAAATTATTGCTGGCTATAGGACAGTCAATGAGGAAGGAGGAAAAATTGAGTGAAAGGCAGAAGTATGTGAGAGTAGCTGTTTGTTATACAGCAATGGAAGTATTCTATTTGCCTATTGAGGCGAAGACCTACAATCCTGATAAAGAGGAGCAGTGGAATGAAGGAGACAGCATAGCGTCATATCTGTGCGACCATCGTTGCGAGCCTATCAAAGACATAATTGTCAATGAAATAGCGGAGACGGTTTTAGAGCAGATACCAGAAACAGACCGGTTGTTCAGTCAGTATTTTGATGGGTTGTGTTTTAAGGACTATCTTGACCCACTGATTTCTGCTGCAATACAGCTACCGATTATCGACATTTGTAAGTTTGAGAAGTATCTGCATCAGGCGCATGAGGACTACGGAAAAGACGGGCTTGATTTACTGGAGTTCATTGCCATTCAGTATGGCAATGAAGCGGCTGCCTTCTTTGAGGAGCTGCTACTATAAAAAAGGAGGATACCATGCCTAATCACTGTTTCAATACACTAATTTTATCAGGAACGACCTTGCCAATTATCTTGAAAAACTATATCAGGGAAGATGATAACGGCGAGGATGTTTTCGATTTTGAGCAAATCGTACCAATAGGAGACATACCAGATTGGTATGAACAGCGCATACAGAAATGGGGAACAAAATGGGTTGGTTATGATT
>BOBG01000216.1 GCA_026002265.1 Spirochaetia bacterium
TTAAATTGTTCTTTGGTAATAAAATAAATAGCCACAACGCCGATGACAGAAAGCGGCAAGGTGAACAGTACAATAAAGGGATCCCGGAAGGATTCAAATACACTGGCCATAACACCAAACACGAGAAGCACCGCGACAATAATAATCACAATAAAAGCTTGAATCAGACGCATCATGTCCGCATTATCGCCGCCGTACGCAATGATCACATCTTCTTCTGCCGGAATCTCAGAGCTGATAAGAGTGCGGAGCTTTTCTTCAATCGGGCCCAAACTCGTGCCCGGTACCGTTCCCGCGGTTACGTGAATCGTCCGGCTCTGACTCTCGCGCTGGATGGTTGTGGGACCAGTTCCTTTAGTATAACTGGCAAAATTAGAAAGCGGAACTCTGCCGGCCATTGCGCTGTTGACAAAGATATGATCAAGATCCGGCAGGTGACTCCGGTCGGCTTCAGCCAAAATGAGAAGCACATCATAATCGTTGCCGGCTTCTTTGTAGCGCGTCGCGACAATACCGTCTACAGCCGCTTTGATCTCATTGCCGACCGTGTACGCATTGAGTCCAAGTGTGTAAAGCCGTTCCCGGTCAAGCTCAATTTCCAACTGCGGCAGACCGTCATTGAGGTTAATGTACGGTTCAGTTGCCTCCGGCATCCGTTGGCTGATCAGTTCTGAGATCCGGTCAGCAATTTGCTTGCCTTTAACGAGGTTGTCGGTCCGGATAATGATGTCGATTGGGTTGCCGCCCATACCCATCATGGCGCCGCCCATACCGCCGCTGAACGAAAAAGCCACACCGGGAAACTCATTGTAATGACTCCGGAACATCTTCCGGATATCTTCAGCAAATTCAACACGCGCGTCAAAAGCCGGCAGTCCAACCTGTACGGAACCGGAATTGGTGCCGCCGCCTCCGAATAGTCCGCCGCCGCTTCCAGCATTGACCACGATCCGTTTATACTTTGTAACTTCTTTTTTTGCAATAATTTCCAGTTGTTTGAGTACAGCTTCGGTTTCTGTAAGCGGAGTTCCAACCGGCAGGGTTACATTAAGGGTAACGGAGTCTTCATCTTGAGCCGGCATAAACTGATAGCCGATTCCCGGAACGAGCAGAATGCTCACGACTAACAGCACCACTATTGCTCCAATGGTGATTGCCTTGTGCCGCAAAACCCAGTCAACACTCTTCCGGTAACCATTGTTGAGCCCCTCAAAAAACCGTTCAAATATTTTGTCAATAGACACGAGGGGCCCAGTGAGGGGTTTTTGCATGCGGGTGACGAGCGGTAAATACCGGCTGGTGAGAACCGGCACCAGAAAAATCGCTACGAGCAGGGACACGCTGAGAGAAATGACCACGGTAAATGCAAGTCCGGCAAACATTTCTCCGGCCATCTCAAGGGTACTTTGGAACATAAGCATCGGCGCGAAAATACAAATGGTGGTGAGAGTCGAGCCGAGAATCGCAACAGTCATTTCCTGCGCGCCGATAACTGACGCAACCGAAAGTTTCATTCCCTTTTCCCGGTAGTGGTAAATATTTTCCAAAATAACGATGGAATTATCCACCAACATTCCGATTCCCAGCACTAACCCGGCGAGAGTCATCAGATTTAACGTCAAGCCGGCAAAGTACATACACATCATCGTAACGACAATCGAAACCGGAATAGAGATGCCTATAATGAGAGTCGGCCCGATTGACCGGAGGAAGATAAAGAGGACAATAATTGCCAAAACAGCGCCGGAAATCGCGGTTGCCGTCACTTGGTTGATCGAAGCTTCGATCTGGTCGGTTGTATTAAATAATTCAGTTATCTGGACATCTTGAGGAATTTCGCGCTGTATCCGGGGAAGCCTTGCCCGGAGGTCTTTTGCCGTCTGTACCGAATTTTTGCCGCTCTGTTTCTGTACCGAAATCTGCACCGCAGGATCACCGTTGACGTAAACCATACTCGTCTCGTCCCGGTAACCCTCAAAAATATTCGCAAGATCCTGGAGCCGCACCGCAACCGGCTGCTGCACCATTCCATCGACAAGCCCTCCGCCCTTATAGGCAATCGCCGTAGCCTTGATCTCCTCGATACTTCTGTACTCACCCATCGTGGTCAAAATGTAGGACAGTCCGCTATCAGTGATAGTTCCGGCCGAAATTTGGGTATTCTGCGCGGCGAGCATCTGCTGAATCTGCGTCACTGTCAGCCCGTACGCCTCAAGCCGGGATTGGGGAATCTCCACCCGGATGATCTTTTCACGTCCGCCGGAAACA
>BOBG01000217.1 GCA_026002265.1 Spirochaetia bacterium
TCTATTCAATAAGACTGGAATAGGGTTCGTAGGGGGTTGCTGCCCCGGTGCGCGGAATGCAGGACCAGGACGAAGTCGTTCCAGTATATAAATCCGGAACATAGTGAGGATAATACATCATCAGGGATCATTATGAAAAGTACCGTATTACCATTCCCAATGCTAATTTCTTATAATTTTTTAAGATCCCGGTAAAAATTTTCATGTGATCCAAGACAAATGAGCGTTATTTTTGTTATTTCGTTTGTTGCTTCAATTTTATTTACGCTGTACCCAAGTAATGTCAACTGGTTTTGCATATAAAATTTATAAACCCGTAGCCAATCCAAATCTCCGGCTTTTTGCTCACCTATTTCCGGATTATCTATTATTCCTTGAATAGCGGCATTACATTCAGCAAGCTGATTTTGATGAAGTTTTTTATATACTTTTTTAAAGTGATTAGTTTGAATAAGTTCCATCACTGTTGTCTAAATTCAAAAACTGATACTTCATCTCGATCCATTTCCACTTTTCCCTCCAAAATGCCTTTTATAAAATCCAGTGGAAGATCCGGATTTTCATCTACCATTTTGCCAAGACGGTACCAATATTCAATTTGTTTTGGTACAGAACGCAGATTCAGCAATGCGTATTTTTGTGCGTCCTTTACCATTTCCTCAGAAAGTCTCACTGCAACTGCCATATTTATCTCCTTTTAGACTCATTATATCTCAATAAAGTATGGAATAATATCGATCAGGCTACTGTAACCAGAAAATGCAGATTCTCCAATCACTATAACCGGTTTTCTTTCGATAAAGTCCAGTATTACCCTCCTACCGCAAGAATCTATTTCATTATCTTCATAAAAGATAATACACCATCCGGAATCATTGTGAAAAGTATAAAATTTTATAGACGGCCGGTTTGACGGTAGCTGATGTAGCCATTTTCTGAAAAGATTAAATGGTCCAAAAAGTCGATACCGAGAATATCGGCTGCAGCATTGAGCCGGGTTGTAATGCCGTCATCTTCCGGCGAGGGAATAAGTTGCCCAGATGGATGATTATGGGCCACGATAATCGCACTTGCCCGGTCCAGAATGGGATCCGCAAAAACTTCGCGCGGGTGCACAATGGTCCGGTTCACGAGTCCTATGGTTACGATTCGAATCGCGAGTATCTCGTGCGCCCCATTAAGGGAAAGGGTCAAAAAACGCTCCTGCCGCCGGTCCGCATGATGCCGGATGAGGGGATAGATGTCGTCCGGACGTTCAATCCGGGTACCAACTGCCTCCCAATGGCGCCGGCCGAACTCAAGCATTGCAACAATGGAGCAGGCTTTTGCATTTCCAATACCGGTCATAGTAATAAGTTCTTGCACCGTAAGGATTCGATTCTCCTGTTCCAAACGCTCCAACAATTCCCTCGCAAGTACCCGTACATTTTTCCCCGCAGTGCCGGTACCGAGAAGCAGTGCGAGTAATTCTCTATCCGAAAGCGCTGCTGCCCCTTTATCGATCAATTTTTCACGAGGGCGATCTGCCGGATCAATCTGATCCAGAGCCGCATCACATACATCATCAGCATATATCGATTTATTCATACTTCAGTACATGGTGCAGAGTCTGCATTTTACTTTGATACAGAGGATGTGAAATTTTTTAGATTTTATACCAATTTCGGTACCGGATCACATCCTTTAAATTTGTCAGCTACCTAAGCCAAAAGGCTAGGACTTGTCTCGATTATTCGAGGCAACTTTTCCTACTTCCTGCCGCTTCCGCGGACTTACCAGGATCTTTCACTCGGTCCAGTCCGAGCCAGCGCTGTCCTGTCCATAGGCGTTAATTCCTGCTGTACAGATTAAACACGAAAGCCTTGGTTATTAGCTTTCATAGAAAGTGTACAAGTAACGAAACTACTGTCAATAGTTGTTACAACTATTTTCGCTGCGACTTATATCCCAAAGCTGAAGCATTGGGTTTTACACCATTTTCTGATAAAGGTATCTGGCAAAAAGTGGCTGAGCCGGATCTGGCCTGGGTCATGATAGATGCAACGCATAGCAAAGTACACCCGGATGCCTGCGGCAGGAATGACCGGAGGGGGCGTACCAAAGGTGGCTGAACACCAAGCCATCGATTTACTGCTGGCATTAGCTGGACCTTCTGACACATAAGAGGGAGAGTTGTCTTATCTTTTCTCTTTTTTTAGATATTCTCTGCCAAGTGTGGTACATTTTACAGCATATATGCCGGCAGGTGCCGGACTATCATT
>BOBG01000218.1 GCA_026002265.1 Spirochaetia bacterium
ATGAAAACACACCAACAAGAGAATATTATTCGTGTGTATTCGTGGACCATATTCCTATTTCTACATCCGCGGGTGCATATATATAGAAGAAAAAGATCCGGCACGAAAACTTCACCCTTCACTCTTTTCTTTTTTTGTAGTAATTTTCACTAATGAAAAGATTAAGCGGCATCCCTGCTTCTTCCGGTATCAGTGCCGGAATTGCATGCTTATACCAGTCAAAGAGTGTTCCGGAAATTTCCCGCCTCCATATACCGGAATCACAGTGTGAATGTGAAGAACTGCGTTTTACAGCAGCCGTGAGCGAAGCTTCCCGCGAGATTCAGGCATTGTGTGAACAATCCGATCCGTCTGCCGGTGATTCAACGGCTATTTTTCAAGCACACCTGATGATGATCGAGGATCCGGAGTTCCATAGGCAGATCCGGAATCATATACACCGGGAACACGCCAACGCTGAATGGGCACTCTGGGAATGTTCCGCTGAACTAGCGCACAAACTGGAAATTTCGCCGGAACCCTATTTGAGAGAACGGGCGGCTGATATTAATGATGTGACCCACCGGATATTGAACTGCCTGTCTCCAGCTTATGCTGCACCTGAGCACTTAGAGGAGAACACGATTCTGATTGTGCATGATCTGCTTCCCTCTGAACTGCTTGCACTTGACCGGACAAAGCTAAAGGGCATCGTAAGCGATGCGGGCGGAGCTACGTCTCACACAGCGATTCTCGCATCGGCTTTCGGTATTCCGGCTGTCGTTGGTCTGCACACAGCTATGCAGGAGATTAACTCCGGTGAATTGGTCGTGGTTGATGGGGATTCCGGACAGGTGATTGTGGGTGCTGATGCATTTGATCACTACCGGACATCTATCCTTAAGCGCCATAAGGAAGACTGGGAATCGCTCCGGGACCTTCCGGCTCAGACGCTCGATGGCCACCGGGTGCTGCTCAAGGCTAATATCGGCAATCCGGCTGAAGCCGAGCATGTTCTTCAGTACGGTGCAGAGGGCGTTGGGTTGTTCCGGTCCGAGTTCCTATTTCTACGGACTGAACATAGGCTGACTGAAGAGGATCAGTACCGGGACTACCGGCAGGTGATCGATGCACTCGGCGAGCGTCCTGTTACAATCCGGACGATTGACTGCGGCGGTGATAAAATACTCCATAGCATACAATTAGATGATGAGAAAAATCCTCTTCTCGGCTGGCGTGCGATCCGGATTATGCTGGCACGGCCGGATTTCTTCAAAACGCAGATCCGGGCTATTCTCAGAGCCGCTGCCGGTAAAACAGTCGAGATACTCTTTCCCCTAATTTCCGGGGTCGAGGAGTTGATTCAAGCGCGGGAATTTGTGGAGGAAGCCAAGCAGGAGTGCCGGGAAAAGAAGCTTCCCTTTGCCGAAAACATCAGCATCGGTTCAATGATAGAAGTTCCGGCTGCAGCCGTTACCGCAGATATTCTTGCAGAATATTCTGACTTCTTGTCCATAGGCACCAATGATTTAGTTCAGTATACATTGGCTGTAGACCGTAATAATGAAAAGGTAAACTACCTCGCACAGCCCTTCCACCCCGCTATTATTCGGCTCATTAAACGGACCATAGATGCTGCACACCATGCCGGAATTAAGGTAACACTGTGCGGTGAATTAGCCGGAAATCCATCCGCTGCAAAACTGCTCATAGGTTTAGACCTAGATGTATTCAGTATGCGCGCCCAATCTATCCCAACAATCAAGCAGATTATCCGTCAGACAACACTGGAAGAATGTCATCATCTGGCAAAACAGGTCCTTAGTTCCACAACCATACAACAAGTTATAGCATTGGTAGAGGCTGGTGCCGGAAAGCCGTAGGCTAGAACGATTTTGGGGACAGACCTCTGTATTTATTTACAACATAATGAGATAATCGGGGTCAGACCTCGATCTGAATTTTTACGAACAGGGTCCACGAATGTCACGAATATATGAATGGGATCCACGAATGTACACGAATTAACACGAATAAGAAAAATAATTAGTAAGAAATATTCATTCGTGTGTATTCGTTGACCTCTTCTGGTCGTCCGTAGCGTAGGATGAGTATAAGAGACAGACCATATAAGAAATTATATTATTGGTAGAGGCTGGTGCCGGAAAGCCGTAGGCTAGAACGATTTTGGGGACAGACCTCTGTATTTATTTACAGTATAATGAGATAATCGGGGTCAGACCTCGATCTGAATTTTTTATGAATGGGATCCACGAATGTA
>BOBG01000219.1 GCA_026002265.1 Spirochaetia bacterium
GGCAATGCTGCCGTGCAGAATCTCTTGACTGGTTCTGAAAACCGGCTCTCTGAATGGCAGTCTACATTAGAATCCGGCAATGCAACCCTACAGAATATTTTGAGTGATTCTGAGCAGCGGATCCGGGAATTGGAACAGCATTCCGGTGAATCTTCGCTAATATTGGAAGAAAAAATTGCTGAAATTGCCAAGAATACCGAAAACCGGCTGAGCGAATGGCAGTCCGCGTTAGAGTCCGGAACGACGGCTGTCCAGAATCTCTTGGCAGATTCCGAGAACCGGATGCTTGAATGGCAGCTGAATCTGGAATCCGGCAATGCAACTTTACAAAACATTCTCACAGAATCTGAACAGCGGATCCGGGAATTGGAACAACGGACCGGGGAATCCTCACTGAATCTTGAAGAGAAAATTAAGGCAGACGCTGAGAACCGGATGCTTGAATGGCAGCTGAATCTGGAATCCGGCAATGCAACCTTACAAAACATTCTCACAGAATCTGAGCAACGGATCCGGGAATTGGAACAGCGGACCGGGGAATCTTCGTCAGCTCTTGAAGAGAAAATCAAGGCAGACGCTGAGAACCGGATGCTTGAATGGCAATTGAATCTGGAATCCGGCAATGCAACTTTACAAAACATTCTCACAGAATCCGAACAACGGATCCGGGAATTGGAACAGCGGACCGGTGAATCTTCGTCAGCTCTAGAAGAGAAAATCAAGGCAGATTCCGAAAACCGGATGCTTGAATGGCAACTGAATCTGGAATCCGGTAATGCAACTCTACAAAACATTCTCACAGAATCTGAGCAACGGATCCGGGAACTTGAGAATCGTTCTGGAGAGTCTTCTCTAGCTCTTGAGGAAAAGATCGCCGGAATCGCTCGTGATGCTGAGAACCGGTTAGCAGAATGGCAGTTGAATCTGGAATCCGGCAATGCAACCTTACAAAACATTCTCACAGAATCTGAACAACGGATCCGGGAATTGGAACAACGGACCGGGGAATCCTCACTGAATTTTGAAGAGAAAATTAAGGCAGACGCTGAGAACCGGTTAGCAGAATGGCAGTTGAATCTGGAATCCGGCAATGCAACCTTACAAAACATCTTGACTGATTCTGAGCAGCGGATCCGGGAATTGGAACAGCGGACCGGGGAATCTTCGTCAGCTCTGGAAGAGAAAATCAAGGCAGACGCTGAGAACCGGTTAACGGAATGGCAGCTGAATCTGGAATCCGGCAATGCAACTTTACAGAATATTCTCACAGAATCTGAGCAACGGATCCGGGAACTTGAGAATCGTTCTGGTGAATCTTCCTTAACCTTGGAGGAAAAGATCGCCGGAATTGCCCGTGATGCTGAGTCCCGGTTAACGGAATGGCAGTTGAATCTGGAATCCGGTAATACAGCCCTACAGAATATTCTCACAGATTCTGAGCAGCGGATCCGGGAATTAGAGAATCATGCCGGTGAATCTTCCTTAGCTTTGGAAGAAAAGATCGCCGGAATCGCTCGTGACGCTGAGAACCGGTTAGCGGAATGGCAGCTGAATCTGGAATCCGGTAATACAGCCCTACAGAATATTCTCACAGATTCTGAGCAGCGGATCCGGGAATTGGAGAATCATGCCGGTGAATCTTCTTTAACTTTGGAAGAAAAGATCGCTGGAATCGCCCGTGACGCAGAGTCCCGGTTAGCAGAATGGCAGTTAAATCTGGAATCCGGTAATACAGCCCTACAGAATATTCTCACAGATTCTGAGCAGCGGATCCGGGAATTAGAGAATCATGCCGGGGAATCTTCGTCAGCTCTGGAAAAGAAAATCAAGGCAGATGCTGAGTCCCGGTTAGCGGAATGGCAGTTAAATCTGGAATCCGGGAATGCAACTCTACAGAATATTCTCACAGATTCCGAACAACGACTTCGGGAAGTGGAACGACGAGCCGGGGAGTCTTTCTTAATATTGGAAGAAAAAATTGTTATCACTGTTAAAGATGCGGAAAGCCGGCTGGGGCAATGGCAGGCGACTGTGGAATCCGGTTCTGCGGCTGTGCAGAATCTGTTGACTGATTCCGAGCAGCGGATCCGGGAAATGGAACGGCGGACAGGGGAATCCTCGCTGACAATCGAAGACCGAATCGCTGAAATTGCGAAGGATGCGGAAAGCCGGCTGGGGCAATGGCAGGCGACTGTAGAATCCGGTTCTGCGGCCGTGCAGAATCTGTTGAC
>BOBG01000220.1 GCA_026002265.1 Spirochaetia bacterium
ACGAGAAATATTCTATGGAAAGACATCTGTCTGCATTTTTGACACCAACGATTGCCGGAAAAATCGGATTCACGGAAAATATTCCGAAAGATAGGGATCCAGTAGTCACCGGCATTGAGTACGATTCCCGGAAGGTCCGTCCTGGTAATCTGTACTGTGCATTGACCGGACTTCATACTGACGGGCACCACTTTATTGACGCCGCTCTTTCGCATGGTGCATCGGTTATTGTGCACCAGCATGCAATTCCGGTTCATGATGGCATTGTGTCCATAAAGGTTCAGGATTCCCGGTTTGCGTTGTCCCCGGTTTCGGCAAGTTTTTATGATTTTCCTTCGCAATCTATGACTCTTATCGGTGTAACCGGTACCGAGGGAAAAAGTACAACCGTCAGTCTCGTCCACCAGTTGCTCTGCGCGGCCGGAAAAACCGCGGGCTTTATTTCAACGGTTCAGCATGGTGACGGTACAACTATTGTGGAAAATCCGGAGCATCAAACCACGCCGGAGGCGTCCACGATTCAGCGAATGCTTGCTGTAATGCGTGACAATTGTTGTGAATACGTAGTTTTGGAAGCGAGTTCCCACGGGCTGTCGCCGCGCACCAATCGTTTGGGTGACGTTGCGTTTGACGTTGGCATTATGACGAATGTTGCCCACGAACATTTGGAATTTCATGGTACATGGGAACAATACCGGCATGATAAAGCAAATTTGTTCCGGTCACTCGATAATTGTAATCATCAAAAAAGAATGAATCCGGCAGAATCTTTTGGTGTGCTCAATGCTGATGACAAAAGCGCTGGTTATTTTGCAGATGCAACCGGAAAACCGGTCTATCGTTTTAGTGTGCAAGGAAAACCGGCTGATATTAGGCTGCTGAATTTGGAAAGTGGAATGACCGGTAATCGTTACACGGTATCTTGTTCCGGTTCTGATAAATATCTTTCTTTTGAAGATCATCTTCCGGGTGCTTTTAACGCCGGAAATGTTTTAGCTGCGCTGCTGACTGTCTCGAAATCAACCGGAATAGGGATTCACGATCTTGTTCCTTTTGTACAAAGGCTTAAACCGGTTTGCGGCCGCATGACACGGATCGATCATGGTCAGCCCTTTGAAGTCATTGTTGATTATGCCCATACGCCATCGTCATTTGCAGCATTATTTCCGGCATTACGGAAACGAATTACCGGTAATATTATCAGTGTTTTCGGTTCGCCCGGAGACCGCGACACACAAAAACGTCCTGAACAGGGAAAAATTGCAGCTCGCTTTTCTGACTATATCCTTTTGACTGATGAAGATCCTCGCGGCGAATCTTCAATGGATATTTTACAGGATATTGCAGCCGGATGCCCGGATGCGAATCTTTTGTTTATTCCGGATCGCCCGTCCGCAATCCGGAAAGCTTTTTCCATGGCCAAAGTAGATGATCTTGTTCTTCTTTTGGGAAAAGGACATGAGAATACAATCATTTATAATGATTATGTGATGCCGTTTAATGAAATTGCCGAGGCAAAAAAGGCACTTTCAGAAATGGGTTTTCCAGAGCATTAAAAGCGGGTCATCCGGTCCTCAACAATACCGCTAATTCCTTCAAATGAACGTTTTGCACCGTCATCAAGGATTATTGTTCCGGAAAAAGAGCCGAAAATCGTCCGCTGCCGTTGAGCATAAAAAAGAATCCGATTATGTTCTGTAATTTCATCAATCGGACTAAAAATCATTTCCAGCCGGTTATCGTTAGAGGTAAAGCGCCACGGTTTAAATTCATCATCAGGTGAAAAATGAAAGGTAACTTGATCCAATTTATGGATCCGTCCATCTAAAAAAAAAGCATTTTCGGTCCCAAATTGAGAATCTGCCGTGCTGTACCCAATGCTTAACCCTATATGACGCCCATCGTTCATGCCGCTGGCCGCAGCCCAAAAACGTAAATCACGCTGCGGACGTACTCCGCGCATCCAATCAAAAATTCCCCATGCATTTCCTTTAGTAAATACAATTTCCGTGGTTCCGCACTGCACAACTCCTTCCGTTACAAAACATGGCGAACAAAGCGTATACCTAAAAGCTTGTTTTTCCCGGTGCCATGGCATGTGAACGGCAAGAGATTCCGCACCCGGTAATGTTGTCAGTACGACTTCTCCCCGGAGAATCCGGTGGTGGCTAAATTGAGGAATATCGGCACGGAGAATCCGGGATTTTTCATTCATAATCA
>BOBG01000221.1 GCA_026002265.1 Spirochaetia bacterium
CCCCGAATCGTTCCTTGATCCGGTCAGGCTCAAGGAACGGTTCGGGGGTGTCAAGGTAGCCAATGATACTCTCGGTGGAACAAAGCCCACAAGGCGGATTTGCCAAACAGTTGGTAAAAATCCCGATAGGCATTTCCACTTCAATGATGTCTTTTTTATCCGTTTTTTCTTCCGGAAATTCGATAAGGATCTCAGAAAAAGAAGTGGCGCACCGTTTCTGATTGCCCTTTTTTGCGTTGATCTTTTCCGTGGATAAAAATCCGGCCTTCTCTAAAATGCTGATATTGGTAGCCACATTGGACTGAGGCAGGGAAAGGGCCTCGGCCAGTTCGTTTATGTTCAACGTCTGCTTCCGCAATATATCCAGCAGCATGATCCGCTGTTCCGATGCCAGAGCTTTAAGTTTATCAATATCCTTCAAGGGATTGATAACGATAATATTGGTTTTTTTGTCCATCAAGAAAGTATATCATATAATAAAGATGGTCATAATTACCCTCTGTTGCGAACAGTTGGCTACACCGCTGCAAAGAAAGCTGGTACTATGGATATTCATATTAAATAGATTTTGTACCTTCCAATAATTTCTCTATCAGTTGTGCAGAATTTGATACGTGCTGTTTAAGTGCTTGCATTGAATGTGTTAAAGTACCATTATTATCAATAATATCGTGAGTTGATTGCATAACCTCGTTTGATTCGTCCGCAATAACAGCCACGGATTTCCGCACTTTATCTGAATATTCGCTCTGATTTTTAAGTTGTTTCTGAATTTCTACAGAATCTTTAGCCAAATTTTCCATAGATTCGTTGATAGAAACAGTATTTTGTGCCTGTTCTACGCTTTCTTGAGCAATTTGTTTAATTTGTTCCACAGAATTTTGAGTACCTTCTGTGATTTGCATAAGAGAAGTGCGGACTTTTTCCGAGTGATTCGCTCCTTCCTGTATTTTTTGCGTAATATCTCCAATAATTATGCGGATTTGTCCGACTTGGCTTTTCTGTTGCGAGGATAAAGTCTTGATTTCATTAGCAATGATTGCAAAACCGCGTCCAACAAGCCCTGCACGAGCTGCTTCAATAGCTGCATTCATAGCAAGAACATTGGTACGCTCAGAAAAATCGTCAACAACATTTATAACATTTGAAATAGCATTTGAGGAAGCAGCTATTTCCTGCATAGCAGAATCAAGATTAACCGCAGATTTTTCACCGTCTTTGGTCAAATCAGCAAGAGTATTTGTAAAATTGAGAGTTTCCTTTATATTTTTTGTGATAATTTCCGTACTTTCAGACAATTCGGTACAAGAGGCTGCCGTTCTTGATATATGTTCAGTCTGTTTTGTAAGATTTTCGTTGATATTCGATATAGAATTCATAAAATTATTCACCAATTTATCCGCATCTTCTGTTTCTTTATACTGTTTTTCCGCTTTTTTACTTATATCCAAGCCCTTTTCCGAAGAAATTCCGGCAGATTTCAATGCTAATTCAGTCGAATTATTTAATTCAAGTCCCATTTCAGTAAGATGTTCAATAACTTCTCTAATATTTGAAAAAGAATTTTCCAAAATTACCTTTTGATTTTCTATTTTTTGAGTAGAAAGTGCATTTTCTTGTTTAATTCTTGCTTGACGTATGGCCATAACAAAGAAAATTGAAAAATTTAGGAGGGCTATACTCACTACTTGTAACCAAATAAGAGGAATTTTATGTTGCATATCAAAAATGACATCATGGACAGCACAAATAACCCCAAGAATCAAGCAGATTAATGGGACTAGTGCAGTTTTTTCACTTTTTTTGAATGCTTGTACACAAATTATAATACCATAAATTACACTCGCTAGAAGAAAGATATTTCCAAAAGTGAACACTATTTCGAGTTTTGAATCATCGCCTGATACTATCATATTTACAAGGAAATAAATTACAAGTATAGAAATTGATATGCGTGTGACAATTTTATTTTCCATATTGAAAAATGTTTGCAAAAATGGCGGAAGTAATATCATACTTGCTAATATTGAACCTCTAGCTACACCCCGTATCCAACTATATTTTACAAATACCCAGTTGCTTGAACTTAATTCTCCTAAATAAAAAAATACAAAAATCATCATAATTGAAAAAAATAAATTTGTTTTGTCGTTTCTTTGAAATAAAAATTGCGAA
>BOBG01000222.1 GCA_026002265.1 Spirochaetia bacterium
GATAAGCCCCAGCCCGTAATTCAAAAATCCGATGATGAATATTGCAAGCAGAGGCCCCGCGATTCTGCCGGTACCGCCTGAGGTGCTCACCCCGCCGAGAACGACCATCGCAATTACGTCAAGTTCATAGCCTAACGCAACATTGGGACGGGTACTGCCCATCCGGCTGGTCAGGAAAATGGCACATACCGCGGACATTAAACCGGTAAGCAGTCCCACGATAATAAGTACACGGTCAATTTTAACGCCGGAATATTTGCAGGCAAGTATATTAGAACCCATGCCGTAGAGAGTACGCCCAAACGTGGTCTTGTGGAGCAGGATGCCGAAAATGACAGCCGCAATGATAAACACAATCAGTATAAAGGGAATCGGCCCTACAGTGCCCCATGCGAAAAAGCTGAACCATGATGGAAACCCGCCGGAAGCGCGATCTTCCAGAATAACGTACGCAATACCCCGGTAAATTGTCATGGTGGAGAGAGTTACAATCATAGCCGGTAATTCTTTAAACTTGACGAGTAGCAGACCGTTAATGCCTCCCAAAATCGTACCGAATATAAGTGCAAAAAGAATCGCTGCCGGCATTGGCACACCGGCGTTGAACACAACAGCCATCATCACGCTGGTAAATGCCACGATGGAGCCTACGGAAATGTCGATATTACCAAGAATAATCACGAACATCATCGGCAGTACGATAAAAGCTTTGTCGAGGAAATTCATCGGTGCGGAGAGGAAGGTGTTTGCTGACAAATACCACGGCGAGAGAAAGCTGTTGATCACATTAATGAAAATAAAAATGATGACCAGCAGCCATTCCCACTGAAAAAAGAATCCTTTCCATGACCACGGCTTTTTAGTTAATAAGGTACGGGTATGTTCATTCATACTGACGCCCCTTCGGCATTCCGCTGTTTACCAAAAATACGCCGGCGTAACGCTGATTTGTCATTATTCCGCTTGATAAATACGTTGGTCAGAATCGCTGCGAGGATGACAATTCCCTGTATTGCCTGCTGCCAAAATGGCGACACATTGATAAGTGGCAGTGCATTGGCAAGTATACCAAAGAGGACGACCCCAAGGAGCAATCCGGAAACTTTGCCTCTGCCGCCGGAAACGCTTACACCACCCAAGACACAGGCCGCGATGACATTCATTTCGTAGCCGGATGCTGTGTCTCCTTGGGCTGATGCGTACTTAGCGACCCAGAGTACACCGGCGAGTCCGGCCAGAGCACCCATCAATATATACACCAGAGTGATGATACGCTTTTTCGGCAGACCAATGACCTCGGCTGCATCCGGGTTTGATCCGACTGCATAGATTCTCCGGCCGGTGCGGGTATGATTGATAAAATAGTAGAAAACGATAAAGATCGCCACAGCGATAAAGACGAGGTTGTTGATTCCGAGGGTCTTGTTTGTGGCCATTGCCTTGAACGCCGGCGACATCTGGTAGGCACTGACCCACTGCCCTTTGCTGACCATATATGTGGAACCGCGGATCGCATTCATAAGACCGAGGCTCGCGATGATCGGGAGTATGTTAAACCGGGCGACAAGGACACCGATGATCACGCCGATGACAGCTCCTAGCAGCATTCCTTCCAGTACCAATACCACAGGCGGCACGCCGGGATAAGCGCTTACCGTGAGGCCAGCTACCATACCGGAAAAAGCCATAGTCGCACCGATTGATAGATCGATCCCGCCGGTGAGCAGTACCATCATCATTCCCACCGAAAGTATACCGAGTATGGCGGTGTTGGCGAGAATTTGACTCAGATTGAGTACGGTCAAAAACTCGTGGTTACGCGCCTGTACGACAGCACTCACAATAACGATGAAAAAGACAAGTCCCAGTTCACGGAAACGCTCGCTGTTCACTGCAATCTTTTTTGGAGATATTAATCCCACAACCATTCCTCCATTGAAGCTTGCAAAATTTTCTCCTGAGTAGCATTTTTTGTGTCCATTGTCGCTGCCACTTATCAATGTGTCGCCATTTTGGCAGCAGGCAATACAGGGAATTGTCATCCTCGCAGCGATTCTGACCAACGTATTTATCAAGCGGAATAATGACAAATCGTCGTTACGCCGGCGTATTTTTGGTAAACAGCGGAATGCCGAAGGGGCGTCAGTATGAATGAACATACCCGTACCT
>BOBG01000223.1 GCA_026002265.1 Spirochaetia bacterium
TGACCATGGCATATATCCTGGCGGTTAATCCAGGTATGCTAGGCAGCATCGGTAACGGTATGACCCCAGGGGCAGTCTTTACAGCTACGGTCATTGCCTCCGCTATTGCGACTCTGTGTATGGCTTTTATGGCCAATCTTCCGGTTGCGCTGGCGCCTGGAATGGGACTCAATGCCTTTTTTACCTATACGGTGGTTTTCGGCATGGGCTACACATGGCAGGTCGCCCTGGCAGCAGTATTCCTTGAAGGCATTGTCTTTATTATCCTCTCCTTTTTTAATGTCCGGGAAGCGATCATCAAGGCAATTCCACTCAATCTGAAAAAAGCGGTCTCTGTAGGCATCGGACTCTTCATTGCCCTTATCGGATTGGCTAACGCCGGTGTGGTGGTGAACGATGCCGGTACCGTGATCGGCTTGGGCAATTTGACTTCGGGCAGCGCGCTGGTGGCTCTCCTCGGACTGATCATTACGATTATTCTCTTTAGCCGGAATGTTCCCGGCGCAATCCTTATCGGTATTCTGCTCACTACCATCGTGGGTATCCCTTTTGGGGTAACGCTGATCCCCGAACATTTTTCTCCCTTCAGCCTTCCCTTTGTGTACCTTTTTTGCCTCTGTGGTTGCATTATTCCCAGACACCAGAGAGAGATTTTTCAACATCGCCAAAAAACATTCTCATTTTTATACTGAAATGTAGGACAATCCCTTTCCTTACGGTTTTTTCATTGTACAAGATGGCGAGCTTATTGTTGCTGCTGATCTGTCTCCGTATGATTATGAGACTGAACAATTTTCGATGACTATTCACGATGGTGAAGATTCCGAAACATTTGAACAGATTATATTTAACAAAAATGTCTTGAGCGCATATCAGGATGATCCGGCTATCAGCCTCTCAGAAAATATCCGTAACCGGAATATACTCACTGCAATGGCGTTCTGGACTGCTATCGACAAACAGTTGCCGGATGATGGTGAGACACGAGTTTTGTTTAGCTGGATAACTACTGCTATAAAAGCTATTAATTTTGTCAGTAAAGTCATACCATCATCAGCACCAGCTATATTTAGCCCTAATGTCGCATTTGCCTTAGATGCTGTATCATTTGTCGCTGGTGTAGTGGCAGTTGGTATAGCAGTTACTGCTGCTTCTCCTGTTGCTCTCCCCCTTGCTGTTGCTGGTATTTTATTGACTTCAGGCTCGCTTATAGTTGATGCTATTCAGATGAGTAACACACCTGCCGGAGTGGAGGCTTCTGCTATTCCCGGTGTTCCTCAAAACGTGACTGCAACAGCGCAGTCTTCAAACAGCGTCCAGGTACAATGGTCTTCCACATCTGGTGCAACTAACTACAAAGTCTACCGGTCTGGAACTGTCATTGCGACAGTATCCGGTACTTCCTATACTGACAGTGGCCTATCGCCAGGGACGACCTATTCCTATAAAGTGACAGCGAGCAATAGTTCTGGCAGTCGTGAGTCTCAATCTGTTTCTGTAACAACACCGGCATTGCCGAAAGTTGCTACACCGACAGTAAGTCCTGCTGCCGGCGCGGTCGCATCCGGCACAGCGATTACGCTTTCCACCACTACAGCGGGGGCAACAATTTACTATACAACTAATGGTACGAACCCCACTACCTCAAGCTCTCAGTATACGTCACCTATTTCAATTACCGCGGCAATGACCATTAAGGCAAGAGCGGTTAAAAGCGGCATGACCGATAGTAGTGTATTAACGGCTGCGTATACCGTAATCCCTGCTACCTGGGGAATAAATCTTGACGTTACTGGAACCCACACGTTCCCGGCAGCAACACTAGGTTACACGGCGCAGACCCCCAAAAACATAACCATTACCAACACGGGCAATCAGGCAACCGGACCATTGACCGCGGCGCTTTCCGGGACTAACAGCGGGTCCTTTACCCTCTCTACCACATCGATAAGCAGCGTTCCGGTAAGCGGGTCCGCTACCAATGCCTTTACGGTGGTTCCCAATAACGGACTTGCGGTAGGAACCTATACCGCCACCGTAACGATAAGCGGCGGCAATGGCATTACGGCAAACTTTAGTGTCAGCTTTACAGTTTCCCCGATAGCGGTAACCGGAGTAACCCTCAATAAGTCATCTTTAAGCCTTATTGTTG
>BOBG01000224.1 GCA_026002265.1 Spirochaetia bacterium
AGAATTCGGCAGTAGTCCAAATGCATGTGAACGGCGGTTATTTTGGAATAACACTTGATGCAACGCTGATGGGAAAGGCGACTGCTAATTTTCCGGCTGCATTTCCGGGAACGACTGTGACGCTGAGCTTGAGTCCGGATGCTGGTAAGTTTGGTGAACCGTCTGTGAATGCCGGAACAGTTTTAAGGAGTCCCGATGCTAGGGTATGGACCTTTGTTATGCCGGCTGCTGATGTAAGGGTAAATGCTACGTTCAGCGTGCTTGAAGCTTCGCGTAGTGTTGACGGAAATATTGTGTGCTATGCTTCGTTGGTTAGCGCTCTTAATGATGCGACCGGCACTTCCGCCGGTTCTCCGGATACGATTACGGTTTACAAAGATATTACGCTGAGTTCAGGAGTGAGTATTCCGGCTGGGACGCATATTGAGCTCACATCATCAATCGGTAACTCGACATGGATATTGAAGAGGGGAGGAACCGGTGATTTATTCACAGTAGCATCCGGTGCCTCATTAACACTCTCGACACTGATTATTGATGGAGATAAGAACACGGTGGCCGATGCCGGGGGCAGTCTAGTCAAAAATTCAGGGATATTTACAATGAATGACGGCGCCATATTACAGAATAACAAGACTACAACAAGCTCTGGTGGTGGTGTGAATAACGATACCAGTGGTACTTTCACTATGAATGGCGGAGCTATCAGCGGAAATATCCTTACTGGGACTGATGGTTATGGCGGCGGCCTGTACAACAATGGTACTTTCACTATGAAAGACGGAACTATCAGTGAAAATAAAGTTACTGCGACTAGTAGTAATGAGGGCGGCGGTGTGTACAACAATGGTGTTTTCGATATGACCGGCGGAACCATTACCGGAAATACTGCTGATGCCGGTGGCGGCGTGAGTAACGCCGGCGAATTTTTTACAATGTATAATGGAACCATTAGCAATAATACTGCAAACTACTATGGAGGCGGTGGCGTGTACATTTCCGCCGGTACTTTTGCTATGCATGACGGAACCATCTCTGAAAATGAAGCATCTATATTGGGCGGCGGCGTGTACAATGGTGGTAAACACATTAATGGTAGTAATTTTGGTATGGATGGTGGAACCATTACCGGAAATACTGCTGATGACGGTGGCGGTGTGTACAATGATGCTAGTATGTTTGTTATGCTTGACGGATCTATTACCGGAAATACTGCTGATGCCGGTGGCGGTGTGAGTAACACCGGCGATTTTAAAATGTATAATGGATCTATCACTGAAAATGAAGCACCTATACTTGGCGGCGGTGTGTACAATGATACCGGTGGTAATTTTAGTATGTTTGACGGATCTATTACCGGAAATAGTGCTGATGAGGGTGGCGGTGTGTACAACGCTGATAATTTTACTATGAGTGACGGAACTATTAGCAAGAATACTGCAGCCACCAATGGTGGCGGCGTGTACAATGATGGAACTGGAACTTTCACTATGAATGACGGATCTATTACCGGAAATAGTGCTGATGAGGGTGGCGGTGTGTACAACGCTGATAATTTTATTATGAGTGACGGAACTATTAGCAAGAATACTGCAGCCACCAATGGGGGCGGCGTGTACAATGATGGAACTGGAACTTTCACTATGAGTGGTGGAACTATTTACGGCACTGACGCTGGAACCAATGCCAATAACGTAACACTCCCTAACTCCGGTGCCGCTATCTATGTAAATAATGGAACCGCCCAATATGGCGACCTTAATCCTATTAGTGTAGAAGAAAATACTATAACTGGGCATCTATAAAAAACTTTAATCCGGATCCGGCAGCGGCTGGGTCCGGACTTTTTTTTATGTTTTGCAAACTTGATAAAGGAACGTGGAGCGTTCCAGGCCCGAGGACGCTACTGCGCCCGAAGCATATACAGACTTGTTAGGTGCAGTGGCGGCGTACTTTATATCATTCTTCATATTGATTTAAAAATATTTTTTATGGTTGTATTTTTTATCTTTAAGTCATCTTGCATATCCTCACTTGCAAGAATACTACTATTTGATTCTATTGCGCTTGCAACTATAATACTATCCCAAAAAGATAATGAATATGATTCTCTTAACGATGAAGCAGATAATATAATATTTTTTGTAA
>BOBG01000225.1 GCA_026002265.1 Spirochaetia bacterium
CTTGTATACTAGTAGATCATGGTTCCGGAATGTTCCGGTAAAAAAATTTCAAGGAGAAAAAATGAAAAAACTGCTGAATACGGATAAATATTTATCCGTATTCGTGGACGGTATTTTTTGTGATTTAATTAAGGAGTTTTTATGAGTTATTTAGATGAATTATTTGGATTAACCGGAAAAGTTGCACTCGTGACCGGCGGCGGCCGGGGAATCGGGCAGGTCGTTGCCCAAGGTTTGGCACGCGCCGGCGCGGAGATTGTGATCATCTCTCGTTCCGGTGCAGATGAAACGGTCAAAAAGATACACGCAGATGGCGGAAAAGCCTACAGTTTGCTCGCAGATGTCACCAAAGAAAAAGAAGTTGACGCCGCACTGTCGGAAATTCTCAAAAAAAGCGGAAAAATTGACATCGTATTCAACAATGCCGGCACCTGCATCCACGAGGACACATTGAAAGCCAGCATAGCGGACTGGCGCGAAGTCATTGACGTAAATCTAACCGGTGAATACATCGTTGCCCGTGCCGTGGGCAAAATAATGATCGAAAAAGGCATCAAAGGTTCTATCATCAACATGGCATCTATGTCCGGAACCATCGTCAACATTCCCCAGTGGCAGGCATCTTACAACGCATCAAAAGCCGGAATCATCCACCTGACACGGTCCTTGGCAATTGAGTGGTCAGAGTACGGAATCCGGGTCAACAGTCTCAGCCCCGGTTATATTTCCACACCAATGAGTTCTGATACACCGCAAGAACTTAAAGACGCATGGATGCCGTTAATTCCAAACCACCGCATGGGCACACCCGAAGAATTGGTTGGAGCAGTCATTTACCTTGCCGCATCAACATCCGGTTACACCAACGGCTGCGATCTCATTGTTGACGGTGCATACCATTGCCAGTAGAGGAAATAATGATTAAACACTATACACATGGAATTCAGCACATTGGGCTTCCCACTAACGATATGGAAGCGACTCTCGCTTTTTACCGGATCCTTGGTTTTGAAGTCGTTCATGAGAAAGAAATTGATTGCCGGGTTTGTTTTTTGAAACTCGATTCGCTAGTCATTGAAGTCTACGAAAATAAACAAGCACTCCTCAAACCGGGTGCCATAGATCATATTGCGATTGATTGCACCGATATTGAAGCTTGTTACCATGAAAATGTTAAAGCCGGCTTATCCCCGACCAGCATCGAGGCTCTGCCCTTTTGGGAAAAGGGAGTCCGGTTTTTCAAAATCACCGGACCGAATCACGAAACAATAGAATTCTGCCAAATTTTGTAGCAGATCAACTGTGTCAGAGCGGTTTTTTCGTACTGCGCGAGCAAGTAAAATAGTACAAACCTTGACTACCAAGGCAGTTCTTGAGCGGAACCTGATTCATGACGGGGACCGGATCCTGATCGCAGCTTCCGGTGGAAAGGATTCTACGGTTCTCGCGTGGGCACTTTCCACAATTCGGCCCGCACTCAAGGTCCAGTATAAACTTGCCGCGCTCCACATTTCCAGTGATTTTTGTGCGTGCTGTAAAAAAGCGGCGTTGGCGAGTCGGCTTGAAACATGGGGCATTTCTTTTACGGACCACTTCGTTCCCATTATCGGCCGGCTCAAACCGGGTGAAAAAATGAATTGTTACTGGTGTTCCACGCAGCGCCGGACGGAATTGCTCCGGTATGCTGTGGACAATGGTTTTAACCGGATTGCGCTCGGTCACCATCTTGACGATATTATCGAAACTTTTTTTATGAATCTGCTCTCAAAAGGCAGCTTATCCACGATGCCGGTTGAAGTTGCCTATCAGAAATTCCCGGTCACCCTCATCCGGCCCCTTTTTTATCTCGAAGAAACGCAAATTATCGCCTGTGCCGCTGAACAGGATATTTTGAAAGGAGTCTGCACCTGCCCCTTTGGTATCAACTCTCAACGTAAAGAGATACGGGAACGTATTGCTGCTTTTACTGGCCATTCCGGAGCTGTTAAACGCCGGATTCTCCGGGCAATTAATGTTTAAAATCCGGATTTACGGTGCTGGAAACAACTCGTTAAACGGAATTTTTTGAATCGGTTGACAAAATTGAAAAAATAAACATACTAACAATATATTTATTAATAATGTTAGGATCA
>BOBG01000226.1 GCA_026002265.1 Spirochaetia bacterium
TCCCGGTCCATAAAATATTCCCACTGAAAATCGATCCCCCCATGGTTTTGCCATAGAGTAATCGCTGCATCTTCATTATGGTGAAAGAGATCATACGAGAACAATTTCCCTTGATACACCGGATCCTCCTGATGCTGTAAAAAAGAACGATAGTCAAAGGAGGCTGGCTTGGCAAAGCGCCGGTCATACTCAAAACGCCGGTCGGCAGAAGAAAGAACTTGATAAGCTGTAAGGAGCAGCCGCATCTCTTCAGTTAAAGATTCACCTGCAACATCCGGGTGGAGGCGTTTGGCCTTTTCACGGAATGCCTGTTTTATCTCGCGGGCAGATGCATGCCGGTTCACTCCGAGGAGACTATAGTAATCCATTTTTTTCTTCTTTTTCTATATCCTCTAAGGTTCTGTCAAAACGTTCACATTCTGATAAAAAACCAGGGTTGGAGGTTCCATATAACTGGATCAAAAAATCTGCAAAATCTTCTTTAACAGTCCGGTTCGCAACATCTTCTCCGTAAAGGGATTCCTGTTCCGGAAGCCGGCGATCCACATCAAAAGCTTTTCCTTGATTTATCGTTAAAAGATGAGGAAAATGCTTCCGGAGTCTAGACATTGCGTTGTCCTGTAATGTTATATCATCTAAAACCAATTCAAGATAATCATTTTTGACCGGTTCTAGCGCTTTACCGGACTCTGTATCAAAATAGTCAAAAGTCCCGGATAAACTGTAGAGTTTCCGGAGCGGCTGAATAGGAATCCGGCTAACTTCTGTACCCTGTTCAGTTAGAACCGGCGCAAGAACAAATTTTCCATATTCACTATCCTCAAAAGGAGTCTGAATCGGACATTTCTTATGAGGCGATTCCTTGAAAGAATAGGCGATTGGACTGCCGGAATACCATGCATTTATTCCAGCCGGCTGACACCGGTGCAAATGCCCAAGCCCAATATAATTAAAACCGGAAAACTGCCCCACATCTACTTGTTCCGCACCGCCGAGAAAAACCCGTTCAGATCCCGCTTCTTTACTGTCGCGTGTAAAAAGATGCGCTCCAAGGACTTTGTACCGGATCTCGTTTCCGGATAAACGATTGAGCGCACCATTCAACCGGAGCGCAGCTTCTTCTGCAAGTGCTTTTTGAGAAGTAAGGAGTTCCGCCGGTTCACCTTCGCGGGGAGTTTTTTTTAAGGAATCGGGCGCTAAAAAAGGAAGGAGAAAAAAAGCACATTCACCCACGATAATAGGCACAGTTGAATCTTCCGGATCCGTCACGAGATGGATTCCCAGTTCAGTCAGTAATTCTTTGGCAAAACCAAGCCGAGGCGCGGAATCATGGTTGCCGCTTATCACGAGAATTTCCAGATCCGGCCGGTTTTTTTTGAGTGCGCCTAAAAATGTACTAAACATAGAAACTGCATCAACGGAAGGAATGGACCGGTCATATATATCACCGGCGATAAGTAATGCACTAAAGGATTTATCGGTGGTGATTCCGGCAATCTGATCAAGAAAATACTCCTGATCATTTTTAAGCGGATATTCATGAAGCACCTTGCCGAGGTGCAAATCAGCCGTATGGAGAAATTTAAACATATCGATGCGACACGCGGGACTCGAACCCACTACCCTCAGCTTAGAAGGCTGATGCTCTATCCAGGTGAGCTAGTGTCGCGTTACCTCTGGGTTTGCAGAGTAGCGATTCCGGGCAGAATAGTCAACTCTATCAAAAAAAAAGAGAGGCTATCCCAGCGGGGGGTTTTTCCAACACCGGAGAAGAGGTCAAATAACATGAATATTTTTAGTTGTAATTTTATTTGTTGTAAATAAATACGGAGGTCTGTCCCCAAAATCGCTGCTTCTTCCTCCGCGTAGCTTTGCGGTTCCGGTCTTTTTAATTTATGTACATTCGTGGATCGTATTGATTCGCTCTCATGCTTTTCCGGGAGCGATCTGGGGGTGGTATATCATTTATATATAATGAGATACTGGGGACAGACCTCTAGCACCTTTTTACAATAAAAAGAGATAGCTAGAATTCGTAAAAATTTAAACCAGTAGAAATTGATCTTATAATTTTCCGCTGATTCGGGATCGATCTAGAGGGT
>BOBG01000227.1 GCA_026002265.1 Spirochaetia bacterium
GTAACAATAGCATTAGTCAACGAAAAACGCTACTAACCATTGATGCCGCAAAGGTCTTCTTCTCCCCGCCCGCCATGGACGGCGGGCGGTATTCTGAATTCTCCGGGCGAAAAATGGCACATAACGTTCCGGTTGTTTATGACGGTTTTGCGGTTTGCGATAAAGGAAACCGAAGGTTTCCAGCAACCGCAAAACTGTGGCGCAAGCCCAAGCCGGCTATTGCCGGCGCAGCATAAACAACCCTGTTAAGCGATCGTAGCCCGTAACTGATGCTATTCCGGCTAGGTATAAGTAGTATGGTATACTACCGGATGATTTCCGGCACATCTTTTTACAATATAAATGAATCGGGCTATGTCGCTTAACGTTCCGGTTGTTTACGACGTTTTTGCGGTTGCGATAAAGGAAACCGCAGGTTTCCAGCAACCGCAAAAATGTGCCGGAGAAAAAACGCACAAAGGGCGTAGCCCGACTGCGGTTTTTCGTAGGCCGAGCCGCCTACTGGCGGCGAAGCGTAAACAATCCTGTTATGCGACGTTTTTTTGCTATCACTAATTTAGTGGATATTTTTCATATGCCATATTTTCTATTTCCTTTTCAGAATAACCTTCCTTTCTTAGTTTACCACATAGAGTTGCTCTTAATCCACTATTATCATCAAAAGGGCTTTTTTCCAATACTTTCGTATGATAATTTTCTTTATCCTTCTGCCAATTTTCATTTAATGTTCCTAATAATTCTTCTTGTTTTATAAATATTATTCTGCGACAGTCTTCTGCTTCTATTCTATTTGACAGCTCAAAATCACCAGCCATTCTAAATGTTACACTATCAAATATCCAATACAGTAATGTATCTATATTATTTGTTGCTTTTTTTTCAAGTATTTGTCCGCGTTCCATAATAACATAATAGAAATTGTTTTCATCAATCTCTATATGTGGATATCCAAAGTCTTTTGAATACCCAAATGTTGGAAGTGAATCTTTTGGTGCATCAATCTTTGATGCTAATTTATTTACAGTCCTTTTTATATCGTTCAATGTAATATTCATATGCATCCCCTAATAATATTTATCTTAAATCATTTTAATTTTAGTGTCAATATATTTTTTACATTAACGTCAAAAAAATGTCGCATAACGTGAAAGCTATACGACGTTTTTGCGGTTGCGATAAAGGAAACCGTAGGTTTCCAGCAACCGCAAAAATGTGCCGGAGAAAAAACGCACAAAGGCCAAAGGCCGACTGCGTTTTTTCGGAGGCCAAGCCGCTACTGCGGCGCAGCGTATAGCGTATGTTATGTGAAGTGCCTCCTGCTTTATATAATTATTTATCCATATATTCCTTTACCCTATTTTCATATTCATTTATATATTTTTCGTATTTTTTATTCCTATCGAGTTTGTGTATAAATGGTATTTCATCTAATATATTTTTACATTCATCTTTGGTTGCAAAATCATTACCATTTAATATTCCATATGGCCATTCATGCTCACTATAATTTATTCCACGAATTTCTAATTCTAAATATTTTTCTATTACTTCTGTATTATTTGGTTTTAATGTATAACATTCCTTTATTATTTGTAGACCAGTTCTAAAATTCATTTTTTCCCATATGTTTTTATTTTGATAATAATTTTGTTCTAATTTTACCAACCATAACATTAAATTTATATTTTTATTATTATAACCATCCAACAATACCGGAAAAACAACTTCTTCAAATAATTCATTTCTTATTCTTCCATTTGAGTCAAGTTCAATCTTTGGCAAATTCTCTATTACCCATTGTTGTTTCTCATCAAAATCCATAAAAGAATGTATGAATTTTTGAACATTTTCTTTTTGCTCATTTCTTAAACCGAGTTTTTTATATCTTATATATTCATCATAATAATTTGTTTCCATGTGTTTATTATTATATTTTTTATTTATATAGCCAACCAGTTCAGGGGGCATTTCACATAACGTTCCGGCTGTATATGACGTTTTTGCGGTTGCGATAAGGGAAACCGTAGGTTTCCAGCAACCACAAAAATGTGCCGAAATGAGCCGTGGGAACGTAGTGACCTAGGCGAATGTAGGCCGAGCC
>BOBG01000228.1 GCA_026002265.1 Spirochaetia bacterium
GGTTGGAGTCGCTAAAATTCATAACGAATCTGAATACCGCGCCGGACTCGAAAATGCGTTTTTGTATGACACTAAAATTGTTATCGAGGAATATATTCCGGGCCGGGAACTCGAATGTGCTATTTTAGACGGTTCACCGCCCATTGTGTCAGTGCCGGGTGAAGTGCTGTGCGCTCACGAATTTTATTCCTATGAGGCAAAATATATAGATGAACATGGTGCAGTGCTGGATATTCCCGCACATATAGATCCGGAAACAATTGCCCGGATCCAGAATATCGCGTTAAAAAGCTTTCAAGTCCTTAACGCTGAAGGACTCTCCAGAGTTGATTTCTTTCTTAAAGCAGATGGGACCATTATTGTCAATGAAATTAATACCATGCCCGGCTTTACAACCATCAGTATGTACCCAAAATTACTGGAAGCTAGTGGAATTTCCTACCCGCAACTCATCGACAGGCTCATCGATCTTGCTTTTGAACGCTACGGCCGTGAAAAAAGACTCAAAACTTCTTTTTAAAAGAGAGTAAATGGACAAACGAGGAAAATAGAGAATAGAAATTTATAGAAAAAGTTACTTATTAACTAGGAAAAAATACTTCTGAACTAATAAAAGTTATTTCTGAGGTAGGAAAAATTACCTATTAACTAGGGAAAAGCACTTTGGAACTAATAAAAGTTATTTCTGAGATAGGAAAAATTATATATTAACTAGGGAAAAGCACTTTGGAACTAATAAAAGTTATTTCTGAGGTAGGAAAAATTACCTATTATCTAGGGAAAAGCACTTTTGAACTATAAAAAATAACTTATAATTAAAAATAGCTACCCTTAACTCTTACTACATCACCCTTGAAAGAACCGATTGGACGATTCCAATTAATGCGCCGAGGATTGCTCCGAACACATTGATCCATTTAAATTGATTGGCCATAACATCGAGTACGATGCGCTCGACGTCGATCATTTCAAGCTCGTTAATACGGTCCCTGACCAATGCCTGTACATCAATAGAATTCAAAATTTCTTCGATTTGTCCATCAACTGCTTTGAGCAAGGTTTCGCAGAGGAAATCATCGGCTTTTTCTTTTTTTTCCGGTGACAGTGAAAGGAGATAGGACAGATTTTTAGTACCATGCAGTTCCATGAATTTCTTGAAAAAGGGCCTAAAAAATGAAGCGCCGGCCTGGGGAAGACGCTCCAGCATTTTGGTAATGAAGGCCCGGACATCAGCTTCTGTCAACTTCGGCAGGAGCGTTTCGATGTTTTTGTTCATAAATTCTGCGATGAAGTCCCGTATGACCGATGCAATTTTTTCTGATGAACCGGGCGCGGTTAAAAATTGTTCAATAGATCCGGTAAAGAAATTAATCATCCGGATTTGAACACTTTGGTCTTGCAGTATATCATCGATCTGCCCGATAAAATCTTCAATAATTTCCGGCATTTGTTCAATAAGGGTTTTATCATACTGACCGGCTGAAAAAAATAACCGCTGGACGCCGTTCATTTTCTTGAACACACCGGAGAGAAAGGTGCGTCCGTGCGTTTCAAGTTCAGCGCGTACTTCCCACCGGTTCAAAAACCGGATAAAGAGTAATTCAATGCCGGGAAGTGCGTTTTCTAGTCCGGGACGGAGCCGGTCGATAACTGGAGCCGCCTGTGTCTCAAGCCGGTTACTGATTGTCTGCTCAAGTGTAGTAAGGAGATTCTCCGTTTGGACATCACCGAGGATAGCTCTCAGGCTTTGATTCGTCAGATTCCGGGAACTCTCAACAATAGTGTCAACAATGGACTCTCGCAACGAATCAAACCGGATGCCTTCACTCATTTCTGTGAGCAGAGTCGAAAGAGCGCCGGAGGCGGAAAAATTGTTGAGCGGTGTATCAAGAAATATACCGGTGTACAATGCCACGCTTTCTTTTATTTTTGCATGAACGTCCGGCCGCCGCAATCGTTCCTTAAGAATTTCCGGTGTAATGAGTTCACGCTGGACCATTGCACCAATATTATCAGCTAATTGTTCACGTTTCCAAATTTTTCCTCCGGTTTCCGTTTTTACAGCTTTTAACCG
>BOBG01000229.1 GCA_026002265.1 Spirochaetia bacterium
TATTTCAATATTGAATAACTGACAATTTCAAAAGGAGACCAATAATAAATTGAAATATTTTTTCCTAGTCTTGTGTTCCAATATTTTGAAGTTCCTCACAAGTCCTAATAAAACTTTCAAACGCATCTCGTTTTGCATTAATATACAATTCAATAATTTTTATTATTGTTTTGCTCAAGTCATATTCTATGGTATATCCCTTAAAATAACTTGTTCGTTGGGAAATACTTGTGATATTCCTCATTCAAACGATGATTTAAGGCATGATTTTGTAGTTTAGTTCCAAAAGGCAATTCACGCTGCCTATTAAATAAATCTGAAAAAATAGCTCCTTGATGTTCTGCATCATTACGTTTTTCCTCAAAAACTACTTTAATATAATCTTCAAGGATCACATATATTGCATATAAATTTGCAAAACTACCCCGTGATTTTGAACCTTTATTCGCTGACTTTGTTTTATATTGATGTATTGAAGTAATGACGAACATTTGAGTATCTCCTCCCCGTCTATATGAGTATCGTCTACCAATTGCTGTAAAATAATAGAAGTGAATTCATGCTTAACCATTATTAGCCACCTGAAAAAAAGGTAATTGTTCTTGCCGTAAATCATGTTCATAAATCTTTGGTTCACGCCTAATATATTTCCCCTTATGTTCTTCTATACCCAGAACACGACGTAATCCAATTTGATAATACTCTGTATCAATTTCTATACCAATAGATTTTCGCCCTAATGCTTCACAAACAAATGATGTCGTAAAAGTTCCAGAAAATGGATCTAATACAGTGTCTCCCCTATTTGAAGAAGCTTTTATTATTCTTTCCAACAAACATACCGGTTTTTGTGATGGATGATTTTCATATTCACCCATTCTATATCTAACACGTGAAAATTCCCAAACATTCCCCGGTACTTTAGTATTATTATATTGCGTAGGTATTGGTTTCCTGTAATCAATTAACTTCCTTTTTGCCCCGGTTTTTGCCTCAACCAATATTTCTTCCGCATTAAAACAACAATCTTTCTCATTTTTTACGCAGAATAAAATTGGCTCGTACAATGAACCAAAATATTTCTTTGCCTGGACACCCGAACTATCATAATACCATACAATTCTTGACAATATTTTCATTTGTTTTCGTATAAAAATATCAAAATAAGGCATAAACTGAGTGGATGTCATAATGTACATTGATCCAGTAGATTTTAACTTTTCTATACATACTGTTATCCATGAATATGCCCAATTTAAGTAGTCCTCATCTGAATCCCATTTGTCTCTTGTTGTGCGAAAATTTTTGCCAATATTGTAACGAGGATCAATAAATAATAGGTCTATTGAGTCATTTTGAACCAATTTTAGCCCTTCAAATACGTCCGATTGTATGAATTTATGCCCTTTCTGCTCGTAAATATCCATATAAAGCAGTATATACCATTTTTTATCCTTTGGCAATCACCACGTTACGGCAGGACGGCATTGCACATAACGTATGTTATGCGAAGTACCCACCCCTTTTTATACTATATTTTTAAACAATCATTTTCGATATATTTTTTATTTCTATATTTATTTTTAAATTCCTCTTCAAATGATTCTACTGCATTAGGATGAAATTTTAAAAACCATTGTTTATGATTTTCATAATATTCATTTCTAATGTTTTCATCATTTAAATCGTTGGGAACTCTTTCCATTCTTTCATCGATACTATCAAAACCAATAAATGGTTGTTCCAATCTATTATTAGTTAAAGTGATATAATCTGGATTCAATTCAATACCAATACAATTTCTATTTAATTGTTGACATACTCTTAATGTTGTTCCACTGCCAGCAAAAGGGTCAATAACAAGATCATTTTCTTTACTGGAAGCTAAAACCATTCTTTCAATTAAACCCTCGGGTTTTTGCGTTGGATGTTCCTGCCTGTTTTTGTTACAATAATGAACATGGGAAAATTGCCATACGTCCCCTGGATTTGCCCCTCTCATGTTATTTACAGACCTATAAAACTTTTGAGATATTCTAATA
>BOBG01000230.1 GCA_026002265.1 Spirochaetia bacterium
TCCCAATATAAATCTTCAAAAGCCGGAAACCGGAATACCCGGTAATAATTATTTTTAATAGAAATAGAATCAGAAAGCTGCCACACAATGCCAACTTTAGGCACCGGAATAAATTCCCGGTCACGGAACAGCAGCGTTAGTTCCGGAAAAAGAATCATTTTTTCCGATATAGCATAGTTCCCGGAAAGGGAAAAGCCGCCGTCCTGCCCGGATTGAGTACCTACATTCGTTGAATCGATCCCGGAAAATCGGTACGAAAATGCACCATGTGCAGTTAATTTCTGGTTTACAAACCAATCAAGACGGCCATCAAGCGAAATCGTAGTGCTTTCGTGTACCAATGTGCTGTTATCTTCATACTCAAACCGGTTCCACACATAACTAAACTGCGCTCCGCCGGCCATATCATCACGGAATGCACGAGGCAGATCGAGCTTAACACTATTCTGGCTGAGGATATTTTTGTACGCACCGCCGCCCATGTAAGCCGGAACATTTCTAGTGCCTGTAAAAAAATCGGTCGTGAGTTTCAGTGTTGCATAATCCGGTAAATCCTGAATCAGGCTCACACCTGCACCGAATTCCGCGGTTTCACCATGATCGGAGCGCCGCGTCTGCCCGGTATAATCCTCGTAGAGAAAATGATTTCCGGTACGTCCAGCGGATAAATGCGCGCCCAGAGAAAAGCCTTTTCCGCCCAAGCCCGCGTTCAGCCGGATTTGTTGGCCGTCAAGGAGATCTTCATCGTGAGGTTTTTCCGGATTTCCATCTTTACCGGTGAAGGATCCGGGAAGGGACGCTGTATTGGATACAGTTACGCTGAAAGAGCCGCCCGGTTGGTGCTTTTTGACGGTGCTGATCGCAATGACTCCGCCCATGGCACCGGAAACAGAGGATCCTGATCCGCCTTCGATAAGCTCGATGGCTTCAATAGCGCTGAGGTCAAGCGTACTGAGATCGGAGTCACCGGATAGAGAGGAGGCGATGTTCACTCCGTCCACATACACGGCAACTCTGCCCGCGCCCAAGCCCCGGAGGTTGACGTTTGCACCGGATGCAGTGCGGGTGACAGAGAGTCCGAATGCCTGTTCGAGGATGCCGGCCACATCATGCGCGGGGATTCTGCTGATCTCTTCCCGGTTCAAGGTTTGTACGGAACGGTTGTCGGCCGGTACCGGGGCAACAATGGTGATGCCCTCGGCTTCAAGAACCGGACTATCATCGTCACCGGTCTCTTCAGCGCAGAGAAAACTGGCACACACGATCAACAGACACCCGGCCAACCGGAGTCCGGGTCTCATTGTTTTAGATAGGGCTTGATAGCCCATGAGTATATAAAGGTCTCAGAGGCAGCCTGAGTAAATTTTTTCTGAGCTGCTTCGTATGTTGCGGCTGTTGCAATTGTTGCGCTTCCGATTCCGGTCGAAAAATCCCAGGCATTTGCCAATAGTACCGAATCTTTGTGCAAATCACGCCAGTACACTGCGGTAAAGCTATCAGTTACGCCGGAGGGTGCAGTAGTGTATTCAACGATAATAACACCATAGGCCGCGGTAAAATCTGGATTATTCTTAATCTCGCCGGCGAAATTGCTGTAACCGTCGTTATAGCTGATGGTACTGGAATCGATTTGATACCTGTCGTACTCAGTCGCCCAATTAGCACGGAGGTCGCCGGTAGAGCCGGGGTCGGTATCGCAGCCGGAAAACAGTACAACCCAGAACAAGACGAAGAAAACTGCGGATTCTACACGAGCAGAATATCGTTCACGAGAAAACATAGGTCCTCCAAAGGCTCATTCCACGAAGCCTCAAAGTAAAGATGTGGTCCGTCAAAGTTTCCTGACTTACGGGTTTAACATTTTCCGCGCCTTCCCAACCAGTCGGTCAGTGGCATAGTGCGGAATCATTCCCGGTCACAGTTGCGGGACAGTAGGGGATTTTCACCCCTTTCCTTTGCAACGGATAGTATAGAGAGTAGCAGCCGGAATCTATTTTGTCAACTGCCGGATAAGGAATAAGTCCACGAATGAATAT
>BOBG01000231.1 GCA_026002265.1 Spirochaetia bacterium
AGGTATAGACTTCAGCTTTAATAAAACCTTTTTCAAAATCAGTGTGAATGATTCCGGCCGCCTTTGGCGCGGTGTCGCCGGCATGAAAGGTCCACGCCCGGCACTCGTCAGCTCCCGCTGTAAAAAAAGTCCGGAGACCCAAAAGCCGGTATGCAGCCTTGATCAGACTATCAAGCGAAGGTTCCGGCAGATTCAGTTCTTCCAAAAAAGCGTTCCGCTCTTCCGGATCTTCGATGTCAGCCAATTCAGCTTCAAACCGGCCGCAGATGCAGACAACTTCGGCATTTTCAGCCGCAGCACGCTCCTTGACCGCATCAATGAAAGGGTTCCCATGACGGATTCCCTCTTCATCAACATTGCACACATAGAGTTGCGCTTTCATGGTGATAAAGTGGCAATCGTAGACCGCTGCCTTTTCCTCATCAGTCAGGGACACAGACCTCGCACCTTTTCCGGCTTCGAGCGCCGGAGTGATTTTATCGAGCGCAGTGAGAACGAGTTCCGCACTTTTATGTTCATTTTTCCCCTGCATCTTGAGACTTTTTTCAGCACGTTCCCGGCGTTTTGCCGCGGTGTCGATGTCCGCGAGCGCAAGTTCTATCGCGATGATGTCCATATCGCCAGCCGGATCGATCCGGTTTTCCACATGAATAATATCCGGATCCTCAAAGCACCGAACAACATGCGCGATGAGGCCGACTTCCCGGATGTGTGCGAGAAATTGATTGCCCAAGCCTTCGCCTTTGGACGCACCCTTGACGAGTCCGGCTATGTCAACGAATTCAATGACAGCCGGAATCGTGCGTTGAGGGTTGAACAGTGCGGACAATGCCGTCAACCGGGAATCCGGTACAGAACATATACCGATGTTTGGATTTATGGTACAGAAAGGGTAATTTGCAGCTTCGGCCGCTGCCCCGCTCAATGCCCGGAAAATAGTTGATTTGCCCACGTTGGGCAGTCCCACGATGCCACAATTTAATGCCATGAAAAAAGTGTACCGGATTTTTAAAAAAAATTAAAGGACAGTGAATCAAAAATCTCAGATCGAGTCATATATATATCGGAGGTTTTTATGAAATTATATGTTGCAGCTTTGGTTTTGAGTTTGCTCGCGTGTTCTAATGAATCTTCGCTGAAAAATGTGGTGGAGGCGTTTGGTTCCAGTACGGAGGCACCGGTGTTTTTGGCGAGCCGGGCAGTGTCGCCGACTGTACTCGATTTTGAATTTTCCCAACCGGTAAAGGTCAAGAATCTCAATTTTCAGCCGGCGCTGGAAATAGAACAGGTGACGGAAGGGACGGTTGTGGAAATTCAGTACACGGAACGCCCCGGAAAAGGTGAACGGATCGTGGCTGATGTTCTGGTTGAGGATGAACAACAAAATACGTTGAACGTACTCGTTCCGCTCCGGACCCGGAACGACAAATTGCCGCAGGTTCAGATCACAGAAATACGGACTGAATATTCAAAACCAAAGGTTGAATTCATTGAATTCAAAGTCTTAGGTGATGGTAATCTGGGTGCATTGCAGCTTTTTATCGCGAGTAATGGTTTGGATGTACCGATCTATGAATTTCAACCAGTTGATGTAAAGAGAGGAGACTATGTGGTACTACATCTCCGGAAATTAGATGAAAATGCAAAAGATGAAACCGGAACTGCCCTTGGTGTGGTTGTTAAGGAAACTGACGCAACGGAAGGACGGGACTTTTGGTTACCAGATGCAAAAAAGGTAATCCGGAAAACTGATGCAGTTTATTTTGTGGATCAAGATGGGAAAATAATGGATGCAGTTTTAATGAGTGCGGACTCCGGCACACAGTGGGCAAACGAAAATATTGCTAAAGCTGCCGAATTGTTCAACCGTCAGGGGGCATGGAAAGGAACGGGAACTCGGACCCCGACTCCAAACGATGCGGTACAGACAGCGAACACAACCGCAACACGATCCATCAGCCGGAATGAATCAAAAACAGATTCAAACACTGCATCTGATTGGTTTATTACCGGATCGAGT
>BOBG01000232.1 GCA_026002265.1 Spirochaetia bacterium
TTGCCAAATTGTTATAGCTGATTGCCAAATCACTTTCATATGCCGCTGGATTCTCCCCTGCTGCGAGACGCTCCCAAATCGCCGATGCTTTTTTATATAACTCCTCTGCCTCGGCCAAACGGTTTGTGTTTGTATATAGCATTGCTAAATTGTAATAGCTGATTGCCAAATCACTTTCATATGCCGCTGGATTCTCCGCTGCAAGACGCTCCGTAATCGCTAAATCTTTTTTATATAACTCCTCTGCCTCGGTTAATCGGTTTGTCTTTGTATATAGCATTGCCAAATTGTGATAGCTGATTGCCAAATCACTTTCATATGCCGCTGGATTCTCCTCTGCTGCGAGACGCTCCCAAATCGCCGATGCTTTTTTATATAACTCCTCTGCCTCGGCCAAACGGTTTGTCTTTGAATATAGAATTGCCAAATTGTTATAGCTTTTTGCCAAATGATTTTCATATGCCGCTGGATTCTCCCCTGCTGCGAGACGCTCCCTAATCGCCACCGCTTTTTTATATAACTCCTCTGCCTCGGCCAAACGGTTTGTCTTTGTATATAGATTTGCCAAATTGTAATAGCTGATTGCCAAATGATTTTCATATGCCGCTGGATTCTCCGCTGCAAGACGCTCCGTAATCGCCAAATCTTTTTTATATAGCTCCTCTGCCTCGGCAGCTAATCGGTTTGTGTTTTCATATAGCAGTGCCAAATTGTTATAGCTGGTTGCCAAACTATTTTCATATGCCGCTGGATTCTCCGTTGCAAGACGCTCCGTAATCGCCAATGCTTTTTTATACAGCTCCTCTGCCTCGACTAATCGGTTTGTCTTTGAATATAGAACTGCCAAATTGTTATAGCTGCTTGCCAAATCACTTTCATATGCCGCTGGATTCTCCGTTGCAAGACGCTCCATAATCGCCAAATCTTTTTTATATAGCTCCTCTGACTCGGTCAAACGGTTTGTCTTTGAATATAGCAGTGCCAAATTATCATAGCTGCCTGCCAAATCACTTTCATATACCGCTGGATTTCCCGCTGCAAGACGCTCCGTAATCGCCAAATCTTTTTTATATAGCTCTTCTGCCTCGGCGAATCGGTTAATGTCGCTATATAGAAATGCCAAATTATGATAGCTTTTTGCCAAACTATTTTCATATGCCGCTGGATTCTCTGCTGCAAGACGCTTCATAATCGCCAATGCTTTTTTATACAGCTCCTCTGCCTCGGCTAATCGGTTTGTGTCTTTATATAGAGATGCCAAGAGATGGTATGCTCTTCCAAGTGCCGCATCCTCGTTTTTTTCACTTTTCAAATAGGACAAATATGTCTCAGCATATTCAATTGCTCGTATATACTGGTTTTGAACACCCAAATAGCTTGCGTAATCATAGAGCGTCTTTCGTTCCAGTCCGCCGTCCTTCTCCAGTTTGATAGCTTCCTCATACGCCTCTTCAATCTCCACAAATCGATTCTTATTCCCAATATCCATTTTCAGCACATCCACACGCTGGAGCCAGTCGTTCACTAACGCTTTTATTTCTTTCTTCCGGCTTTCCAAAAGCTCTAAAGCGTTTGCACCGTCTCTTTTCAAATCCTCTACCGCCAGAATCTGCTTCGCTCCTTCGATATCGCCTTCCTCCAAACATTGCCGCGCAGATTTATACCGCTCCGAAATGTAGCCGCTCCCCACTTTTTCGAGGAAGGATGTTTCCATGTCGATAATGTCTTTTTGTAGGCTGTGGATAGCCTCGCTTGCTTTATTTTTCTGCCCGCTGATATGTAAAAGAGCACCGAGCGCTTCCTCATCATCCGGGTTTTGACGTATCTTTTTACGGATTGCCCAGTATTCCTTTTCTATAGCCGCATATTCGTCTTTCAACGCCGCAAGTTGCTTGTTGTTGAATATAATCGGGATGTTTTCCAGCGTCATCAGCTCTTTGCCGCCGACAAATACCGCCGAGTCCTTGATCTCCATAGCATCGTATAGCCCCAGCGA
>BOBG01000233.1 GCA_026002265.1 Spirochaetia bacterium
ATCGTTATGGTCAAAGAATTCGGCGCTTTTGGATCGCGTTTTGCTGGTTCCGGCATGATTACTCCTTAATGAAGAACAAAAAATCCATCTTTAGTATAGCATGTTTCACTGGAAACGTAAAGGGGGATCACCTCTTTGGAATCCGGAGTTTAGGAATTTCCCATGCTCCGGGCAGTATCGTACACGATCCGGTAGACAGATTCAATCTGGGATTCGTCAATACTGGAAAAGGCGATGCGGAGGAATTCGGTCCCGAATGCAACCACTCCAATTCCATGCTTGTGCAACAGTTCCAGCCGGAGTTTTTCAGCGTCTATGTCCACGCAGCGGAAGGTCATAAAATAGCCGGAGTTAAAGGGAAGTGCTTGCAGACAATCGAGGGGCGGCCGGGATTCGATAAAGTGTTTGACCGCGTGGTACCGGCTTTTGAGCAGATTGTAGTAGCGCTCTTTTTCGGCCGGTGTGCGCGGATCGTCCATTGTTTTGAGCATAAGTGTTTGTGCCGGCGTATTTGCACATGATACCGAGGACCGAATCGCACCCATGAGTTTTTTAACCAGAGCATCGTAATGCACACTTTGCAAATTTTTTGAGCCAAAGGTGACAAAGCCCATCCGGAATCCCCACGCATAATCCTCTTTTGTCGGACCGTCAATTTTTACCGCCAACACCCGTTCATGTATCGTACTCAGACGCCCAAAAAGGGATTCCTGAATAAAATCCGCGTCATAAAAAAGCCCAAAGTATGCATCGTCACAAATTACCAGTACATCGGCACCGGATTCCGCAATTTCTTCCACAATTTCAATTAACGTATCAGCTTCGGCATGAGTCGGTGAATAACCGGAGGGATTATTAGGAAAGTTGAGAATGGCACGGACCTGCCCGGAACGCGCCTCGGATCGGAAATTCTGCCGGATTCCATCAAGATCAAGACCCGGACCCGATCCAAAAAAGGGAATTTCAGTAACCGGCGCGCCGCGGCGTTCTCCAAAAATGAGTTCATAATTGTCCCAGCAGGGTCGGCTGCTCAGAACAGGCGTAGCTTCGTCAATAAATAAATCAGCAATATAAGAAATTCCGGCCGTAATCCCCGGCACGACAACCGGAAGCGAAATTCCCTGGGGATCAATGGACGGATTTTTTTGTGCGAGAATATCTTTCCATATTAAACGAGTCCGTTCAACGCCAGCCGTCGGTGCATACACCACAATCTCTTCCGGCGTGAGACTCGGAATTTCATCAGCAACCGCCGACATAATAATGGGCCGACCATTTTGATAGGCCATACCAATAGTTGCATTGGCAAAGTGGGCGTTTTTTCTTGCTTCGGCCGATTGTGCGATGATTCCCTTTGGAAAGTACAGGCGCTGACCCAATCCGGAAAGAAGGCGCCCCGCAACAGTTTCTCTAAGCACTTCATTCAATTCTTCTGCAAGCATATTCATACCGGAAAGTATCTAAAAAGGTAGAAATCATGTCAACTACAGAATCCTGCCAAAAATGTAGGAATTAAAATGGACAGTATTCTCCTGCCTTTTTCACAGTGAAAACTGGAAAAACTTTTTTGAATTTGTTTCCGGATCATTTTTATCAATTTTTACCGGAATTTAGTCGATTTTACTGGTACAGTGATGGAAGTGGGGGTGGATTAGGGACGGGGGTCTGTCCCCAGTAGCCGGTGCCACGGCAGCCGCTCCAGTACCCACTCCGGCGCAGCCTTTACTACACGGGTAATCCCCTGCTGATGGTGGTACAGCCCACCCCACTTCCAGTCCTCCGGATATTCCACGATGCCTGCTTTTACCGGATTCTGATCAATATAGTTATAAACCGTTATAAAATCTTCATCGTCAATGATCTCCCGCGAAAAGAATCGGTCACCCCACAAATGGCCGGTTTTTCCATACTTATGGTTCCACCGAATCGCAAGCACCATCTTGATCCATTTCATTAGCACTGAAAGGCTTTGACCAAACTCCGGTGT
>BOBG01000234.1 GCA_026002265.1 Spirochaetia bacterium
GATGTTCAAACATTGCCGGAAATGATTTTTTCGAGAATTTCTACAAAAAAAGTAAGAATTCATGAAGAAAATGGTTCAATAATTTTAACCCCAATTATTGAAAAAAAGCAAAATTTTGATGTTTTATGAAGAATATATGAAAGAAAAGGACTTGGAAGATTGAATTTGTACATTTATTTATATGATATAGTCTAAATTACCAGAATTATAAATATTCTATAATATTTCAACAAATTTTCACATAACAGGACTGTATATGCTTCGCCGCCAGTAGGCGGCTCGCCACGAAAAAACGTAGTCGGGCTTGCGCCCTTTGTGCGTTTTTTCTCCGGCACATTTTTTGTTGTCCTGAAATACTACGCATTTCTTTATCAGGCAACAAAAAACGTCATACAGCCGGAACGTTCCAAGTCTACTGCGGACAAAATCCTTTTTAAAATTCAAAATTTTGCTTGCATTTTCCCGGAAGTGACTATAACCTTAACTAAATTCATTATGGGGGAAATTTTATGAAAAAAGCAGTGTTTGGATTGTTAGCGATACTCCTCGTTGCAGGAACAGTGTTTGCCAATGGTCAGCAGGGCGGAACATCGAGTGGAAAAATAGCGGTTACTTTTGCCGGAACTGAAGGACCTACCGCCGGACAGAGCCGGGCAATGCAGGAAGCAGCGGATATTTTGAACGCCAGCGGCCGTTTCAATGTAACGGTTTACACGTCTGGCGCGCTTTCCAATGATACTGATAACATGGTAACTCAGGCGCGGATGGGTGATAATCTTGTGGTACCATCTGACCCCGGCCGTCTCGCCAGCCAGTTTAGCATTCCGGATCTTAACATTTTAATGGCACCCTATGTTTTAACGGATCCCGCAGTTCTGAGCAAATTGCCCCAGACCGCACTGTACAAAGAATGGCAGGCAAAACTTGAAGCCCAAGGCATCTATCTTCTTGCGGATATGTTTAACGGCTTCCGGAGTTTCTATACCACCAGCCCGGTTACCAACGTGGCCGGTTTGAGAGGCCTGCGGATCCGCGGCTTTGGCAACAACATCGGTACTGCACTGGCGAAATATCTGGGTTATGCTCAGACCACCATGGCTGCCACCGAAATTTACTCCGGTATTCAGGCAAAGAGTCTTGACGGATGTGAAATCCAGGCTGCTACCGCGGACAGCTACCGGCTTTATGAAGTGACTCCCTACCTGGCGCTGTCGAAGCACTATATGCTCCAAACCGCTTTTGTCTGCGGAAAAAAACTGATTGACGATATGCCCGCCACTGATAGAGAATTCTTTATCAAAACACTCAATGATACTGTGACGAAATATTCAGCTATTATCGCAGCGGAAGAGCAGGGAATCTACGACAGCTTTAGAGCCAGAGGTATGACCGTTACCGAGGTGAGTATCCCGGAATTCCAGAATGCTGTGAATGGTCTCTATACCAATAATGATCTTGGGCTTTCCGCTGGTCTTAAAGACCGATTGTTCAACGAGTTAGGCCTGTAAAAAGTATCTCTAAAAACAAGGGTGTTCAAACTTTTGAAAAATTGGTTGAGTGCCCTGTTTAGCTAAAGGCGGATTTATGGGTACATTACGTGCGGTGTATAAATTATTTTGTAAAGTAGAAGTATTTGTCTGTAGCGTAGGCTTTGTTCTTTTAATTGCCCTGGTCTTTCTGTCGGCTTTTCTGCGTTTGTTCCGGGTTTCGATGGCGTGGAATATGGATTTGGCAATGCTCCTTTTGGCATGGACTGCTTTTGTTGGTTCCGATATTGCGTACCGCTCCGGACAATTATTGGGTATCGATCTGCTAACCCGCAACTTGCCCAAAAAGATTCAGAAAGGTATTGAAATTGTGGTATTTCTTATCATATTGGTTGCACTTGGAATCATTGCCTATTTTGGGACCCGGTTGGCTATCCTTGAGCGGCTCCGTACCTTTCAATCTATGCCTATTCCTTTTTCAGTGGTGACCGCAAGTATT
>BOBG01000235.1 GCA_026002265.1 Spirochaetia bacterium
TGTATACAGAGGCACTTTTAACATATCCTGAGCCACTTTTATACCTTCGGCTTGACCGAGTATATATGCCTGATTTTCCTCTGACAGTCTGATAAACGAAGCTAACAACCGCTCGTTTTTTTCAACACTCCGGTCTGACCCTTCTATGTCTGTCATTATGTACTCCCTTATTATTACTCAAACATGAGTACAGTAATTATTTTTTTGAGTATTGTCAATAGAAAAATTTAAAAAAATTCAATATTTGAGTAAGATTGCTTGCTTATTGAGTATATTTTATGGTACACTTTTAAAGATCAGAGAGGAATCATGCCCGACAATCAAGAAGACAATGCTATCAATGAAAGGATCAAGTTGGTGCGTCATACCCTCAAGCTATCCCAAGCAAAATTCGCCAAAGCTATACATATTTCTAATGGGTATCAAGCCGAGATAGAGCTGGGACACTGCAAGGTACGCGATCATGTTATTGCCCTGATAGTTGCGGTCTTTGGTGTCAATGAGCAGTGGCTGCGGACCGGTTCAGAAGAAATGTTCCTGAAAACACCTACGCAAAAACTGGAGCGCATGACGAGTCTCTTTAATGAGCTTTATCCGGAATTTCAAGACTATATCCTCAACCAAATAGACCAGCTTATCTGCTTACAAAATATAAAACACGGCGACTAGCTTCCGGTTTTCAGACTTTCTTTGCCCAAAGTGGGATCCGAGATCTGTCTCCAGAAATATTTATTCGTGTTATTCGTGTACATTCGTGGACCGTTTTAGATCCGGAGATCTGTCCTCACGATCTCGTTTGTTGGAAATAGGATCCGAGGTCTGTCCCCACGATCGTTTGCCCAAAATGAGATCTGAGGTCTGTCCCTACGATCTCGTTTGCCCAAAATGGGATTCTAGATCTGTCTCCAGAAATATTTATTCGTGTTATTCGTGGACTGTTTTAGATCCGGAGGTCTGTCCTCACGATCTCGTTTGCTGGAAATGGGATCCGAGGTCTGTCCCCTAAATCGGGAATAGCACCGGTCACTTCTTCTTTTTGTGCGAAGGTAAATGCTTCTACCATACCAAGGATCTCCGATTTTCTTTCTTCAGATAAGCGATTAAAGCCAGCCATAAATTGGTCCATATCTTTCCCTATTTTTATAATAGACTTTGCAAGTATTGTATACAACATTTGCAATATTTGTCAATACTTTTTTTGTACTCTGTCGATAAGCTCTGTTTTTTGGGTAAGTGACTAAATTGGCTATAAACGTGATTCCATATTATCGATCATACCTTTTATTGCTTTTATAATTAATTTTGCAATTATTTTGTCTAGTATTTGCAATATTTATAAAGATTTTTTATGCTTTGCGTAAAGAGTCCCTTACAAAGTAATATTTATTCTGCTATTATAAAAAGAATGGAAGAAATTTTGACTACTGGTCAACGAGTTAAGCAGCTAAGAAAAAAGCTGCATTTGACCCAACTTGAATTTTCAAAAAAAATATCTCTATCCGCAGCGCAGATCGCCTGTATTGAAACAGGAAAAAGAAAGGTGAATGACCGTATAATAAAATTGATTTGTACGGCCTTTAATGCCAATGAAAAATGGCTTAAAACCGGGGAAGGAGAGATATTTAATCAGTTTAATGATGCAAAATTTACTCAATTAAATGCATTATTTTCCAATCTTTTGCCAAAATATCAAAAATTTGTCTTGGAGGCTATTGATGAGTTTCTAAAGATACAGGATGAAAATAACGGTGATACCCCCAGTTAGTGCTGGCGCCTTGTCAAGCACATCCGGATTATGGGGTCAGACCTCGATCTGATTCCCAGTGATATGCTGGTTTACACTTAGGAGGGGGGTGCCGGCATCTCGACAGGCTCGATGACCGGTCATCGAGCCTGTCGAGATAGAGGCAGGGGGAGGACACCCCCTCATGCAAATTCTTTCGTATTCATGTGGGGGAGTCGGATCTAATACCGCCTGACCACC
>BOBG01000236.1 GCA_026002265.1 Spirochaetia bacterium
GTATTAGATATATATATTTTTTCTGTATCAGAATCTGTTCCGGTATTTTCTAATTTCCGGAGCGCTTCTCCTTTAAGGAATTGTTTGAATGTTTCAACTAAATCACGCTGACGCCTTGTCCGCATATATTCAACAAATTGTTCATCAGTATGATCTCTCCAATATTCTTTTAATACGGTAAACCAATCTTCTCCGCCGGTTATTTCAACCGGTGACAAGGACATATTATGGCTGATGCACCGGAGAATCAGCGTCAGCGGTACCGTTTTATTGAATTCACTGATAGCACGAAGAGAAGTTTCAGCCCGGGTAAGGAGATTGGTCATCTCAACATTCATATCAGACTGTTCGTCACGCTCTATAGTTTGCAAAACAAAAACAAAAAGCGACTCCAATAATTCCATAGAGGGAGGGTTTCTAAGAGAAAAAAGAATATTATTCAGAGTGACAAGTTGTTCACGTACAATTGGTCCGGGACAAATTTGACCATTTACCGATGGCTCAAAAGTGAAAGAAAGGATAATCCGGTCATAGAGAAAAAAAGAAAGTTCTTTGAGACAATGAAGAGAACGAGCATTATTATACATAGCGCTTCGTTGTTCTGCCGTTATTGTGTCGAGTGCATTATTGATAGCTTGCGATGCAATTTGCCGGAGCTCCGCTTCGGTGGAAGTGGGGTGAGTCGTAGCGAGTGCAGTAGGATCCGCATTAGATTGCAGGTTTGAATATGATTCGCCAAAAATAAGCGAACCTAAAAATGCGTAAAAAGCACCTTTGTCCTGCTGGATTCCGGAATCGAGAGATGTATAAAAAAATCGGACAGAATCTTTAAGCGTAGAAAAGGCTTCAAGACATTGCGGCAGGAGAAAATTATGTTGATAATCATAAATTCCGGGTGAACGCGCTATGATGAGTTTGCCTAATTTCTCTATCTGCCTTTTCTCAAAGACGCTAAGAGCTGAAATACCTTTAAACATGGAAATAAGTGCAAAAAAGAAACGCTCATACCAGGGTAGCTTTGCGTATTGAGCTTCAATGTCAGAGGAAAGCGATTCTCCATCTTTTTCCTCGTACAACGGGAGAGAGGAAACAAGCGATTGTGTGGTAATTTTTTCAAGAAGTTCTCGCCGCTCAGATAATGGTATATTTTGTGCAAGCTGGTTAAAAACCTCATTTTCTGCCATGAAAAAAAGTATACTAGGAAAAAAATGGTAGGTCAAGGTGAGTTCTTGCCGGCCGCTATAGAATGTGTTAGCATATATCAGGAGGAATAATGCCTGAAGGTACAAAAATCATCGCAGTCAACCGGAAAGCGGCGAAAAATGCAGCAAGTAGTTGATGAAGCTAACGAAATATCTCATAAAATTGTTGATTCTACACGGATTGCACTTAAGGGCATGATCAATATTCTTAATGGAATACTCCGGCGCGATGCAAACGGCCAATACGATATGTTGATAAACATGACAAAATTTTTGGGGAAAGATGCATCGATAGTTGGAGCTGACGGCGCGCCCCGCGGAGGAAAAGCTTCTTCTTTCCTCAATAATATCATAGATGCACTCCAAAAATTCCAAAATACCTCACAAATCTTGAATGAAATCGATGCCATCGAAAGAAATAACTAATATTTATTCTTTCAATCTCAATGATTCCGGTACCCATTTTTCTTTTGTTCCAAGCGCTCCGGTTTCTGCTGTACTGTCGCGATCTTCAGCTGGTGATATGGCTTTATCAAACAAATCCGTCCGGAATCAGTACTTTGAATCCTTGGGAATTGATCCGGATTCCGTTGTTTCATGTGTCCAGAGTCATTCGCAGGAAGTGTTGCTCGCGGATCCGCACAACAATTTCCGGAAAGAATATCCGGCCGATGGGCTCCTCACTATGGATCATTCACTTTTTCTGTCAGTGACTGTTGCCGACTGTCTACCGGTTTTTCTGTACGATGCGGGAACCGGCGGCTTCGCCATTGTGCACAGC
>BOBG01000237.1 GCA_026002265.1 Spirochaetia bacterium
CGCTGCGTACCGGCGATCAAAGGGAGGAGTTTATGGCGCGTCCAGAACGTGGAGATACTAGCAAGGGAAAGACATACCATGTGGCTTCGGAGATCAACCGGAAGGCTTTCGATCTGCAGGATGATGAGGACAAAGAAATGTTTTTAAAAGTTATTGAAGAGGCGAAAACCAAGAAGCATTACAAGTTTGAGCTTCATAACTTCTGCATCATGGACAATCATTTCCACTTTTTAATTACACCAGAGTTTGGTCAAAGCCTTTCGGTGCTAATGAAATGGATCAAGATGGTTCTCGCGATTCGCTGGAATCATAAGTACGGAAAAACCGGACATTTATGGGGTGACCGGTTTTTCTCACGGGAAATTGTGGACGATGAAGACTTTATTACAGTCTACAATTACATTGATCAGAATCCGGTAAAGGCAGGAATCGTCGAGAATCCTGATGACTGGCCGTGGAGTGGGTTGCATCATCATCAAGCTGGGATTACCCGGATAGTGAATGCTGCGCCGGAGTGGGTGCTGGAGCGGCTGCCGTGGCACCGGCTACTGGGGACAGACCTCCATCCCTAATCCCCGCTACATCTACCTCACTTTCGGTACTTTTAGAATAGATTCCGGTACAATTTTCAACAAAAAGAATCCGGACGGTCTCGTCAACCATTTTTCGACGATTTGCTGCGAAAAAGATAGCAGCTTATTTTACTTTTCTATTACACATAACAGCAGGTCAGGATTCTTTGTATCTAGATCAGCAGAGGCCATTTCGCTGGGCTCAATGAGCGGAGTCCAGTCCTAACGTTGTATTTTTTTTACCCATTCATTAACACTTTTTTCTATTGTTTCTTTACTTTGGGTTTTAACATTGGCAAAATCGATGTCACTTAAAAAAGTATTGTTGGGGAGCAATTTTTCTAATTTTTTGAAGACTTTTCCTTTGTTTCCGGCATAGCAGCAAAAAAGTGCAATTTTTTTACCGGTAATCGGAGTTTTTTCGAGAAAGGTCCGGAGTGCCGGCGCGGGGGATCCGGCCCACACCGGTGTTCCGATGATGATGAGGTCAAATTTTTTGGGTGCAATGGTGTAAGGCTGGAGAGCCGGTTTCTCATGGGTCAAAACCTGCAAACCGCCCCAAAAATATGAGGCGAAACCGGTACGATTTTGTTCATCTGCCAGCCATAACCTGAGAACAGTTGCATTCATTTTTTCTTGGATTTGTTCGGCAACAATGCCGCAGCCGCCGGTGTGTGAATAGTAAACGAGTAATGTTTTCATATATTTTCCTCCTCCGGTCCAATATGCCCTTCGTGCGGGTGGATGAGACTAAGCATATCATCAATATCCGGTTCCGGTAAAGTAAGAGTCTGTTTTTTCGAATCTGAGAGCCGGAACATTTTGATACCTTCATCCGGAAATTGCTTTTTTACTGCTGCAACAGCATCTTCAATTCCCTTGGCTTCCTGAGATTCACACCAGATTACCATGGAAAAATTGACTTCGGGCCATATAGCATCACCCATCCGGGGGCCGGAAGAGCCGACCCCGAAAACGGTTGGATATTTTGTGTAATATTTACCAACATCTCGTTCTTTGAACGCTTCTAGGATGTTTTCTTCTACTGAGTGATTTGCGATTATCTCAACACGGATCACAAACTAACTCCTTCTTTACGCAGCTTGGACATTGCTTTTGGCTTTCCGTATACACCACTCTCACGCCGGATCGCGGCGCGTCTGGCTCGTGCATCAGAATTTTTATTCACAATAGCATAAATTGCCGGCATTAAAAAGAGAGTCATCAAGGTTCCGAAGGAGAGTCCGCCGAAAACCGTTTTTCCAATCGGAGCAACCATTTCTGAACCTTCGCCGGGGAAAAATGCCATCGGCAGCAATCCGAGAACCGTAGTCAACGTTGACATAAGAATCGGCCGGAGCCGGTTCCCCGCAGCCTCGACGCACGCATCGTGGAGTGTGTAACCGCG
>BOBG01000238.1 GCA_026002265.1 Spirochaetia bacterium
GATTTTTGCTCTTCGACAGGCTCACCAACCCACTAATGATTCAACACCTAAGATTTAAGCAATGGTTTTTCCGGCCATTTAACCATTTCTATACAAGCTGGTAGCTGCCAATATAACAATTCCGGCACTGGTGAAAAATGTTATTTACCATATTTTATTTTTTCGATACGATTCTCGCCAGCTAAGAGAATGTGTCATCAAATTTCGGATACGGGATACGCGGAAAGTCTGCTTCCAGTACACTAGACTGTGTAGTACTGCATAATTATAATCAAGAATAGTACTTGAAGAGAGTGTTTTAGAATTTTTAGAACATTCTCCAGAGACTTTAGAATCTGTTCCAGAAGTGTTAGAATACGTTCTAGAGATGCTAGAATGTTCCCCAGGGGTCTTGGAATTAAGTCCAGAAGTATTGGGAAGCGTTCCAATCCATCTATACCATGCTATGGGTAGATTAAGAAAGGGTTTTAGCTTTAGAGTGAAATTTAGAACATTTTTAAAGTATAGCAATAGTACTTGACAGATCCGTATAGCTATCATATCATTAAAAAATGGAACATAAGATGAAAAAAATTATATATACTGTTTTAGGTTTTTTCCTTGCGATTACGGTATGTTCGTGCGGTATTATTTCACAAACCGGTACAATAACGGTTAAAAATAATTCCGGCAGTACTGTAACGGATATAGTGCTGACTTATACACATGGTAATGATGGGGAGCAAACTAAAACAATAGATAGTCTGATAAATGGAGCTGTAAAAACAGTTTCCGCAGAAGTTGCCCATGCATCATGGCAAACCTATGTAGCAGGTGTGGCAATCGAATATATCATTGGCGGTATGCACTTTGGAGAAAATGACGAAACCGGACATGGAAATAATGCATTAACCGGCGGGCATGAAGTTGTATTCACAATATATGCAGATACTTGGACGGTAATAACAAACTACTAATTTTAATTGATTTAACTCATTAAAAGAATAGAAAACCAATGACAAATAGCGCCGGCTAAAACAAATATATGCCATATAACGTGGGTTTTCCGGCGGGTGGGACCTTTGGCGTACCATATTGTTCCCAAAGTATAGGCAATTCCTCCGGCGATAAGCAGAATAAAACTCACCAGGGGAAGGGATTTAAACAATCGTGACATTCCAAAGACAACTACCCACCCCATAAGCAGATAAATTGCCAATTCAAATTTTTTAATAAATCGGCAATTAGTGGTGTACAGTGTAATTCCGATTGCTGCACATGCCCATTCAACTCCAAAAAAGGTCCAGCCTAAGGCTCCCCTCATTGCAATGAGGCAAAGCGGTGTGTAAGTGCCGGCTATTAAAAGATATATTGCTGAATGATCGAGGATCCGGAATATACGTTTTGCGCCTTTGTGCTGGATTGCGTGATATAACGTTGAGGCAAGAAACATGGCAATTAATGTTCCTGCGAAAATACTATAGGCAATTTCGCTACGGATTCCTCCGCCGATTCCACCCAAAAAGCCTTTTGAACGAAGTAGTAACACGATAAGTCCGGCAATCGCTCCCAACGTACCGATTCCGTGGAGAATTGCGTTGGCAATTTCTTCACCGACAGTTTGAAAAGGAAGTGCGAGAGCAGCCGAATATGTTTTTTTCTTTATTATATTCATTATAAAGTGAGACACGGATCCGGTGTTTAAGTTGCAAAATGAAATGGATCGGAAGATAATGACATTTGTTTGACTTTGTAGTATATTTTAATTATGAAACAATCAGTGTGTGTATTAGTGTTAATTGCAGCGTTTGCATCGGCTCTTTGTGCCGAGGATTTTGATACGGCGGTTCAAAATACAGGGAATCTTATTCATCAACGCCTGAACCAGTTGCCGGCCGTCACTGCAACAATAGAACTCACCACAACCCACAGAATGAGTTGTCCACGGCTATACAATTTCATCAATTACCCCCACCGATTAGCATGGCAGATTTTTC
>BOBG01000239.1 GCA_026002265.1 Spirochaetia bacterium
CGGATCTATGACCAGGGCAACAGCCGATGCAATTTTTGAGTGGGAGGAGGAAAATGGCGGAATCACCATTAAACAATTTAAATCTTCCTCGGCCTTGTCGAGTTATTTGGGCGCAGGAAGAGCGGCTGCCAGTGCTGGACAGTTTATTTTAGGCAGCATTAATGGAAAGCCGGTAAAGAAAATTGCGGAAAATGCCTTTAATAAGACAGCCGGAGCCGCAGATTTGTCGCAGACAAGTGTAAAAAAGCTGGTACTGCCGGAAACAATTACAGAAATTGCTGAAACGGCCTTTGCAAGTCTTGACTTGGAAGAGATTGAAATTCCTACAAAAGTCCTTGAACTTCTGGAGCAAATTGTACAAAAAGCAATCGTTAGTGCCACCCAAAAAATGCTACCAAAAGCTAACGAGGATGATATACTCGGCGCGGTTCTGATGAACACTGATAATGATGGTTTTAACTTTAGCCTTGTTAAAAGTAAAATCCCGGCCGGAACAGCACGCTTGGATTTCCAGATCTATGGAGTTTACGATTGGGATATGTGGCTTGGAGGTATGGACCTTCAGTATATCGGTCCTAGTGGAGAAATCCCATCGTATCCTTTTGTTAATCAAGGTAAATTCTATACATTCTATGTCCGGTATCTCAACGGAGAAGGTAAACTTATCAAACGGAGTGGGCCGCATAGTATGGCTGCAGCCGGTGGTCTTGGAGAATTAAAATCCGATAATTTCGACTCGGTACAGGTCCAGTATAACTCCGGATCAAATACATTGAGTCTTTCCGGTAACCCGGGTATTTCAGTTCCCCAAGGATATACTGCATATTACCATTATGATATATGGTCCGGCACCGGGTTTAATGATCCGGATAGAAAATGGCTGAGCGCAGGCGAGGTACCAGCTGGTAACTCACTTTCTCTAACAGCATTAGATAATTACGACGCAATAGGAAAAACGGTATTTGCCAGCATTAATTACGTTGTAAGAAAAGATGATGGTAAGGGAGGCCAGTATGAGTATAATTCTTCCATTGCAAAAGAATCCAATACGTTTACCTTTCCGGATCTTCCTCACCTAGCTATAAGCGGAACGATTGGTACCGTTAGAGTTAATGGTACAACGGTGGATCCATCAAATATCAGGGTTGAAATTTTTACCTTGAAGTCAGACCCAGATGAAGGTTATGATAAGTGGTTAACCGGTAAACCTCCTGCAAGCAACGGTTCATGGTCGGTAAAGTTACCAGCTCTATCTTCTGCTGCAAAACTTGGAATTAGCGTTATTGTTGATGTCCAGGGTAGCAGAATTGCGGAAAAATATAAGGTAACAACTATAAATGCTAGTACCGGCTCACAAAATTTTTCCGGAATCAATTTGGGATCTTATGATTTTGTTACTGTAAGCGGAAGTATTGGAACGGTTACTTCTAACGGCAGTCCCGTAGACCTGGCTGATATAGGGCTGGGATTCCATTTAGAAGACAATAATCATAACGGGATTAAATTCTTAGGGGGTACTCGTCCGGATTCTAGTGGAAAGTGGTCAGTGGCAGTGCCGACATTTGAAACAGCAGGCTTTATCAGAATTGACATCTCTATTCCGGATCCAAGCAATCCGGATGCAAAAATTGACAAAAACCTAGAGTCTCGAGCGGTTAACGCCGGTTCACAACCAATTTCCGGAATCAGTTTGGGAAACGTAGTTATTACTACGATGAGTGGAAGCATTGGATCAGTTACTTTTAACGGCAGCTCCGTAGACCTGGCTGATATATTCCTGGTAGCCCATTTAGAGGACACTAATCATATCTGGATTAGAAATTTGGGGATTGCTTGGCCGGATTCTAGTGGAAAGTGGTCACTGGCAATGTCGCCAATTTTGGAAACAACAGGTTCTATCAGAATTTCCATCACTACCCGGCTTAGTAAACCCCCACGATCCGCCATCTACATGAAACTCAATTGACACATCAG
>BOBG01000240.1 GCA_026002265.1 Spirochaetia bacterium
TTTTTTGTAGGACCGGGATTTTTTCCGGTTTAGGCTCTGGTTTTTCTGTACCCGATACCGCCGGCATTGCCGGCGTGTGAACCGGTTTTTGTTGTTGAGGAACCGGTGCAGATACCGCGATAACTGCTTCAGAATCCGGCTGTGTTTTCATTTTTTTTGTCAGTTCCGGCTTTTTTATCAGATCTGTTTTTTGTGCCGGAGCCGGTTTTTCCATTTTTACTGGCTTCTCAGTTTTTTCTGTTTTTTGCGCTGGAATCAATTTCTTAAGATCTAATTTTGCCGGAATTCTTTCAGTTTTTTTTGTCAGCCCGTCAAGCATTTTCCCAAATGCTCCGAGTGAAGCTTTTGACGCTGCTTTTTTGGCACCGGTTTTTGGAAACAGTCCGGAATCACTAATTTTTGGAGAAAGTTGCATTATCATTCCTTTTAATTCAAAGATACCGGCTGTTTCGCCATTTTACGTTGTATGTCCGCAGCCCGTTCAGCCGGCATGAGAGACATCCAATAGGCCACGGTCGAACTTACCCCGTCCGCCGCGGCAATTTCATCAGCCTTCCGGAACACATCGATAATATCCTGATCGTCCATATTATTAAGAATCTCGACTGCATTTTGCGGCGGCATACCGTTGAGGTAGCGGGCATTTTGCTCGACATTTCTACCTTTAGTGTCAGATTCCTGCACGAGAGAATTGAACGAACGCTGCTGCTCCTCAAGCGCCTTTTGCCGAGCGTCCAATTCCTGCGCCATCTGTTCCAATTCAGCATGCCGGGATGCTATCACCTGTTCCTGCTTTTCCAGTTCGGAATCCCGGAGCGAAAGCGCCTCAAGCCGGATTGCAAGTCGCTCCGCATCAAGCGAAAGCATTTCACCCGGCGCGGTAGCCACAGGTTTTGCCTGTGTCCGGCCGTCCCGCCCGATCAATTTATAAAATGGCGCCAACACCGTTTTTGCATCAATAATACTGAGATAATCAAACCACAGGATTCCACCGCCGACAAGCACCAGAATAAGCAGCAGCAAGACGATCACTCTACCTAAAATCCGCTGTTTCGCCACAGCTTCCTCCACTTTTTGACCGGAGCCGGATTTTTACAAGCCTACCGGTAAGATCGGCAAAAAATACACATTTCTTGACCGGAGTCTACCGGAAAATAAAGAAATAAGCAAAGGGGTCTAGTTGACACCTGTAAAACTATGTTTATGAGAGTTGAAGCATGGAAAAAGTTTAGACTGGATAAAAAGTGATAGCTCTCATAGAAGGAAAGTACCGGCTGTGTAAGGAATTAGCGCTTCTTTGAACGTTTTTTTTTGCGTTTTGGTTCCGGGACTTCAGGATCCGGATAAATTCTGATACTTTCACGATTGGGGAGCTTTGCTGCGATAAAAATCCAGGCAAGCGCGCTGATGATCATAATAAATGAAAAAATCTGTCCGGTGGAAAAACTCAAGAGTGGGTGTGCCTGTGCGGGCGAAAGATGATTGGGGATAAGTTCAATCCGGTAACCGAGATCCGAATCAGGTTCCCGGAAATATTCAATGAAAAGCCGGACAAGTCCATAGCCGCCAATGTAGAGTGAGATCAAAAATCCCTTGAACGGCTTCCGGTTCCGGACCAGCCAGATGATTGCCCACAAAACAATTCCCTCAAAAAAAGCCTCAAAAAGCTGCGAAGGATACCGGGGGAGATTCACCATTGCAGTATTGGAAGTGATCGCGATTCCGGACTTTTCCGCGGCTTCCCGTACCCACGCTTCGTAGGCGGGCAGTCGTTGCGCGTCCGGAAAAATCATGCCCCAAAAACCGGTTGTCACCCGTCCGTAAAGTTCGCCGTTGATAAAGTTGCCGAGACGGCCGAATGTGTAGCCGAGGGGAATACTTGCACCGAACATATCGCCGATTTCCCGGACATCGAATTTTTTAACCAGAGAATATATGGTAAATCCGAGGATTCCGCCGATCACAC
>BOBG01000241.1 GCA_026002265.1 Spirochaetia bacterium
CAGTAGCGGGCTTGGCCTATTACAGCCGGAACGTTCAAAGACATGTATGCGGGTAGATAAAAGAGGATTTAATGCTGCGGGAATGGACGTGTCCGGAAGGAACAGAGCATGATCGGGACGAGAATGTGGCGAACAATTTGAGTGTGAAATCAATCTCAAGCCTGTCCCTTTAGGGGCAGATAGTTGACTGAGTAAGGGAAAAAAAATGAAAAGAATTGTTTTGATTTTGGTGGCGGTTCTTGTGATCACCGGATCGGTTTTTGGCGAGGGAAGGCTCCAATCAACTTCCAGTCAAAAAGCAGCGCTCGTCTTTCAAACAGACTTCGGTCTCAAAGACGGTGCAGTTTCGGCAATGAAAGGGGTTGCCTATGGTGTTGACTCTAGGCTCTTTATGGCTGACATTACACACGAAATTCCCCCCTACAGCATTTGGGACGCTGCATACCGGCTCTATCAGACGGCTGAATATTGGCCCGAAGGAACGGTTTTTGTCTCGGTGGTTGATCCGGGCGTGGGAACCGAGCGCAAGTCAATTGTTTTAAGAACAAACAATAATCAATATTTTGTAACGCCGGATAATGGAACATTGACACTGATTGCGGAAAAATACGGCATTTCGGAAATTCGTGAAATTGATGAAGAATCAAACCGGCTTACCGGATCCGAAAAATCCTATACATTTTATGGGCGCGATGTGTATGCCTATACCGGCGCACGACTTGCCGCGGGCATTCTTACGTTTGAAAATGTCGGCAAAAAACTGCCCAATGAAATTGTTTCTCTGCCCTACCGGAAAGCCGAATTCAGAAATGGTAGCCTTTACGGAACAATTCCGGCGCTCGATATTCAGTACGGTAATGTCTGGACAAACATTGATCGAGCGGTGTCCGCTGGTTTTAATCTTGCGATCAATAAGAATTATTTAATTGAAATAAGCTACGACAATACCGTAGTTTACAGCGGTGTTATTCCTTTCGTCAACACATTCGACGATGTGCCGGAAGGCGATCCGCTGATGTATTATAACAGCCTCGACTGCCTGTCTTTTGCAATTAATATGGACAGTTTCGCGGATACGCATGGCATCAGTTATGGCGGCGAATGGCAGGTCCGCATCAGCGCAGTAAATTAATTATCATAGTCTGCCGGTTCCGCTGTTGGTACCGGCTCGGTTGGTGCTGGATAACCAGTAGTTATGTGTAATGCCCCCGAATAGGTTGGGAGAAATTTTTGAGAGGTTTATGTATGAACAGGAATAGGTTTAACGAAAAAAATTCGTTTGTTAAAAGCAGCGAAGCTGGATGTAAGACTTGCAGATTTTATGAACATGTTGAAGAAGATGAATGGAGTGGAGGGACAAAGGGTATTTGTAGCAAAATGCTTGAAGAGGGATGTGAATCTGCTGAAACAACATGGAATTGTTCTTGTGATTGGTATTTTTGTAAAGATACTAAAATAGACCTGTATAAAGATCGTGATTGCTATGAATTACAGGCAACTGCCCTGTTAAAAAATAATAAACTTTCTCTTGATGACTTACCTGAAGGCAACCGCACCGAATGGATTTGCGCGATTGCGGTACGCTATCAGGATGGTGCATTAGCCTATGTACCGCAAGATATGCGGACGGAGTTGTTTTGGCGGGAAGTTTTGAAGATCAATGCCACACCGGAATTGTGCCTTACGGCTGTTCAGCAGGATATTTCCTTTTTTGATCTTATTCCTGATGATAAGAAGACATCAGAAGTCTGTGTCGTGGTTCTGAAAGGACACAGAACTCAATGGCAAGAGTGGTATTTTTTAGATGAATTACGCCAGCAGGTAATACAATTCCTTAATTCAGTACCTGACTCGGCAAAATCAGCGGAATTTTGTAGTCTGTTAGTTGGTTATGACATCAGTTTTTTTGATAGCGTTCCTGATTCACAAAAAACACCAGAATTGTATTTCAGAGCGGTAGAGGC
>BOBG01000242.1 GCA_026002265.1 Spirochaetia bacterium
GACTATGCGTACAAAACCTTTGTCAAAAGGAGATATTACTTTACTTTTCAGTAGTTTTATGCTATCGTCCAAATAAAAATAATCGAGGTTTTTATGCCGACCTATGAATATAGCTGCAAACAGTGCGGCTATACATTTGAGGCGATGCAAAATATGCATGAGCCGCCGGTTGCTGTGTGTCCTCAGTGCGGCGCTACACCACACCGGATCGTAAGCGGCGGAATCGGTATCATTTACAAAGGATCTGGATTCTATGCCACTGACACTAAATCTGCTCCGGCATCTGTTCCCGATGCCGCTCCTGTTAAAACCGAGTCTGCTTCTTCTGGATAATATCTATGGGTATTCATTTTTATTGTGACAGTTGCGGCATCCAGGTACCGCCGGCCACAGAGGTCTGTCCGAATTGCGGTAAAACATTTGCTTCGGTCCGCTGTCCCTCCTGTGGACTTGTTGGAGATGTGGAGATTTTTATTGACGGCTGTCCCCTGTGCGGTTACTCTTCGCCGGATTCTCCGGAAGAAGATTCTCAGATCGCTTTCCCGGTCACAGCTCAGCGAAAATCGCGGCTTGCAGAATCTGAGATGCTCATCGCTCCCCTGCCGTTGTGGGTTTATGTCGTTACCGGTATTGCCGTTATGATCGTGAGCTTTATGATTCTGTCAATAGGCTGAAGCTGCCTTGCAAAAGATCAAAAGTGATCATAGAATACACTAAACTAGACGCGGGGCGCTATTTTGATCAAAAAAATTATGCTACTGTTTTTTATATGTACCGGCCTTTCCCTCTACGGAATTGGAGAAAAGATCATCATTCTTGGCGGGGATGCCGGCTGGCAGGCCGTTGAGAAACGGGTATCTATTGAAGAAATAACCCGGATCCGACCCTACCCGGTGTTGATTCTCTCTTCAGCACGGAAAGTAGCTCTTGATGAATATCCGGATCTATTTCTTTCATTTGATGTACTAAAGAGTCAGCAGTTTAAAGATGAAACGGGCCGGTACCAGGTCTCAACTGATGAAAGTGTCGGGGTTGCACCGGCTTCGTCTGCTCGCTTCGGATCCGGCGCGGCGCTTTTTTATGGGAGGAATTCGCTTGAGGGACCGGTCGTGATTCGGCCCGGCTCTCATTCGCTTTTTTCGGCCGGAAATTTCCTCTCTGATTTCAGCATCGAATTTTGGCTGTACTCGGTCAACGTAGAAAGCGGTGAGCAAATTCTTGAGTGGGATGCCACGCACCAAGACACCGCCGGCGTCTACCATAAACAACTTATTTCTGCTGATATTTTTAAAAATAAAATTCAGTGGACCTTTTCCAATTTTTTCGAGGATTTTCCGAATATTACGTTTTCCGGCTCTTCCCTTATTATTCCGCAAACATGGAGTCATCACCTGCTCCGGTTTGATTCTGCAACCGGATTGCTGGAATATCTGGTCAACGGGCAGACTGAACAAACGGTGTATATTACTGCAACCGGTCACGATGGATCGCCTTCATTTATACCACATATTGGTGATTTTGGCTCCCTTGTGATTGGACGGCGTTTTACCGGAATGTTGGACGAATTTATGGTACAGCCGCGTTTTGCACCGGATCCGGTGTTCAGTACCTACTCACAGCCAAGTGTTTTGATTCATGATACATTTGGGTCAAGCGGTGCAGTCGAAACGCAGCCTATCGACCTTGGCGATATTATGGGGCAGGTTCTCAAAGTTGATGTTTCCAGCGGGCATTATCCGGCTCGTGCTGACAGCGAATCTGCGCTTGAATTCTTTATCCGGGCTGCAAATAATCCTTACCAGTTATCGAATGAGCCATGGAAATATTTCAATCCGGGCGCTGAAATTCAGGGGATTCAGGGCCGGTATGTGCAGATCGGAGCAGCCTTTTATCCAAGCGGAGACGGTACGGTGAGTCCTTATCTGGGTGAGATTCGCCTCAGTTATTTGCCGAATA
>BOBG01000243.1 GCA_026002265.1 Spirochaetia bacterium
GTTTTTTCGGAGGCCAAGCCGCTACTGCGGCGCAGCGTATAGCGTATGTTATGTGCAGTTTGGGCTGCTTTTATAATTTTATTGTATTATACCCCATAAAACATGCCATATTATATCCGTGAAGGTATGTATTAATACAGCACCTATAAAACCATATTTTTTAAAATAATATACGGCAACAATGGATACAAAACCATTTAATCCTATTATTATTCCCCACATAGGCAACGAAATTTCATAAATTGTTTTATAATTATAAAGCGTCATAACTGACGGTATATGCCCTAACGCAAATATTATTGCGGAAAATGTTCCAATTATCCAAAATAATATATTGCGGTTTTTTTCTGTTTTTATAATTTTTGAGAAAATCCATACCCAAAATGAAACAAAAAATAATCTGAACATTAATTCTTCGCCAATACCTGCATTTATTGATGCAAACAAAGAAGCGGGAAATGGCGGATGCGTATATAATGGCATATTGAACAATTTATTTAACAAAATATCAACAGCAATAAATATTATTCCTACACCAATGCCTGCTGAAATTATTTCCAATATATTTTTAATGTTTTTTATTTCGTTATTAACAATTTCTTTAAAACCATTTTTTCTTGATAAAACAGTACCTAAAAAACCAATTCCCCCGTAAAAAAATAATACTATAAGAGCATTTATCAATGCCAATAAAGGTCTTGAGACAGGCATATTTTGTTCCGGCACATATGCCCCTCCAGGCAGTAAAACATATATAAAGGCACAAACACTTGAAACAAGGATTAACCCAAAATACATTTTCAAAGAATCTGTTATTTTTTTCATCAATTCCTCCATAATCCTTATACATTTTTTCATTAATTCTATCAATACAGTTTCTTCATATATTTTCCAACCAGTTCAGCCCAAATTGCATATAACAGGACTGTATATGCTGCGCCCGCAATAGCGGGCTTGGCCGGAGAAAAAACGCAGTCGGCCTGCGGCCTTTGTGCGTTTTTTCTCCGGCACATTTTTGCGGTTGCTGGAAACCTACGGTTTCCTTTATTGCAACCGCAAAAATGTCATATACAGCCGGAACGTTATATGCCATTTGCCCTAAAATTGATTGAAAATATACAATAAGATTGGAAAGATTTATTGTGAAAAGAGTTGACAAAAGATATTGTGTAAAATACATTAAAAAGTAATGTATTTTACAATTTACCACTAAGGAGTGTAACATGGACGTGAAAAAAGTGTTTGAAAAAACCATGGGAAAAGAAGACAGAATTGCATTGGCATCTTCTGTAGAAGATATTCCCAATGTAAGGATTTTAAATTTCGTTTATTTGGCAGACGAAAAGGTATTGTATTTTGCCTCCGATAAAGGAGATGCCAAAGGAAAGGAATTTGCAAAAAATAAAAACGTTGCATTTACCACTATTCCTAAACGGGGATTGGCACATATTCGGGTTCATTTTGCCACAGTTAAAAAAAGCAAGAAAAGCATTTTTGATGTAAAAGACATTTTTATCTCAAAAATGCCTTGGTACAAGGATAATATCGAACAAAATGGTGACAATATGAATCTTTATGAGGTTCACTTTTCAACGGCTATGGTACTTGCGGGGCCGGGTCAAGCGGCAGAAATAGAATTATAAAAATAATGGAGTACGGGCAAACGGCATATAACACACGGTTTCTGCTTCGCGGCAGTAGCCGCTCGATGCTCCAAAATGCTAGGTCGGTCGGGTTGCGCCCTCGCTCCCACGCATTTTTCCGCACACATTTTTGTTGCGCGAAACACTACGTGTTTCTTTATTGCGCAACAAAAACGTCAAGAAACCTTTTCGCGTTATGTGCAATTTGGGCTGAACTGGTTGGAAAATATATGAAGAAACTGTATTGATAGAATTAATGAAAAAATGTATAAGGATTATGGAGGA
>BOBG01000244.1 GCA_026002265.1 Spirochaetia bacterium
ACTTTAATCTCTTTAATCATAATGATTATACTTACAAAAAAGATGCTTTCATATGAGTCCATCTAAATGTAAATATAAAATAATGGGGTACGGACACACTGCACATAACATACGCTATACGCTTCGCCGCCAGTAGGCGGCTCGGCTTCCACAAAAACGCAGTCGGCCTGCGGCCTTTGTGCATTTTTGTTCCAGCACGTTTTGCCCGCCCTGGTCTTGCTTCGCAAGCCCTTATTCGGGCGGTCAAAACGTCGTATAGCTTTCACGTTATACGAAATACCAAACCAGAACTGATTCAGAATAATGCGCCGCATCCATGCGGCGCAAATGAAAAATAAATATGATTATAAAGTATATATGGTATTGCAATAAAATAAAAAATATTATATGTTAATGGATATAGAGGAATGATGACTGGTACAATCGCGTTATTGATTTCAATAGTAGCTTATGGTAATTATTATTTGAATAATCCATCAAAAAATGATTTTCTTGATACAAATAATGTACTACAATTTTGTAATAGGGTACATTTTATTGGTATGAACTGGGTGTTTAAAATAAGTATCGCTCGTTCAATAAATGAATGGTTAAAATATTTAAAAAATAATAGCGTAAAATATCTAAAATTACATTATCAATCTGTTTCAGAAAATGATAGAATGTCTGCTGGTTTTGTTGGTGGTGGAGGCGAGTGGCTTATAGAAGCGAAAACAAAGAATGGTTCTGATTTTTATCAAGGAAAATGGGAAGTTACTCATGAGGATGATGTTGATAAAAAATTCTGGACTGTCACATATATTAGGATAGCAAAAAAACATACACTTAATGTTTCATATCCTATGGATTTGAATTTAATTAAAAAAAATTTATTATTTGATTTGACTAAGGCAATGAGTTTTGCAAAAGAAAATGATATGAAATATTTTGCAGAATGTTTTGAGAATGGGATAAAATGTTTGAATTCAAATAATCCACTTCAAGAAGAATTCATTTACCATAAAGAACTAATACCTGATAGATATTTTTCTTTAGGGGCATCTCAAATATTAGCGTGTTGTCAAATATCATGGGTTTTTGGGGGAATGGGGTCATGGAATGATGTTTCTTTTGAAGGAAAATCACAAACTTTATATGAAGAAATATCTAAAAAATTATTTCAAGATATGAATATGGCAATAGTTTGTGCAACAAATTCTACATTAAAATGAAACACCGTGCGCCGTCCATGGCGCACGGCTTCGTAGCAGGTTTGGTACTTCGTCTAACATACGTTATGTGCAATTTTTTTGAAATTGTTGGTAAATATAATAAAAACATATTGACAATATAAAGAAAATATGAAATAATGAAATATCAAAGGGGATATATATGAATAAATTATTTTTGGCTTCATTTTTTTCCGGCGTGGCAAGTCTATTTCAAGATTTTGCTCAAGAAGATATAAAAGGAAAAACGGTAACATTTATACCAACAGCGGCTATTCCAGAAAAAGTTACATTTTACGTTGGATCAGATAAAAAGGCTCTTCAAAAACTTGGTTTGGTTGTAGATGAATTGGAAATAACAACATCAACCAAAGAAGAAATTATAAATAAACTTGAAACCAATGATTATATTTTTGTTTCTGGTGGGAATACATTTTATTTATTGCAAGAATTAATAAAAACTGGAACGGATAAAATAATAAAAGAACAAATAAAAAAAGGAAAAATATATATTGGGGCATCGGCTGGTTCAATGATTTTATCTCCTGATATAGAATATGTCAATGAAATGGACGACAGTGAAAAAGCGCCTGAATTAAAAAATAATTTCAAGGCATTAAACGTAATAGATTTTTACCCAATACCGCATTTTGGTAATGTTCCATTTAAAAAGGCTGGAGAAAAAATAATTGAAAAATATAATTCAACATTAAAACTAAT
>BOBG01000245.1 GCA_026002265.1 Spirochaetia bacterium
CCTCTTTAAGTGATCTTTTTACATTTGCCGCCGCATTATTCTTATATTTTCTTATGATCGAAGCCGATAAAGTTCAGGCGGCACGGATGCCGCCTGTTATAATAAGCTGAGGCAAAATAATTTTTGCGCCGTAGGCGCATGGTATATATTATTTCAATAATATTTTTACTCCATTATTCCCTATAATTTCATATTCCTATTTTATTTATTCCAGTAAATTTTTTATTCAATAATTTTTAAACAAAGTTTAGGGCGCATTGCATATAACGTGAAAGCTATACGACGTTTTTGCGGTTGCGATAAAGGAAACCGCAGGTTTCCAGCAACCGTAAAAATGTGCCGGAGAAAAAACGCACAAAGGCCGTAGGCCGACTGCGTTTTTTCTCCGGCCAAGCCGCTACTGCGGCGCAGCGTATAGCGTTATGTTATGCGCAGTAGCCCCGTACCCCATTATTTATCATTTTATAGCAGTTAAATATAAATCAATGGCTGTTATGTATTTTGGTTTTAATATTGAACATAAATTAATATACTCATTAAGTAATGAGTTTCGCTCTTTTTCCTTTTTTATGAACTTGTAATAATTGTTTAATTCAGTTGCAAGTATATTATGATATGCTTCATCAAATGTTTTATAATCTGCCTGATCAAGGCAGTTTTCCATTTTTATTTCTATATTGATATTTTTAAATCCAATATTTTTAATACTTTTTCTAAGTCTTCTTTTGTAGGTGCCCAATAATTGTGTATCTCGTATGTGTCTTTATTTTTAAAATACTTATTAAAATTAAGTTTCTTAATTGCTTTATTTATTACCGAATCACTGCCATCAGATAATTCATAAAATGTAAGCATTTTATTCTCTTTATTCATTTTACTGCCACTTATACTTGCTGCCAATTGTCCATCAACCTTCAAGGAATCATAAATATTTTGAAACCAATTCTTATAATACTTACCAGCCCAATGAATTGCAAAATTACTAAAAATCAAATCATAATAATTTTCTTTTTTAAATGTTTTGAAATCCGCATGATAAAATGTAATATTTGTGATATTATCTCTTTCTTTTGTCTTTTCTGCAATTTCAATTAGATTATTTGCATTATCAACAGCATCTATTTTCACATCGCTATATTTTGCCATTTCGAAAGAAAAATATCCATCACCACAACCAACATCTAATATTTTCTGATCATTTAATATGGTGCACTTTTTAAGTAATTCTTTTCCTCCCTGCATTTGAACTTCTTTATGATCTGAATAAAATTTGTCATAATATGTGCTTATATTATGTCCTTGCGATATTTTAGTGAGAAACTTCCGCTTAGCTTCATAATATGTTTCACCTAAGTTATCTGTTGTATTAAACTTTGTATATTCAATTGGAATAAAAGATTCAATATATTGCAGCCTTTCAATTATTGATTGAATTACCTGTGAATTATATTTTACTTTTCTTAATTCTGAAAAATAGGTAACCGTACGCATATACAGAGGTATTAAATATTCGGCGTCTTTCTCCTTAATTTTTTGAGTTACTTCAACAGAAGTTAAATCATTAAGAATTACATTTGCCGATTCGATGCCCTTCCTTTCGTTTATCATTTGAATTACAGCAATAACTATACCAACAAGGGCTCCAATAATACCAATAACTAAATACATATTTTCCTCCACATAATATTATACTATTTTTCTATATATATGTCAATCATTTTATACACTATTTTAGCCCAATTTCGCATAACGTTCCGGGCGTTTATGACGGTTTTATTTTGCGATAAAGAAAATGCTATGGCATTTTCTTTATCGCAAAATAAAACCGTGGCGTAGCCCGAGCCGGCTCCTGCCGGCGCAGCATAAACGCCCTGTTAAGCGATCGTAAAACCTGCCACGGATGGCGGACGGGCTTCTTCGTTTCAAT
>BOBG01000246.1 GCA_026002265.1 Spirochaetia bacterium
CCTCCTTGATCGCATTACACGATCAATTACAGTACGGGTCGAAACGACAGTTTTGATTCAGTTTGCCGGAATTTTTTAAATTTTTTTGCGGATTTGGGGACAGACCTCCGGCACTTTTTTCTCTATTAAAAGGTAGTACCGTTGATCGAGATTCTGTGATATTATCATTTCAAGCAATTTCGCGTTCTACCGGGAATTGCAAGGAGGATTCTTGAGAAAATTTGAAGGGATTGACCCTAAATCCTGGGAACATCCGGCCGATACTGCGGCATTGAGTGCCTTGCGTCAACTGCATGGTATAGATGATCTTGTCAAGTCGCTTGTGTCAATTACAACGGAACGTTCTTTAAAATTGATGACGCTGGCGTCGGCCGTGAAGGTTTCGCCGGTTCAGTATCCCAAACTCAACAATATTTTGAACGAAATCCTTGAAATTTTTGATTGGGACTACCGGCCTGATTTATTTGTGACACAGAGTCCTTTTTTGAATGCGGGAGTTATGGGCGTTAAGGAGCCTTTTATAACCCTTAACAGTTCCATGCTTAATTCGCTTGAGGATGATGAGTTACGAGCAGTCATAGCGCACGAGGTAGGGCATATTATGAGCGGACATACCCTCTACAAAACGCTTGTCTGGCTTATTGCTAACATTTCTATGAGTCTGATTCCGATTCCGCAGATTCTGCTCCTGCCCATACAGGCGGCACTTTTGGAATGGGACCGTAAGAGTGAGTTGACCGCGGACCGGGCCGGATTATTGGCAGTACGCAGTCCGGCTTCGAGTTACCATATTCTTATGAAACTTTCCGGAGCGCAGGATCCGGCTCAGGTTGATCTCAACGAGTTTTTTTTGCAGGCGCAGGAGTATGAGGAACAAAAAACGCTTATCGACAGTGTTCATAAATTTCTAAACCAACTGTGGCTTTCGCACCCGTATCCGGTTATCCGGCTTTCTGAGTTAAGGACATGGGAAGCCTCCGGTCAGTATCAGGAGATTCTTGATGGAAATTATATGTACCGGGGAGAAGGAAAAGATAATCCGGCTGATGATATGAGAGCTGGCTACGAATATTATAAAGAAAGTATGCAGCAAAATGATGATCCGATTTCTCGTATTTTCAATAATTTGGGAAATGTTGTGGACAATGTTGGTAAAAGTTTAAAGGATACTTTGGAAGGAATGGGGAAGCGGAGCTGATCGGGGGGTGCCGGAAAACCGTAGGTTTGAAGGCAGGGGGGCGCGTTACATCGGCACAGAATCCCCGGCCGGCCTCACAGAACAAGCAACCGGCCGCCGCCCCCCTTCTAAGCTCTTAATTCTTAACATTACCGGAACTTAGGCTTCATTGGTGATCTGAATCACCCGTTTTTGGGTCTCTGCCCGTTTTTTGATTTCGAGCGAAAGAATGCCGTTTTTGAACACAGCAGAAATATGTTCCGGATCCGCATTTTCCGGCAATGCGAATGACCGGCTAAAGGCCAGCTTCCGGCGCTCCTGAAGAAGATAGGTGCCTTCCCGCTTCTCCTCGCGGCTCTCCTTCTTGGACTCGATGGTGAGGGCACCGCCATTCACCTGCACTTCGACATTTTTCTCGTCAAAGCCGGGCAATTCCGCTTCAAGCGTGTAGGCAGCACCGGTTTCGCGCACATCAACAGCCGGCAGGTGGTTGAGAACCCGATTGTCGGGGGACAGACCCGAATCATCAAAAAAAGACTCCATGTAATGGTTGAAATCATTCAACGCACTTTCCAAAGTTGCAGGACGATACAAGGTAACTCGTGCCATAGTAAACTCCTATAAAAAGATGTAATGCCGGAACGTGGAACCTGTGCGATCCAATTTTCCGCATCCACTCAATATAAAAGCAAAATTCGTGCCAATCAGACCGGTTTTAGGAATTTTTTATGGATT
>BOBG01000247.1 GCA_026002265.1 Spirochaetia bacterium
GGAACATGAACCGGGGCCTTTTGAGTATGGACGCACCCATGCAGACGGCGCCAATATGCTTGCGACCGTGCTTAAGCCTTATGGTGGATTGCTTTACTGGCGTTGTTTTGTGTATAACTGCGTACAGGATTGGCGTGACAAAAGTGTGGACCGGGCGCGTGCAGCCTACGATCATTTCAAACCGCTTGATGGAACATTTACCGATAATGTCATTTTGCAGATTAAACATGGGCCCTACGATTTTCAGGTGAGCGAACCGGTTTCGCCCCTTTTCGGCGCGCTTGAAAACACACGGTATGCCATGGAATTACAGATCACACAAGAATATACTGGACAGCAAATTGACCTTTGTTTCCTGCCGTGGATGTGGGAAAAGGTGATGCATTTTGATACCGGGTATGGAACGATTCGTGAAATGGCCGGAAGACAATTAGATGGATTTGCCGCGGTGACAAATGTCGGTCTGGACACAAATTGGACCGGGCACACCTTGGCTCAGGCGAATTTATACGGTTATGGAAAAATTGCATGGAATCCGGGTCTGAGCGCGGAGAAAATCGCCCATGAATGGGCTGTTTTGACCTTTGGTACCGGCACGGCACCGGAAATTGCCCAGATGCTCATGGATTCGTACCCGATTTACCGGGATTACAATGCGCCTTTTGGTGTTTGTTTTATGGTGAATCCGCATTATCATTACGGACCCAATCCGCAGGGCTATGAATTCGACCGGTGGGGAACCTACCATCGGGCTGACCGTCGCGCCATCGGCATTGACCGGACGCCATCTGGTACTGGCTACACTGAACAGTACGCACCAGCTCTCGCGCAACATTTTGCGGATCCGGCTGCGTGTCCGGAGGATCTGCTGCTCTTTTTCCACCGGCTCCCCTATGAATTTGTTATGAAAAACGGCCGGACTCTGGTACAAAATATTTATGACACCCATTTTGCGGGGGCGGCTGCGGTGCAGGATCTGTTGGATCGATGGATCGCGCTCAAAGATCACCTTGAGAAGCCGGTTTTTGAATCGGTCAAGAATCGTCTGGAGCGTCAGCTCAAAAACGCCGAACAATGGCGTGATGTAATCAACACCTACTTTTACCGGAAAACCGGTGTCGCAGACATGCAGGGCCGGATAATTTACTGAAAGGGGCGAAGCTGACGAAAGCTGACGGAGGTCTGACCCCAGTATTTTTCTAACTATCACTGTTCATTGCCTCCTTTTTCCGGTATGGTTCCGGTATGGTTATTCCTGAACTCCTCGCTCCGGCCGGCTCGCCGGAGGCGCTTGACGCGGCTATTGGTGAAGGCGCGGATGCTGTGTACCTCGGATTGAAAAATTTTAATGCCCGGATGCGAAGCAGCAATTTCAGCTATGCTCAATTTGAAGGAGCGCTTCGGACGCTGCATCGGATGCATCGCAAGATGTATGTGACGGTGAATACGATTTTTGAACAACGAGAATCGGACCGGATGTTTCAGCTTTTAAAATATCTCGCGGATACCGGCCCGGATGGGCTTATTGTGCAAGACTTTGGTGTTGTGCAGATGTGCCGGGATTATTTTCCGCACCTCAAACTTCATGCATCAACTCAGATGAATATTGCGTCTGCACGCGGTGTGAATGTCCTTTCCCGGTATGGAATGACGCGGGTCGTGCTTGCACGCGAGTTGAATTGTGATGAAATCCGGACTATCCGGGAATCTACGACTATGGAACTGGAGATTTTTGTGCACGGGGCCTTGTGTGTGAGTGCCTCCGGACTCTGCCTGTTTTCGAGTTTTCTCGGTGGAAAATCTGCAAAATGACATTATCGGTAAATGTTCCATCAAGCGGTTTGAAATGATCGTAGGCTGCACGCGCCCGGTCCACACTTTTGTCACGCCAA
>BOBG01000248.1 GCA_026002265.1 Spirochaetia bacterium
TTCTCTTGTACACTCTCAAATAGATCTGTTATATACGGGTCAAAATGACTTCCGCGTTGATTAATAATAATATTAACTGCTTCTTTGTGAGATAAAGGCCCTTTATAAGGTCTTATAGAAACAAGAGCATCGTATACATCCACAATAGCCATAAAGCGTCCCTGTAATGGAATTTCCTCTCCTTTTAATCCTCGGGGATACCCGCTGCCGTCCCATTTTTCGTGATGTGATCCTGCAAATATCTTTGCATATGTTAAAAAATCATTATCGGGAGTTTCTTTTTGAATTTCTGTGATAACGTTTTCGCCAAAAATAGTATGTTGTTTCATAATTTCAAATTCTTCCGGAGTTAATTTACCGGGTTTAAATAAAATATTATCCCGGATAAAAATTTTCCCCATGTCATGTAATTGTGATGATTGAAGACAAAGTTCCATATTCCAATCAGCAATTTCTTCGTAATAAATTTTTTGTTCTATACCGGCATTCAATAAAATGGAAAGGTAAGTCCGGGTTCGTTCAACATGCTTTCCGGTTGCTTTGTCCCGGTACTCGACCATGTTCGCTACCGTTTTTAAAATGGAATTTTGCAAAGACAAAATGATCTGAGTCCGTTCCAGTACTTTTTTTTGAAGATTAGAGGCGTAATCCTGCAATTCAATTTTTTGCGATTCTACCAAGAGGTGAAGTTCAATCCGTTTAAGAAGCAACGGCGGAGAAAATGGTTTAAAAATATAATCAACAGCTCCCAGTGACAGTCCTTCCAATTCACTGGTATTATCGTTCTTTGCAGTGAGAAAAATGACCGGAATATCTGTTAATTCTTTAGTTGATTTGAGCTTGACAAGAACATCAAAACCGTTCATTCCCGGCATTTCAATATCCAAAAGTATCAGATGGGGTTTTGTCCGCTCAAGAAGTTTGAATAATTTTTCCCCTGAGGGTATAGTGACGATGTCATACTTTTCAGCAAGAATATTTCTGCCCACTGCAAGGTTAGTGACATCATCATCTACTAAAACAATTTTTTTTAGGGCTGGCATTGCACTTTCCTAGTTTATGTGAAAACGGCGTAAAACCCAATGCTTTAGCTTTGGGATATAAGCCGTAACGAAAATATTTGTAACAACTATTGACAATAGTTCTCGTTATTTGTATCCTTTCTATGAAAGCCAATAACCAAGGCTTTCGTGTTTAATCGGTACAGCAGGGGTGCAAACCTGCTACAATACTGCTGCAACGGCAGGAATGAACGCCTATGGATATGGCAGCGCTGGCTCGGACTGGACCGAGTGAAAGAACCTGGTAAATCCGCGGAAGCGGCCAGAAGTAGGAAAAGCTGCCCCGAATAATCGAGACAAGCCCAAACCTTTTGGCTTGGGTAACTGACATGATATTCTACCTTAATTAAAAATGAACAAGGAGTCAAGGTCAATCACTCAGTCGTAAACGGCTGGACTTGTGAGAGCAAGCTCTGATTGACTACCCTAGGCAAAACGGAAAGATGTTTGGCGGTGTGGACAGACACACTTTTTTGAGTACACAGAAAGGAGGGCGAGCTAAAGCTCGCAGGCGTTCCTTCCAAAGCTGAAGCATTGGGTTCCCACGCCTTATTTTTTGATGATTCAAGAAGACCTGCCGTCTTTTACTCAAATTATGCTTGATGCCAATCCTTATATCAATATTCTTTTTGATGATCAGCTTAAACTAGTAGACTGTAATGAAGCTGCAATCAGATATTTTGGATTTAAATCCAGAGAAGGTGCTTTAGAACAGTTATTTTCCGCCTTTAAACAAAAGGCGCCGCCGTTCCAGTTTGTAGGGCGGACTCATACTTCGCTTAAAGATCGTTTAAAATACACGATAGCTCATGGATATGTCGAATTT
>BOBG01000249.1 GCA_026002265.1 Spirochaetia bacterium
GTCAATCATTGGATACCATTCACTGAAAAGGAGGTAAGGGCAAAGGAAAAATTTGATTCAGATTTTATGTCCGGTTTTCTAAAGGGACGAATATTCAGTCCGGAAGCACAGGCGCTACTTGACGCAGGTTTGGAACTGTGGAAATATTATCACGCTACAATCAAAAATAATAAAACTGTTTCGATCAATGCTTCCTTTTACGATATTCGGGAATTTTTTCAGGGACGCAATGAAAAGGGAATAATGAAAACAAAATCAACAGACGAAACATACAATCAGTTGTTAGGATTATTGCGCGATGTGCTTAAGATAGTAACGCAAAAAATTCAGCCGAAGGTCTATCAGTATGGTTTTTTGAAGGACTAATCTTGATGATTTGCTTATGTATACAGTTCATTCACCCATTTTTTTTAACAATCCGCTTGAGCAAATCATCCGTTTAAGCAAGAATACAATACTATACACCTGAACAAACGCTATATTCAATCAGAAATTTTCGTTTTACATACAAGTATATTGACTATTCAATCAGGAATGTGCATCTTATAGATAAGCGTATGACGCATACAAACAAGTGATTTTTAGGAGTAAAAACATGTCGGATTACATTCCTTCACGGGAAGCGGAATTTTTGAAATGGGTGCAGAATATTTCTAGTCTTTGCACAGCGAACAAGGTGTTGTGGAATTTTCCAGATGCGGAACTTACGGAATTTTCTAATACTGTAGCAGAATTTGCGGCAATTTATGCTACAGCAATCGGACCGACTGCCTCGAAAGCGGATATTTTGGAAAAAAACAAGAAAAAAGCGGTTCTCAAAGAACGTGTGCGGAAGTTCAAGCGGCGGTTCATCGATCCAAGTATTGTCATTACTGATCCTGACCGCGAGCGGCTTAAATTACCTATTACGGATAAAAAGCCGACGCCGGTACCACCACCATCGACCGTGCCGGATATGAAATTTAGTCTTCCAGGACCTCGCCGTGTAGATCTCCATTTTAAGGATTTCGGCAGCGACAGACGTGCTAAGCCGAAAGGAGCTATAGGTGCGGTCATTAAATATGCAATTCTGCCAACAGCGCCGGTTAACCAAAGTCAGCTTGGAAATTCGTTATTTACCGGAAAGTCACCCTATCATTTTGAGTTTCTAGAAGAAGATCGCTCAAAAACAGTATATTTTGCTATTTGCTGGCAAAACGGCAAGGGCGACCAGGGGCCATGGAGTGAAATTCAAAAAGCAATTATTCCGTAAATAACACATATATATTACTAATGGGGTCACGGTACGGTACATAGTGCGGGGAATTTATTGCTTTTTGCTATAATTTCCTGCAATTAATGTCTCTTTACAAAAAAAAATACATCTTATATCCTTAAACGATCATGAATCAAAGTCTGAAATCGTTTAGCATTGATTCACCAATGCCTTTTTGTGAAAACGATGATTTTCTCACAAAACAAATAATTACCTATATTGGTAATAAAAGGTCATTGTTACATTTCATTGAACAGGGCATAAAACAAGTACAAAAAAAACTTAACAAGGAAAAGTTACGGATATTTGATGTTTTCAGCGGTTCAGGAGTGGTGGCACGTCATTTTAAACAATATGCTAGTCTTTTACTGGCTAATGATCTCGAAAAATATGTTAAAATCATAAACGAATGTTATTTATCCAACCGTTCCGATGTAGATATGAATCAATTAAAAAAAATGTATCTTGAACTTGTTATCCTCATACAAAAGGTTTCATTAAAAGCAGGAATAATTTCTGAATTATACGCACCGAAAGATGACAACAATATACAAGCCGATGACCGGGTTTTTTATACAAAAAGAAATGCTATGTATATTGATACCATGCGGGAACTCATTGAA
>BOBG01000250.1 GCA_026002265.1 Spirochaetia bacterium
GCAAGCATTGGTACTGCCAATATTTAATTCTGATGTGCCGTTACGAGCATTTCCGGGATTTTTTGCGAGTATTTTTAAGATTCCGGCTGAACAACCGAGTAATACTGCCTACTGGAATGTACAATTTCTCTGTTTTACCGTGGCGATTATTCAGCTTGTCTATGCTCACATGAAAAACATTTTAAAATTGGCAAAATCTTCCGAAAAACTGGTTGCCGTTGCACAATGCGGGTGGCTGGTGATGATGATAGGTTTGTATTTCCTTGTATTGTCAATGCTTTTACAGGTTACGTTGCCGGGATTTGCCATTTATTTAATTGCCATCGGATTGGGGGCTTATTTTATTTTTGCAGAACAAAAGGGCGGCAATTTTGGAAAGAATATTGGAAAAAGTTTTGCCAATTTTCTTCCCACTTTTTTGAATGCAGTTGGCAGTTTTGCTGATATTATCAGTTATATCCGGCTTTTTGCAGTCGGCTTGGCCGGTACATCTATTGCCCAAAGTTTTAACTCTATGTCCGGTATAGGAAATATCGAAGGTCCGGTTGCCACGGTTATTTTGAAAATATTTGCAGCCGCATTAATTTTAGTATTTGGTCATGGACTCAATATTGTTATGAATGCGTTATCTGTAATTGTACACGGCGTGCGGCTTAATTTATTGGAATATGCCGGTAACCATTTGGGAATGGAATGGTCCGGATATGCATATAAACCTTTTGCGTTAAAGAAGAAGGCATAAAAGTGTCAGTAACCCTTGGTTCCGGTTTCCGGATGCTGACACCTCCTTGTCCGGAGGAATTAGACTAATAACGGTTCTGGGAGGTAGGAACCGTACCGGAACTGCTTTCCGGGTAAATGTTTGGACAATATTCAGTGTGCCGGTTTCTGGCAAAGGTATTTTTTAAAGAGGAGATTTTTATGGATGCTGGATTAGTTGGACAGATTGGCATGGGAGCTTGTCTTGGGCTTGCGGCAGTTGGATCAGCAGCAGGTGCCGGCGTGGCCGGTATGGCTGCTATTGGTGCATGGAAAAAATGTTTTATACAAAATAAGCCGGTACCGTTTATTTTGGTGGCATTTGCGGGTGCTCCTTTGACGCAAACCATTTACGGTTTCATCTTGATGAATGTACTGGGAAGCAGTACAAACCTGAACGGTTTTCAACTTTTGGGCGTTGGACTTTTTGCTGGGCTGGCAATGGGCGGATCCGCACTCGCACAGGGAAATTGTTCAGCCGCAGCTTGCGATGCGTACGGAGAAACTGGACAGGGATTCGGTAACTATATGCTTGTTATCGGTTTGTGCGAAACGGTCGCTTTGTTCGTCATGGTTTTCTCGATGCTTGCTGCATAAGTTCCGGAATGGTCAAAAGAAAGACGCGTCCGATCCAAATCGGCGGTTTTGATCATGTTGAACCTGTGATCATTGGTGGGGATTTTCCAGTTGCAATTCAAAGTATGTGGAAGGATCCCCTGCCGGATACCGGTTATGACGAGCTGATTTCTCGGATTAACCGGCTCCACAAGATGGGGTGTAAAATCCTCCGGTTTGCGGTGCCTGATGAAAGTACTGCGAGCCGTCTTGGGGAAATTGCCGCACAGGTTTCCATGCCGTTGGTTGCGGATATTCATTTTGATTATAAAATAGCTTTACACTGTCTTGATGTACCTATCGCAAAAATCCGGATAAATCCCGGAAATATTGGAATTCATACTGAAGCAATTCTTCAAAAAGCTGCGTGCCGAAATATTCCGGTGAGAATAGGGATCAATGCCGGCAGTCTTCCTCCGGATCTGCGGGAAATGCCGCCAACTGATGCATTGGTAAAGGCTGCGGAACGAGAACTAGAATATTGTGAAAAAAGAGCTTA
>BOBG01000251.1 GCA_026002265.1 Spirochaetia bacterium
TGTCGCCTCCCGCCTTGCCGATTTTGTGCGCGGCGGCGGTGCTTTTGTGACGACATTTTTTTCCGGCTATGTTGACGAGCGCGACCTTATCACGACCGGCGGCTATCCGGGAGAACTGCGGGAACTGTGTGGCCTCTGGGTGGAAGAAATAGACGCGCTGCTCCCCGGTCAGGAAAATGCCTTTGTGATACGCGAAGGTGCCGATACGAGTCTTACGGGAACCTACCCGGCCACGCTTCTATGCGACATCATGCACCCGGAAGGTGCCGAGGTTGTCGCCACGTACCAAAGTGATTTTTACGCGGGAACACCCGCAATGTGCCGCAATAACTATGGCAGCGGTGAAGCCTGGTACATCGGCGCTCGTGCTGACGACACGCTCCTTCGCCCGCTCTTGAGCGAAATTGCCGCAAAGCAGGGCGTCAAGCCGATTGCCGCGGCTGGAGAAGGCATCGAAGTCACCAAGCGCACCGCGGAGAGCAAAACCTTTGTGTTCGCGCTTAATCATAACACGGGCCCCGCAACCATTACCGTGCCGCACGATTGTGCGGACTTACTGAGCGGCAGGCACTTTGCACAAAATGAGCGCTATGTAATGCAAGGAGCCGAGGTGTGCGTGTTCAGTTTTTAGACACTGAGGGCATGGTTGCGAAGCGTAGCCCACGACCGCTTGCCCTTAAAACAAAAATACGAAGGAATCAACGGCAGAACACATGGTGACAAAAAAACAATTTTGAAAGTGTTCCAGAAAGTATAATAAGAGGGTAATGAATCGACTGGTTGAGGTGAAAATCCACCAGATTCAATATCACTGGAAAGATCTGTGAAAAGAAGAAATTTTCGGAAATCAGATCGAGGTCTGTCCCCAAAATCTTGAAACACCTTTCAAATTTTTTACCGGATTAAAGGATCTGTATCTATCTTGTTATTTTTTGTACACCGGTGTATGATAGTACCATGTCACAGGAAATATTTATTAATCCGGATTATATTGAGCAGATTCTTTCAGACGCACGCAGATCCGGTGCAGTTAATTCTGTGTTGGACAAAGCGGAACGTTTTGAAGGACTGAATCATCAGGAGATCGCCACCCTTTTAGTGACAAAGAATCCGGCTCATTGGGAGCGGATTTTTTCTATCGCGTTCAAAATTAAACAACATATCTACGGCAACCGGATTGTATTATTTGCACCATTATATGTAAGTGATTATTGTGTAAACAAATGTGCCTACTGTGCATTCAGCGTTCTGCACGATTATCCGCGCCGGAAGCTGACTCAAGATGAAATCCGGGAAGAAGTCCGGATCCTGGAATCAATGGGCCACAAGCGTTTAGCGCTCGAAGCTGGTGAAAACGATAAGGAATGTTCCATTGATTATATCGTGGAATGTATCCGGACTATTTACGCCATGAAATTCGAAAACGGCTCGATCCGGCGGGTCAATGTCAATATTGCGGCAACGACTGTTGAGAATCTCCGGAAACTCCATGAAGTCGGTATAGGCACTTATATTTTATTTCAGGAGACTTACCACCAGCCGACCTACGAAAAAGTTCATTTTTCCGGCCCAAAAACTGATTTTGCCTACCATTTAACTGCATTTGACCGGGCCCATCAGGCTGATATTGACGATGTCGGGGGCGGCGTGCTGTTTGGGTTGGCCGATCCTTTTTTTGAAGTCATGGGGCTGATGATTCACAATGAGCATTTGGAGCAGGAATTCGGAGTCGGTTTCCATACTATTTCAGTTCCCCGGCTCTGCCCGGCCCAGGGTGTTGACTTCAGCCGGTTTCCACACCTTGTTGATGATGAGACCTTTGAAAAAATTGTGGCAATCATCCGGCTTGCGGTGCCTTTTACCGGTATGATTC
>BOBG01000252.1 GCA_026002265.1 Spirochaetia bacterium
TCGTTTTTTGTTTTTTATGCAGCACATTACATTCTTTGATTATTGCATTTAGGTTTTTTTGAACATCTTCTTCAGCAAGTTCAAATATGCTATCCAACGCCCGATAGGTTTTTCCTTGATCAGACAAGTAATATTTTTCGCCTTGTTTTATTAGCGCAAATTCATATTCGACATCTGTATTAAAATATTTTAAAATCATTGGGAATTTTTTGATTAGCTCTCTATTTATTAATTCATCCATTTTTTTATGTAGCTCCTCTGCCTCGGCGAATCGGTTTGTCTTTGTATATAGATTTGCCAAATTATCATAGCTGGTTGCCAAACTATTTTCATATGCCGCTGGATATTCCGCTGCGAGACGCTCCCAAATCGCCACCGCTTTTTTATATAATTCCTCTGCCTCGGCAGCTAATCGGTTTGTCTTTGTATATAGAACTGCCAAATTGTGATAGCCGAGCGCCAAATTATTTTCATATGTCGCTGGATTCTCCGCTGCGAGACGCTCCCAAATCGCCAATGCTTTTTTATATAATTCCTCTGCCTCGGCAGCTAATCGGTTTGTCTTTGTATATAGATTTGCCAAATTATCATAGCTGGTTGCCAAACTATTTTCATATGCCGCTGGATTCTCTGTTGCAAGACGCTCCAAAATCGCCACCGCTTTTTTATATAGCTCCTCTGCCTCGGCGAATCGGTTTGTGTCGCTATATAGATTTGCCAAATTGTTATAGCTGGTTGCCAAACTATTTTCATATGCCGCTGGATTCTCCCCTGCAAGACGCTCCAAAATCGCCACCGCTTTTTTATATAGCTCTTCTGCCTCGGCTAATCGGTTAGACTTTGTATATAGAAATGCCAAATTATCATAGCTGCTTGCCAAACTATTTTCAAATGCCGCTGGATTCTCCGCTACAAGACGCTCCGTAATCGCCAAATCTTTTTTATATAGCTCTTCTGCCTCGGCGAATCGGTTAATGTCGCTATATAGAAATGCCAAATTATGATAGCTGGTTGCCAAACTATTTTCAAATGCCGCTGGATTCTCCCCTGCAAGACGCTCCCTAATCGCCACCGCTTTTTTATATAGCTCTTCTGCCTCGGCTAATCGGTTAGACTTTGTATATAGTTTTGCCAAGAGCTGGTATGCTCTTCCAAGTGCCGCATCCTCGCTTTTTTCACTTTTCAAATAGGACAAATATATCTCAGCATATTCAATTGCTCGTATATACTGACTTTGATCACCCAAATAGCTTGCGTAATCATAGAGCGTCTTTCGTTCCAGTCCGCCGTCCTTCTCCAGTTTGATAGCTTCCTCATACGCCTCTTCAATCTCCACAAATCGGTTCTTGTTCCCAATATCCATTTTCAGCACATTCACACGCTGGAGCCAGTCGTTCACTAACGCTTTTATTTCTTTCTTTCGGCTTTCCAGAAGCTCTAAAGCGTTTGCACCGTCTCTTTTCAAATCCTCTACCGCCAGAATCTGCTTCGCACCTTCGATATCGCCTTCCTCCAAACATTGCCGCGCAGATTTATACCGCTCCGAAATGTAGCCGCTCCCCACTTTTTCGAGGAAGGATGTTTCCATGTTGATAATATCTTTTTGTAGGCTGTGGATAGCTTCGCTTGCTTTATTTTTCTGCTCACTGATATGTAAAAGAGCACCGAGCGCTTCCTCATCATCCGGGTTTTGCCGTATCTTTTTACGGATTGCCCAGTATTCCTTTTCAATAGCCGCATATCCGTCTTTCAACGCCGCAAGTTGCTTGTTGTTGAATATAATCGGGATGTTTTCCAGCGTCATCAGCTCTTTGCCGCCGACAAATACCGCCGAGTCCTTGATCTCCATAGCATCGTATAGCCCCAGCGA
>BOBG01000253.1 GCA_026002265.1 Spirochaetia bacterium
AGTGTCGGTTTTGATCTCATGTCTTGGAGTACAATATCGTTACGGATTTCTTGAAAGCCGTTTTCACGTATTATATTTTTCGGGTTTTTTGTCAGGACCTTAGTATTTTTTTCCATAAAAAACAACTCTATAGCCTCTACTGTGTGCATTTGGTATAAAAATTGTACTTCATTCTCCGGACTGCCGTTTGAGATAATCAGTCCCGGTAAAAAGTAGGTATCACATTCAGAACAACAAACCCGTGTGTCATGCCGGAATTGATACTCAAAGACCGGATCCAGTTTCGGATTTTCATAATAAGTGGCTAAATCTTTAAATGAAAAGACGCGTCCGCATTTTGGACAGATAGAATAGTTTATTAGTTTAAGCTTTGTATTTGGAATCCGGACATTTCCCATGCCCTGTTCTGTATTTTTCCGCTCAATATCCGCTAGAATATTTTCACCGTTTTTTGACCCGAAAAACCGGCATATAGCTACATCTCCCTCAAAAATTCCATAGAGTTTTTCCGGCTGAGGTTGGCGTTTTGTCAAAAGACTTTCAAAAGCTACGAGATTTTTGAAGGTATTTTCACTTATAACCGGCTTCGATCTGCCGTATATACGTCCATTAAGCGCATCTACCAGTTTATCTACATCATCTTGAGTCAGTATCTCAATCATTCAATTCCTCCGGTCAATGCAGGCCTCTTTCGATGAAAACAATTAATATTAACATCATTGTCTTATATCGTCAATTTATTTACATTGTTTTTTTGGTCGTTGGTGTAGATAACAGTTTAGATAAACGGTGCAGATTGTACTAATTTTATTCCATTTTTATTTCTTAAATTGCCAAAACAAAGAAGGACTAGTATACTGAAATTCTCTAGGTTATAACCTGATCATTGTTGTTGATTGGACGGGGGATTGTGTGAAGTTACCAGCGTTGACAAAAGTACCGGATGTTTTAATAGACAAATTTGAAAGGGCCATGGGTCAATTTAAAAGTTTAAATTTATCCGGAAAACTCGCTTTTTTGGTCGGTATTCTTGCTCTTGTCGTTACTGTATTGACCGGATTTTTCTCGCTTATATTTGCTACCAATGCAGTTAATACAACTGCAAACAAAGCGCTCCTTGACGAAACCCGGCTTGGGGTCATTTTTCTTGACAATGTCATTAATGCTCAATTAACCTCATTACAGCCGATGTTGCGGAACGAGCTGCGGAAATTGCCCGGGGATCCCATTGTTCGCTAATAATTGGCTTCGGTGGTCTCAAGACGCAGGCTATCGCCCGGATGACTGCACTCCTCGCTAAAGCCGAAGAGAACTTGTACGATTTACTCGATGCTAAGAATCCGGAGCCGGACTTTTTACCGTACATTGGTATTCCAACATCGGGGCGAGATCCTTTTATATTTTCGGATTATTTCATCGTGGTCGATCCGCGCGACCGGACGATCAAACAGATTCATTCCCCCAAAGGACTCTGCGTTTCAGTTATTTTTGACGGTAAACTGGCAGAATCAATATCCGGAACCTTTGCCTCCACAGTTGTTTTTGACGGACTCAGTGTTGCGATTGAGGCCTACTGTTCCCGGAAATCAAATTTCCTATCAGATGCATTCTTGGAACGTGCGATTCCCCTTTACACAGAAATAATTCGCCGGACTCTTGACGGTGCGCCCGTCGATTTTACCGAACTTTCCACTAATGCGGGTGTACTCATGGCACTTGGCAGCGCAACTAGTGCGCCCGGACTCGGTGTGGCTCTTGCTTACAGCATTAACGGCCGGTTCCCTGTGTCAAAATCATGGTGTGCAACGATTCTCCTGCCCTCTATTCTGGAACGGCTCGTGAGCACGCAACCGGAAAAAACCGCAGTTAT
>BOBG01000254.1 GCA_026002265.1 Spirochaetia bacterium
TTCGGGATGATCACGCTCGTCAACTGATTACCAGAAAACGCCCGATCACCGATAGAGGTAACACTGTTCGGGATGCTCACACTCGTCAACTGATTACTAGAAAACGCCCCATCACCGATAGAGGTAACACTGTTCGGGATGCTCACGTTCGTCAACTGATTACTCTCAAACGCCCCACCACCGATAGAGGTAACACTGTTCGGGATGCTCACGTTCGTCAACTGATTACTCCAAAACGCGTTATCACCGATAGAAGTAACACTGTTCGGAATGCTCACACTCGTCAACTGATTACCAACAAACGCGTAATCACCGATAAAGGTAACACTTTCCGGGATGCTCACACTCGTTAACTGATTAACAGAAAACGCCCAATCACCGATAGAGGTGACACTGTTCGGGATGGTCACACTTGTCAACTGGTTAACAGCAAACGCATAGCTACCGATAGAGGTAACACTTTCCGGGATGCTCACACTCGTCAACTGATTACTACTAAACGCACTCCTACCGATAGAGCTAACACTTTCCGGGATGGTCACAGTCGTCAACTGGTTATTAGAAAACGCCCAATCACCAATAGAGGTAACACTTTCCGGGATGGTCACAGTCGTCAACTGATTACTCTCAAACGCATAACCACCGATAGAGATAACACTTTCCGGAATGCTCACACTCGTCAACTGATTATTCTCAAACGCGCTACCACCGATAGAAGTAACACTGTTCGGAATGCTCACATTCGTCAACTGACTACTGAAAAATGCCTGCTCACCGATGGAAGTTACGGGCTTTCCGGCTATGGATGCCGGTATCACCACATTCTTCGCGCTTCCCGTGTAGCCGGTTATGGTGACCTTGCCGTTCTCTACGGTCGTCTTAAAATCACCGGCATTTTGTGCGAATACCTGGAAACACATGGTTATAAAAACCACAGCCAGAACCAATCTTTTATGAAAGGCCGGCATAAAGCCCAAGCCTTTACTGCGGATATAAGACGCAACGGAAAAATTTTGTAACAACATCTTAACACTACTCCTTAATGTTTTCAGATGAATTTTGAATATCTATAACAGACCTAGAGGAACCTGTTTTCATACTGTTTTTTAACTGCTCTATGTTTGCATCCATATTTAGGATTACTGCAATAAACCCTCCTCCAACGATGTCCATGAACAAACCACATATCAAGCCCAAAAAACCACCAATAATGGGATGCCTGCTACCAATATTACCGATTATTCCCCCAGCAATAGTACAGAAAATCAAATTGATCCAAAGAATCAGCTCAAAAAAACCACGAAAAACAGATTTGACAAATTCTAGCATTTTACTCCTTTAACGTTTAAGGTCCGTTTGACCATAATTTTGTGGAGACGATTTTAATTTAATTAGAATCATATCCACAAACGGCAAGACAAACATGAAAATATAGGCGACTACACTTGCTCTAAAACCAATACCAGTACGAAACACCTCACTAATATCCCGTACGCCAATTTGCTTTTTGACTTCTCCAATTGATTTATTATATACTATAATAAGTAGTACCAGTCCAATTATGCTACCGATTATAGGAATATAATTTTTACCAGAAATTTTCTTTTTTGAGGTATCAAATTCATTCTTTTTTGATGGAATGCCCATTACTACCAGTACGACAAGTGCGACACCAGGTATAAATATAAACACTGGACTAGGGTCCGACTTTATATTATTACCCATATCAAAACCGAATGCGGCATCCTTTCCGCTTATATTAGCTTCTTCTCCCATACAAGAAATAACAAAATAAGAGAAAAAGAAACAAGCCACAATGACAAGACATATAAGACGAATAATGTTTAATATTATTT
>BOBG01000255.1 GCA_026002265.1 Spirochaetia bacterium
ATGATAACGACAGGGATTTAATCCCCACAAAGACTAAGGAGTGTTTTATGAAAAGATTCGTAGCAAAAATTGGGTTAGTTGTTTTGATTTTGGGGATGTTAAGCTCCTGTGCTGCACTTGGTTTGGGGCCTGATAGATCGGTGTCGTTTTTTAATTTTACCGATAAACCGGAACTCCGTGCACGCTTTGTAGGTACTTGGCGGACAGAAGTGACTAATAATATTTTTGCCAATGGTGCTTACACTGTGATGGTGTTCAATACTGATGGAAGTGGTAGTGAAACTGCTTTTAATAAAAACAGAGTCGTAACATCTACATATTCTTTCCAATATAAAGTAGATTCAACTCAACTTGTGATGCAGATCTCTGCCAATAAAGCAGCAGATGCAGTATGGGATTACAATTTTGTAGATAATGATACCTTCGCAATTAGAAGTGGAAGGTATAATTTTTTATACCGTAGAACTAAATAAATATTTCTGTTGAACATGAAAAAACAGCGTGGGGTCAGAGATGGAGTTTTAGCACTAGAGGTCTGTCCCCATATCCAAATTGGGAGTGCTCGGCATGGTGCTGGCATTTGGATTGGTACTTGCGGGCTACGGCGATGGCACTACACCCACCACGGGGACTGTAATCGTTAAAAACGAGGAAAAAAAGTAGGCTATTAGGCAGGTTAGCATTTATGATCAAGAGACAAACTCTCTCACTCTAGATGAAAGAGTGTCCATAGCACCAAATGGTGGCACTAAATCATTTACCCTTTCAAAGGGTAAATATGTAGTCCGCATAGAGGATGATGATGCTCAGTGGTATAAAGATTATGGATACTATTATACTATGGAATCATTACAGTTTTCACTCGAACCCGGAATGACAAAAACCGTAATTTACAATAGCGATAAAAATGAAGATAATTTGATTGTCCAATAAGGAAATCAAATCCGTCTGGAGCCCGGGCCTGTAGAAAACTGTTTGTGAGGTGGCTGGGATTATAAAAAAGCCGGGGGAAACTCCGGTTTTTTCTTTAAACCTTAGATGAAAGTGGGATTAAAATTTTTCAAAAATTAGCAAAAAACTTGACAAAACCAAATATATTTGGCATTATATAATATGCCTTTAAGTGGTAAAGAAATGCTCTGGCGATACAAAAAGGCTGGGTGGACTGAAATTTCTCAAGAAAGTTCGCATGTAAAGGTCGGTAAAGCCAATTTACGTGAAACCATACCTCTGCATAAGGAATTAAAAAAAGGCTTGGAGCAAAAATTATTGAAACGACTGAAGGAAGAAGGAGAAAAATAATGAATTATCACTTTAAAATACATGAAGAAGAAAACGGCTATTGGGCTGAATGTTTAGAATTGGAAGGTTGTGTAACTCAAGGTGATAATTTGGAAGAGTTATATAAAAATTGTAAAGGTGCATTAAATTTATTCCTTGAAGAACCAAATGATTCACAAATCATATTTCCACTACCTGCTGATTCATTTGATAATGAAAAAAACATTATAAAAACACCAGTAGATCCAGAAATTGCTTTAGCTGTGTTATTAAGGAATTATAGACTTAATTCTAATATGACACAAAAGCAAATAGCTAAGATGCTGGGAATGAAAAATATTTATAGTTATCAAAGGTTAGAAAAAAAATCTAATCCGACATTAACTATTATAAATAAAATCCATACAACATTTCCAGAAATTAAATTAAGTTATTTATTTCAATAATAGACTTGTTCTCTAACTCAAAAAATGATATAACAAGGCATGGGAAGAGGGAAACAGGCGTCTGACGCCAAGGCGGTAGTATTTAAGCGGCTGTACGGGGTAAAACCGGATACATTTGACAAGA
>BOBG01000256.1 GCA_026002265.1 Spirochaetia bacterium
AAAGGGCCGGATTCAGGAAGGGTGCGATGCCGATCTTGTGCTTTTTGATCCGGAAACTATTCAGGATAATGCCCGGTACGGAATCGATGTGTGCGCTCTGCCGCCATCTGGTATACAATGTGTCATCATCCGCGGCCGGATTGCCTATCAGACCACGACATAAGAGCTTAGAGGGAGTTCCCCCCAACGGAGGGTGCTTCTAGTAAGAATTTCATGAGGGGGTGTCTTCCCCCTGCCTCTATCTCGACAGGCTCAGAGAGCTTGCCGGTCATCGAGCCTGTCGAGATGCCGGCACCCCCCTCCTGGTTGATAGACGACTTGACGAAAACTGGAAAAAAGTTTTAGATACCAGGTAAATATGGAATCAGTAAATGTAGGCATTTTATCAATTGTTCCGCCGATTATCGCCATTACCCTAGCGCTTTTAACAAAAGAAGTGATTTTTTCACTCCTGCTGGGGATCATGTCCGGTACTATTATCTATAGCGCTGTAATGCAGCTGGGTTTTACCGGCATCTTCAGCACGACCATTAATCTGATGATTGCTAAAATCGGGGATAATGCGTCAATGATGATTTTTCTGTCCCTGCTTGGGGCGCTGGTTGCGCTTGTCACCCGGGCCGGCGGCTCAAAAGCTTACGGGCTGTGGGCGTCGCGCCAGCTCAGGACGAAACAGAGTGCAAGTCTCGCAGCTGTGATTCTTGGCATGATCATTTTTATTGACGATTATTTTAACTGCCTCACGGTGGGAACGGTTATGCGTCCTGTCACTGACCGGCACCGGCTTTCGCGCGAAAAACTTGCGTATCTGATTGATGCGACTGCTGCACCGGTGTGTATCATAGCGCCGATTTCTTCGTGGGCCGCATCGGTCATCTCATACTATCCTACTTCAAGCGGTATCACCGGAATGCAAGCTTTTGTCAGCTCGATTCCGATGAATCTCTACGCGGTTCTCACCATTATTATGATTATATGGCTCTGTCTCCGGAAAAACAGCGACTTCGGTCCAATGGCAGTTGCCGAGCGCCGGGCAGAATCTGAGGGCAGTGCGCCGGATCATTCGGTTCATGCAGCAGACGATGATCTTACAAAAATAACGGTATCAGAAAAAGGCACAGTCATGGATCTCGTGATTCCGGTGATTGCCTTGGTGGTATTTTCTGTTCTGGCGATGCTTTTCTACGGCGGATTCTGGGACGGAACCGGAAAAACACTTTTTGAAGCTTTCGGTGAAACTGACGCTGGAGCCGCACTCTCCCTGGGCGGTTTTTGTGCGCTATTTGTGGCATTTTTCTTATTTGTCCCGCGTAAGCTGTTCAGTTTTCAGGAATTTTTCGCCTCTATAATCACCGGCGTAAAATCCATGGTACCGGCCCTTGTCATTCTTGCACTCGCATGGACCATTTCCGGTGTATGCCGGGATCTCCTCGTTACCGGAGAATATGTGGCCGGAGTCGTACAGCGTTCCGATCTCCCGGTCGCTTTGATTCCAGTCATCATGTTTTCAATCGCGGCTGCACTTTCCTTTGCAACCGGCACCTCGTGGGGAACATTCGGCATCATCATTCCCATTGCCATCGCGGTCTGCGACATTGTAGCTCCTTTCCTATCAATCACTTCACTTTCGGCTGTACTCGCCGGATCCGTATTCGGCGATCACTGCTCACCCATTTCCGACACGACCATACTTTCATCAACCGGTGCGGGGTGCCGGCACATCGACCATGTAGCGACTCAAATCCCCTATGCGCTCACTGTGGCAGCGGCCAGTTTTATCGGTTATATCGTGGCTGGGTTTACAGCCCAGCTCGGTTACACCAAAAGTCTCCTGATTACGGTTCCG
>BOBG01000257.1 GCA_026002265.1 Spirochaetia bacterium
ATCGCTTGACCGGGTTCAAGGCTGATATTGTTGAGGTACAACGGCGCGAGAACCGCAGAATCTCCCGGATACTGACCCGCAAGCCGGGCGCACAGCTGCCATTCCTCAGCCTGATGCGGACTTTTTTGCGCGAGTACCGGCGCGTGTTCAAGGGTATAATCACTCAAAATACTTGCGGATTCCGGGGGAATTGCACATAATGCCTGAAAAAATTCCCGAATCCCCTTCTCGGCTTGTTTGTGTACTGGCCTGATAATGGAAGTAACGGAATCAGAAGCTCCGGCTGAAAACGTCTCCAGTCTGTTGATAATTTCCTCAGCCGGCCGGAAACCGCAGAGCGCCTCAAAAGGACCAAGAGCACAGAGAATTTCCGGTTTGTGATTCTGATCTTTGTAATTCCGGTTCGGAGCATCCAGAGGAATTCCGGCTTCATTTTCCCGCTGATAGCCAATGCGAGCCTGGTCCCGGTTCGGATGTGCCTGAATCGAAAGGGCTTTACCCGCGGCAAGTACTTTGAACAAAAAGGGAAGCGTACCCGGCGTGCCGACATAAGATTCCGGAAGCATCGCCGCAGAAAGAGGAATTCCCTCTTCAGTTGTGGACTCCCCTTCCAGATGAATTCCCATCCACATTTCCGCCCATGGATGCCCGTCCGGTTCCTGCCCCAACAACTGAGGAATCCATTCGCTATTTCCCCACGCATAATACTTTACTGGATTTTTCAGTTTGAAAAGGTATTCCATGGATACATGGTAATGGTTTTTCACCGGATCGGCAAGAGTCACAAAGAAGAATCCAGCCTCTTCCGTGGTAGGATTACGAATCTACTTCTGGCGCTGGTATGGCAAATATTCGCGATGTGATACCATACCCCCGAACAGCCGGCGGGTTATCAAAAAGGGTTTTAATGATTGCAAAGCGTGTATCGGCCGGATCCAGGGCAGAAATATGCGGCTTAGCCATGGCAAGAATCGTCTGTAATGCCCGCATATACGTTGTATTTTGTGTTTTGATCAAAAAAGTGATTTCATAACCGGCGGGAACTTCATGCAATAAAACGAATATATGTTCTGCCGGTACTTGGATTTGTAATCCAATATTTTTCATGAGAAAATCATTGATAAGATCCATTTTTTCAAACCACAATCCAAGCAGTGTGTTATTACTAGCCGTAATAAATTGTTCCGGAAACTGGGTTCCGTAGCCGGAATTGAGTGGATCTGTATCCGCAATAAAGACTTGATCCGAGGTCACTGACACAGCGATTTTCTCAGATTCCGAGTACCAGTATTGGCTGCCGGTCCGGGATTGCCTCCCATGCCAATCGGTACTGAACGTAAAAAGCAGATTTGCCCCCATACCCGGATAGGTTCCCCGCGCAACAGCCATGAAATTCTGTGCAGCGCCTTTCGGATAAAAGGCCGCAAAAGCTGAATCGGTCCGGTCAAGTATCGGCGCTGCCTGACTCAGGTCCAGATTTTTTAAAGCCATAAGGTCCAATAGTTTTCGCGCATGCACTATATCCACAATCCGGCAGTAGACGAGCGCACCGGGCGCAAGAGGAACATTACCCGGATCCGTCCGAGGTATGCCGGCGCATGAATACAGAAACACTGCAATAAGTACAACTGCTATTTTTTTTAGCATTAACGTTTTATTTCCCCCATTCTGTGAGCTAAAAGCCGGTCAAAGCTGTCTGCAAAAATCTTAACTTCTTTTCTAGTATAGTGTGCAATACGCTCCGGTCCGAGTCCGTTTTCCGCAAGACCGACCACAAAATTCCGTATTGAAAGTAAGTTCCGGATATTTTCTTTCGTGAAAACTCGGCCCCGGTCATCGACT
>BOBG01000258.1 GCA_026002265.1 Spirochaetia bacterium
TGAATCGTGATTCCGCGCGCCTGCTCTTGCTCCATCCAATCCATAACAGCTTCGCCGTCATCAACTTCGCCGATTTTATGACTTTTTCCGGTGTAGTAGAGGATACGCTCGGTCGTTGTTGTTTTGCCGGCATCAATATGCGCCATAATGCCGATATTCCGCATTGTGTTAAGAGGTGATTCAGGCATAAAAATCCTCCGCTAATATCTAGTAATTATAATGTGAAACTAGGGAAATGAGAAGCTGGTGAAAATTCCATGAGGAGGTATCTCCCCAATGGGGGGTTGCTCTGATAAAAATTCATGAGGGGGTGTCTTCCCCCTGCCTCTATCACGACAGGCTCGATAACCGGGCATCGAGCCTGTCGAGATGCCGGCACCCCCCTCCTGGTTGAAAACGTTCTCTAGACCTGCCGAAGGGAATACCGGAAAAAGTCCACGAATACACACGAATATTCACTAATTAACTTTTCCTATTCGTGTTCATTCGTTCAATTCGTGGACTCTAGAAGAGGTCCACGAATATACACAAATACACACGAATGAATATTTTTCCTATTAGTAAAAATTCAGATCGAGGTCTGACCCCGATTATTCATTATACTGTAAATAAATATAGAGGTCTGTCCCTAAAATCCGATGTCCACAAATAACACGAATGAATATTTTCCTTAATTGGTGTTTTGACATTCGCGGACTCAATTATTAGCCCGTGGGAGACGGCACAGTCCCGGAATTCCGTCCCGCAGAATATTTTTTTTATTTTTATTGACAACTAAAAAATCTGACCTGACAATATTTTGTAGGCCCGGTCTACCGGTACTTTCCTGTGGAACTGGGGTGGAGGTTTTATGAAAATTTGCCTTGCACTTTGCGTCATTTTGCTTTTTTCATGCATTGAGGATCCAAAATCTACGTATATTCCGCCTCTCGGCGGACACAGCGAAGGTACATGGTACCAGATATTTCCGGTTTCATTTTACGACAGTAATGGGGACGGAATCGGTGACATCAACGGCATAACTCAAAAGCTCGACTATCTCAATGATACCGTGACAGCCGCACACAAGTCACGGACCGCTACGGGTGGTGATTGTGACGAAAGTCTTCATGTTGCCGGTATATGGCTCACGCCGGTTATGCCGAGTCCCAGTTATCACAAGTACGACACAAAGGATTACATGGACATTGATCCGACTCTCGGCACGCTTGACGATTTCCGGCATCTGATCAGTGAAGCGCATAAACGCGGAATCAAGGTGATCATCGACTTTGTGATGAATCATTCGTCAGAGCAGCACCCATGGTTCCAAAAAGCGCTTGAGGAAGTCCGCGCCGGAAAGCCCGGCCGGTATGCGTCCTATTACCATTTTTATTACGGAGCGACTCCGCCGGAAAATTACAAATTTAAAACTGCGGATTCAAACTACCAGAGCTCTTATTACAAATGGTGGGGCAAAGCCGCTGAGAATGCATGGTTTGAAGGGTCATTTTGGACGGGAATGCCGGATCTGAATTGGGACAGTGTGGCGCTCCGGAAAGAATTCGAGCGGATCGTGGAATTCTGGCTGTCGGCTGGACTTGACGGATTCCGGCTCGATGCAACATCCTGGCCCTACAATTACCGGGGCATGGAACGGGACAGTGACGGAATCAACGGCGAAGAGAAAAATATTGAACTGTGGACATGGTTCAATAAGACCTGCCAAAGATATAATCCAAATGTTTATCTTATCGGGGAATGCTGGGAAGGTGAGGACACCATCGCCAATTATTACCGGTCCGGCATGAATTATTTTGCATTCCAATTTTCAACGCAAAACGGCGGCGGCGGCACGATC
>BOBG01000259.1 GCA_026002265.1 Spirochaetia bacterium
ATAATTGCAACATCCATTTTTTACGAGTGTTTTCAGAATTGATATTGATAATATTTGAGTTTACAATTTGAATTTGCCCTCAACCCAATGCACCCAAAGTTAGACATGACCATTCAAGCATTTCTATGGGGAGCAAAAGTACAATCTTCAAATGCTAAACTATCACCGTTAATGTTAATGAAACCAACAGTAAAACAAAATAATTTTTATTATCTCCATAAAACATGCCAGTCGTTCTACAGAAGTAAGATTGACATATTAAATTTTGTTCCAAGGTTATGCGTTTTGAAGTCAATAAAATAGTAAGATCCACTAGCATCTTCAAACGCGAAATCTGCCATTAACCGCCGTGCAAATGTTGTACTAAATTTTGACACAAGCCCAGCAGGAATACAGGAAGGTAAATGTTGCTCAAGAAAACTTTGAGCTGCATCTCTCACTGCACGAGAATTATTAACCGTGTTATAGTTCATTAACTGATTTGTATTCAACAAATTGAGAACATTTGACTGTATTACAGTTTTGTTTTCCAGCGATAGTATTCCCACTCATGATGATACCGCCACAGATGAAAACAAGTCAATATTTTCAACCAGTGTTTTCTTTTTAGTTTTTTGTTTAGTTTCCATCAGTTGCAAGTTCAAAGTGTTCCGTTCCCAAAATACACCACTGGAATAGCCTTGAATATCCTTATCAGCATTTGCCAACTCCAACCGTTTTTCTGCCCAGCAACAATACTCCTCATTCATTTCAATGCCAAAATATTGCCTGTTCAGTTTTTTTGCGGCAACAGATGTTGTGCCAGAGCCTAAAAAAGGATCAAAAACAATTCCATTTTCCGGACAACTTGCCAAAATTAACTTGGCAATAAGTTTTTCCGGTTTTTGAGTTGGATGGCCTGTATTTTCAGGCATTGACCAATAGGGTATCGATATATCGTCCCAAAAATTACTTGGGCAAGTTAATCGAAAATTACCATCTTTTGTTTCTTCCCAATCTTTCGGTTTCCCAGCTTCGCGATAAGGTGCAATGACACGTCTTTTTTGTTTTACTGCCTCAACATCGAAATAAAACTCCTCACTTATTGTTCCAAACCAAATATCTTCAGAGGAATTTTTCCAGTTTGCTTTTGCGCCACGTCCCTTTTCACGTTGCCATGTTATTCTATTTCGCACTATGGTATAATCGCGCATTATCTGATATAAACAAAATGTGCTTTTCCAATCGCCGCATATATACACAGAACCTGTTGGCTTTAGTGTTTCAATAATTTTAGGAAACCAACTTTCCAAATAGATCAAATAGGCTTCATCATTAGTTTTCGAAAATTTAAAACCCCCATTTTTAGAATCGAAGTCTTTATCCAAATTGTACGGCGGGTCAATAATGAGTAAATCCGCAAAACCTTTGGGTAAATTATCCAACACTGCTAATAAATTACCACACAGTGTTTTATTGACTACATGGGACAAAGATAGATTGTCAACAGCATGGACAAGCCTATCCTTGTACTTTTGCCGTTCCGCATTAGTGAGAGTTAATGTCCTATTTCGTGGTGCCTGCTCTTTTTCCATAGTTTATATAGTATAGCCTATAGTTTTGCCCATGTCTAAGGCATAAAATGCTTAAAACTAGGGCAGGAGGAGGCATTTCGTATAACGTTCCGGCTGTATATGACGTTTTTGCAGTTGCGATAAAGGAATGCGAAGCATTCCAGGGCTTACAAAAATGTGCCGGAGAAAGCCGCAGGCCGACTGCGGTTTTTTTCCGGCCGAGCCCCCAGGTGCGAAGTATGCATATACAGCCCTGTTATGCGAAGTGGC
>BOBG01000260.1 GCA_026002265.1 Spirochaetia bacterium
AAAATTTTTTACCACAAAGGAGACAGCGGTACAAAAAACGGGATCGATTCTGGGGACAGACCTCTTTATTTCTTTATGTTATAAATAAATACTTGAAATAGACCTCGACATGCTTTGGTATTCCCGGATTTTTTTTCAGCCGGATCCCGAAACAGCATGCTACCAAACAGGTGTCAGATTTTCATCTGAAGCAGCCGGAAAATGGGGTCAGACCTCCGGTACTCTTTTCAGTGTAACGAGATAACGGGGTCAGACCTCTTCATCTTTTTATACTATAAACAAATATAAACTAAGCGGAGCAGTGTCAAAATTTTATGAGAAAATATTGAATATCGTTTGAATTTTAGTATTATATGAAGTAGGATAAACAAAACAAGATGATAGGCTTTGGGTTTTCTAGTACAATTAACAAGGGGCAGTCTGTATGGCTATCAAAAAGGTTAAGAATTGGTGGTTAATTCGTTTAGCATTAACCATTATTGGTGAGAAAGGCATCGGGGAGATGAAGAAGGCTTCAAAGGATGCCGTAAAAGCTCAGGAAAAAACGTTGCGCGGTTTTCTTAACATGGCAAAAGATACGGTTTATGGTAAGGAACATCACTTTGACAAGATTCTTGAAGCAGCGAGCGCCCAGGACCTATTTGAACGGTACCGGGAACAAGTTCCCATCAACGATTACGAGGATCTGCGGCCCTATATTGAACGGCACAAGCAGGGTGAAGCGAATGTTTTGTTTCCCGGCAAGCCGAAAATGTACGCCACTACGAGCGGTACTACTAAAGAACCCAAATGGATTCCCATCACCGAACAGTATTATCAAGATGTATACAAGGTAATGAACCAGCTCTGGTTTTATTCCATGATCACCAACAAACCCAAGGTATTTTACGGCAAGACGCTCTCCATTGTGGGCAAAGCAACTGAAGGGGCCGCTCCGGATGGGACGCTATTCGGCTCCATTTCGGGGATAAGCCAGAGGGATATTCCTGAGTTTATGAAGGTGCTTCACCCCGCGCCGGCAGATGTTTTCAACATCGCCAATTACAAGGCCCGGTATTATGCGATTATGCGGATGGGCATTGAGCAGGACTGTACCCTGATCATTACCGCCAATCCCAGCACCCTCGTAGAAATGCAGAACAACGCCAACGAATTTTACGATGATTATGTACAGGATATTGAACAGGGAACCTTAAGCCGGAAATTTCCCATTCCTGATGAAATCCGGGCAGTCGTGGAAGAACGTATCAAACCGAATCCGGAGCGGGCTGCGGAACTGCGTCGCTTAAAAGAAAGGTATGGGGGTGGAGGGGTACTCCCCAAGCATTACTGGCCTAATATGCAGGTTGTCAATGTCTGGTTTTGCGGCAATACCGGAATTTTCCTTGATAAAGTGAAGGATTCTTTCCCGGAATCTTGTGTTTTCCATGAATTTGGCTACTTTGCAACCGAATGCCGGCCCGGCATTGTGCTGAAATCTAATACCAAGGATACGGTCATTTTTGGTCACAAGGTGTACTTTGAATTTATCCACGAATCGGAAATGGAAAGCGAGAATCCCCGGATTTATCAGATGTATGAGGTGAAAAAGGGTGAACGCTACTGCATGATCGTCAGTACTTCTGCCGGGCTCTACCGGTACAACATGAATGATTTGATTGAAATCACCGGTTTTGTGAATCAGTTCCCTACTTTAAAGTTGATTCAGAAAATAAATGGTACGGTTAATATCACCGGAGAAAAACTGCACGAGCGGCAATTTATCGAAGCTGTGCATGCCGCGGAACGGGAGACGGGTAACCAGGCGGCTTTTTTTGTGGGA
>BOBG01000261.1 GCA_026002265.1 Spirochaetia bacterium
TCATTGAGCAGGGCTGGGAACTCTATCTGCTCAACCGGGGAAACCGGAATCAGGATTTTGGAAAGGCAAAAACAATTGTATGCGACATTAACGATGAAATTGATGTCGAGGGAAAAATTGCTGGTATGCAATTCGATGTAGTGGCTGATTTTATTGCCTTTACTCAGGAACAAGTCGAACGGGATTGGCACCTTTTCCGGGATAAAGCCAAACAATATATCTTTATCAGTTCGGCATCTGCGTACCAAAAACCGGTTGCAAATTATCTCATAACGGAAAGTACGCCGCTCATAAATCCTTATTGGGAATACTCCCGGGACAAAATTGCCTGCGAAGATTTTTTGTACAAAATGTACCGGCAGTCCAGTTTTCCAATAACCATTGTCCGGCCAAGCCACACGTACGATGAACGGAGTGTACCGATTGGTGTGCATGGGAAAAACGGGAGCTGGCAGGTGATTAAACGAATGCTTGACGGAAAACCGGTGATCATCCATGGAGACGGTACGAGTCTGTGGACAATGACTCATAATTCTGATTTTGCCGTGGCTTTTACCGGACTCATGGGCAACCCTCATGCCATAGGTGAAGCAGTACAAATTACGTCAGACGAAACAATTACATGGAATCAAGTCTATGATTCTATCGCTTCTGCGTTAAATGTCTACCTTAAACCGGTGCATATAGCGAGCGAGTTTTTGAGTCAATGCGGTGTGTACAATTTCCTCGGAGGCTTGATCGGGGATAAGGCAAATTCGGTGGTTTTTGACAACACAAAACTTAAACGTCTGGTTCCGGAATTTTGTGCAAAAATCCGGTTTGATCAAGGAGTCCGTAACACGCTTGATTACGTACTTTCTCACCCGGAATGTCAAGTCGAGGATCCGGAATTCGATGTATGGTGCGACAGAGTGATCGAAACACGGGAAAAATTTCTCCGGGAAATAAAATTGTAACTTGACTTTCTTTCACGGGTACACTATGCTGTATCCGTTATGCGGCTGTCGTATAACGGCTATTACCCCAGCCTTCCAAGCTGGAGACGTGGGTTCGACTCCCATCAGCCGCTTTGCTTACACTCGTCCTTTCTGATATTCATGCTAATGTCGCTGCTTTTAAAGCAGTTCTTAATCATGCCAAAGCTTGGGACTCTTTTATATGCCTCGGTGATCTCGTTGGCTACGGACCCGATCCCAACGAATGTGTTGCTCTGGCTGCATCTTGTGCAAAAAAGTACCCCGGCGGATTCGTTTACGGAAACAATGATTACTATGCGCGTTCTTCTCCTTTACTCACACCCTCAAACCGGGCTTTTCTTGAGAGACTCCCTAAAATGATGATCTGGAATGGTATTCTGCTATCCCATGGCAGTCCGGACGGGTTATGGGGTTATATTTTTACGCAAAAAAACGCGGAACAGACATTCTCCTCGGATTTTTCCCTCTGTTTTGTTGGTCATACCCATATCCCGCAAGTATTTGTAAAAACCGGTTCAGTGTGCAGTACCTATCCGTACATTCCGGAACAAGTAATTACATTTTCGGCAGGGCAACGGGTCATTGCGAATCCGGGGAGCGTGGGCCTTCCCCGCAACCGGAGCGGAAACCGGGAAAAACCCAGCGCCGCATCGGCCCACTATGCGCTTTTTGACAGCACCTCCCGTCAGTGGCAGTTCAAAACAGCTTATTACGACCGCCGGGCTACTGACCAGAAAATACTAGCTTTAGCTGATGATCTGGAGCTGTAAGGAGATGATAAAAAAATGACACGATTCGTTGTTTTGATTCCCCACCAGGATAGTTGCCGGCAATTTCCGGAAT
>BOBG01000262.1 GCA_026002265.1 Spirochaetia bacterium
TGAGGGTATTAATCTATATACTCTATCGGAAAAACCATCCGGTCCCGGGTTAAAACGCTTTGGGGGAAGATCGACTGGGCTTCCTGTAACAAAATTTTGAGATCCGAATCAGCGTACCGGGGACTGTAATGAATCAGAGCAAGCTTGGCGATGCCGCCCGCGTCACGGGCAATTTTGGCAGCCTGTTGTGCTGTCATGTGTTTTTTTTCAAGAGCTGTTGCTTCAAGATTATGCTCAAACATTCCTTCACAGATAAACAGATCAGAGCCGGCAACTTCAGGAGCAATATCCGGAAATGCGAGCGTATCAGTCACAAAAGAAAATTTCCGGCCTGAACGAGGGGGTCCCAGTACTTCTGATGGCTCAACTATATGTCCATCGGCACCCGGTACCGGTTCACCGGCTTGCAGTTTTGCCCACAGAGGTCCCAGCGGTACGCCTCGTTCCAGAGCTTTTTCCGGATGGAATTCACCCGGACGGGCATCCTCCTCAAGGGTATAGCCGACACATGATTTAGAATGACGGAGCGGAAAGGCCCGAATCCGGAATGTTTCTCCTTGGTACACAATACCCGGAGTGTTAATTTCTTTGACCACAATCTGGTAATTTATGTACATATCAAGAACTCTGCGGCTCGATTCGATGTATTCTGCGATTTTAGGCGGACCGAAAATATAAAGAGGATCGTCACGTTCAACTTGTGACGACAGCATAAGGAGTCCGGGTAAACCGGTGACATGGTCAGCGTGAGTATGGCTGATAAATATTGCTGATATTTTTTTCCACCGGAGATTGAGTCTGCGGATGGCAACTTGGGTTCCCTCGCCGCTGTCGAACAAAAACAATTCCCCTTCACGCCGGAGCAATACTGAAGTGAGGTGCCGGTGCGGTAAGGGCATCATGCCGCCGCAGCCGAGGATAAATGCTTCAAGATTCACGATTCATGAAGTATACCATGAAAAAAGAGAAAGACTCAACCTCGGCGATTCACCTTTACAGAGATATATTCTCCGGTGTCCATTTGCAGAACAACCAAATATTGGGGCGCTTTAAAAGGAATCAAAATCCGGTATTGTTCTTCCGGCAGCATTGAAAATGCAATTTGTTCAACAGTTATTCCTTCATTTCCGGAGGGTGTAGACACAGCAACCTTTATGGTACCGATAAATGCTTCTTCTTTGTATATCTTGTTGATCTCAAGGTATGTTTCACCGGCAGTGGTCCGTGCGTTTAACGTGAGGCTATTTCCGCCGAGCTGGTACGATCCGATTGCATTTGTCATCCGAGTCAGGATAGAGATAAACACAAAGAGAATAACAATGGTCATCAACATGAACCGGTTTGAGCGTGTTCCCGTCAATGTATTGAAAATTCCAGAACGTTTCACCCCTCCGGTGTGTAATGCCCGTACTGAAGCTGGGGCTTTTTGCAGGCGGTGCTCACGCGAATAATAGTACACTGGTTCAAATATCAACGGTTTTTTCTTATCCATCTTTCATACTTCCTCATTATGCTGCCCAGATACGACTAGTATACCGGAATATACGGGATCATGCAACTGATTCCGGAGTTAATGTAAAATCTTTAGGTTTTATGCTTTTTCAACACCGGAGGAGATGTCCACGAATACACACAAATATTCACTAATAAGAACCATATTCATTCGTGTACATTTGTGGATCGTATTCTTTCATGCTTTTCCGGGATCGATCTGAGGGTGCATATATCATTTATACATAACGAGATACTGGGGTCAGACCTCTAGCACCTTTTTACAATAAAAAGAGATAGCTAGAATTTGTAAAAATTTAAAC
>BOBG01000263.1 GCA_026002265.1 Spirochaetia bacterium
AGGTTAAATTGCCGGATTCTATCTTAGAGATGTCGAGGATATCGTTGATGATACCGAGTAAGATGGAGCCTGAATTGTATATCTTCTCGAGGTTTGTGCGTGTTTCGGTTTGATGGCCGGGTGTTGGTCGTGGACGATGTGCAAACGAATCTCGATGTGGCGCGCGGGCTGATGTTGCCGTACCGGCTCCGGATAGAGGGAGTGAAAAGCGGCCAAGAGGCGATGGAGCGGGTGGCTGAGGCTGAACGGCAGCCGGCAGCGGAGCGCTACGATATAATATTTATGGATCACATGATGCCGGGGATGGACGGGGTGGAGGCAACGAAACAGATACGAGAGCGGGGCAGTGAGTATGCGCGTCGGGTACCGATAGTGGCGCTGACTGCGAATGCGGTGGTGGGGACGAAAGAAATGTTTTTGGAGAATGGAATAGACGATTTTCTGGCCAAGCCGATAGACATCAAGAAATTGGACTCGCTTCTGCGGCGCTGGATACCGCGGGAGAAGCAGGCGCAGCAGCGGGTGCGAGCCGGCGGGAACGTGGAGCCGGGGGCGATTCCAGAGATAGCCGGATTGGAAGTGGCGGGGGTGTTAAATCGGACCGGGTTTACGGTGAGTACATATAAGGATTTACTGTCGGTGTTTTATCGAGATGCTGGGGAACGGGTAGAGCAGATAGAGGACTATGAGAAAAGAGGAGACATAAGGAACTATACGATAGTGGTACATGCGTTGAAAAGTGCGCTGCAAAATATCGGAGGTATGGAACTAGGGGTGATGGCGGCGCAGTTGGAGGCGGCCGGGAAAGCAGGAAATAGGGAAGTAATAAGTAAAAAGACTGGAGAGTTTGTGGAAGTACTGGAGCAAGTGAGGAGTGAGATAGGGGAGAGGCTTGGGCTGACACAAGGAGGTGGAGAAAAGAAGGGAGGATTGAGTGATTTGAAATTAGAAGAGTTACGTGCAGCGTTAGTAGAAATGGACACAGAATCGATCACTACGCAATTGATGGAATATAAGAAAGCGAATATAGCAGGAGCGGCGTGGGAATTTATACAAAAGATTGAGCAGTATGTGCTGCTTTTTGAGTATGAAAAAGCTGTAGAGGAAATAGATCAGTCATCCGGTAATACCGGAATTTAATCTTTATTTTTTAACCGTAGAAATGTTTCATAGCGATCCGGATGAATCGCTCCGGAGTGGAGTGCCTTGGTGACGGCGCAGCCGGCTTCACTCATGTGCGAGCAGGAAAGTCCAAAGGTACAGGTTCCTGCAAGCGGTGCCAGTTCCGGAAAACAGTAGATGATATTTTCCTGTGGAATATCCGGAATAAAACGCCGGATACCCGGTGTGTCAATGATCCGGATTCCATCCTCCAATTCAAAAAATGCACCCATAACCGTGGTGTGATTGCCGCGGTCGTATTTATTGTTAATCGAAGCAGTCTGGATCCTCAGTTCCGGATCTAAGGCATTGATAAGACTCGATTTACCGACTCCGGATTGCCCAAGCATCGCGGCACACTGCCCTACAAGCCGATGACGCAATGAGTTCATGCCGGCACCGGTCAGCGCTGATACCCGCAGTACCGGATACCCAATCCGTTCAAAATCCTCAAGACGTTCATTAATCGCAGGATCTCCATTGTTGCAATCCCATTTATTACAAATAATAATAACTGGAATCTCTGCATTTTCAGCCTGCACAAGTGCCCGGTCGATGAACCGGGGCCGGAACGGCGGAGATGCCGGAGTCGTAACGCACAAAACATAATCAATATTGCAGGCAAGAAGTTGAGAC
>BOBG01000264.1 GCA_026002265.1 Spirochaetia bacterium
GACAATCGTAAATTCTAAAATATAACGTTATTTGTACAAAGAATTGTTCAGTTTGTCCTTCAACAAATACAGCGATAAAATCAGTTGACAAAAAGTCAAAATTTGAAAGCCCTGTGTATTGAGCGCGATCCGATATGCAAAGAATATTGATAAATATCAGTATTATCTGAAAATTCAGTGTTAAAATTACGGGAATCTGAAAGATTTGCTTGCAATCCTTTAAGCATACACGCTAATCTAGTAATAGCAGTAATACTCCGTGTTTTACCAGTAGCATTTTTACCAATAAATAAATTGGTTTTTTCAAGTTTAACCTCTTTGAGTGTCCAATAATCCGGTAGTCTATCAAATTCATAGTAATCAATTTTAGTCAAAATCATCGTTTTTCTCCTAATTTCTATCGGACAGATAATACATTCAATAAATACCATCTTTTATTCTCATAAAATCAATGTTAATTCTCTTAGTTCAAGCTTAGAACTGATTGTAATAGCTTTTGAGCTTTGTTTTTTAAGATTTCTGCTCAATAGTTGAACCTTTGATACAATTAAAGCAACCTTTTTTCTCATTATATATAGAAAAATACTCATTAAAATAAGTTTTGAGATAATTAATTTAATCTCTGAACTAATAATAATAACCTCAGAAGTTATTATTTTAACCTCCGAGGTAATTATTAGACGCTCGATTCTGCATTAGAAGACTTTGGACGTCCTTTATGGGGAAAACGTGAGCGCAATTCCTCGTACACTGCTTTTGCTCCGAAGACATCTTGGGCGGCCGCGGCTTTGACAGCATTATAAAATATCAGCGCATGGTGATATGACTCGCTGCCGGAGACCATTTCTGTATCGTCAATAGCTTCTTTTAATTGTTGCGCCATATTTTGAGGAGTCCATAAACCATGAGCGTCTTCAAAATCAATATCAAATTCATTCATGTCCAGATACGATGGGCAGAAAGCAGGGTTTTGTTTGGCTAAATCATGTGCTTTTTCTACAAAGGCAAGGGTTTTTTCACCCATTTTTAGGATTTCACGGCGTTCCACCGGCGTGAGCTGCACAGTATAGGGTTTTAATAACATAAGCGCCTCGTTAATCTTGCTTTGTACCTGCGCCAGAATGTCGGCAGGGATAGCTCGAAGGTGTGCATTTTCTTTCATATAAATCTCCTTTAAAAAGTATTAGAAAAAAGTATAGCATAGTATATGAGGAATGGGAATGAGAAAAGTACCGGTTCCGCCAGAAGTGTAGACTGCACCGCAATAGTCCCCATTTATAGAGAGGCTTGCACAAAAAAGAAAGCAGAGTCATAATGATCATAAAGGATTTTTATGAACAACTGGGATTATTCGATATTTTGGCAGGAAAGTATACACCAAGTCCGGCAAGCTGTTGATGAATCAACCTTTGACCGGTGGCTGCGGTTGACGGAATACCGGGGGGCAACTGAAGATGCACTGAATATTATCGTTCCCTCCGCATTTTACCGTGATCAAATTAGCGTGCGCTACCAGCATCTGCTTGAAAATGCTCTCAAAGAAATTGCGGGCCGGGATTTGCAGGTCAAATTTGAAGTTGGGCACGTCAAGGAATCCGCGCCGGTTGAAACACGGGAGCCGGTTAAAACAAAGGTGCTTCCGGAACAGTCGCGCGAACAGCATCTTTATTTAAGAGAAGATTTTAAATTTGAACGATATATTGTCGGAGATAATAATCGGTTTGCAGCCAATGCCGCGGTTGCTATTAGCCGGAATCCGGGTAAAACCTATAATCCTTTTTTTGTGT
>BOBG01000265.1 GCA_026002265.1 Spirochaetia bacterium
ACCGGCCCGTTCTCCAATTCCATTTATCGTACAATCGACCTGATCAGCGCCCGCCTGAATCGCAGCGAGGCTGTTCGCAACTGCAAGCCCTAAATCGTTGTGGCAATGTACCGCAAGCCGGGCTTTTTCTATACCGGCAGTATGTTCCAACACATAATGCACCAGAGCGGCAAATTCCTCCGGCAAGGCATAGCCGACCGTATCCGTTATGTTGATAACCGTTGCACCGGCGCTAATTGCCGCACCAAAAACCTTGCACATAAAATCCGGATCGCTCCGTGAAGCATCTTCAGCAGAAAATTCAATATCATTATAAAAAGTCGAAGCGTAATGAACCGCGGCCGATGCCTGCTCAAGCACTTGCTCCGGAGACATTTTTAATTTGTACTGCATATGAATCGCTGAAGTTGCCAAAAAAATATGTATCCGCGGCTGAACTGCCCGGTACAATGCAACTTGGCACGCATCAATATCCTCAACTGTTGCCCGGCACAAGCCGGCCACGACTGCATTCTTAATGGTTCCGGCAATAGCCTTGACTGCGTCACAATCACCCGGACTGGAAGCCGGAAAACCAGCCTCGATGATGTCAACACCGAGATGTTCAAGCTGCCGAGCCACTGCAATTTTTTCCGCAAGATTCATACTGTAACCAGGAGCTTGTTCCCCGTCCCGGAGCGTTGTATCAAAAATATGGATAGTTTTCATGATTTCCGAGTGATTATACACTTTTTACTCTTTACTCTCTACTCTTTTCTATATATTCTTTTTTTTTGAGGGAAATTCGTGTTGTACTTGCTAAAACCCGGAGAATTGAGTCTCAAGGGTGAAAACCGGAAAGATTTTGAACGTGTATTGAAACGGAATCTCAAGACGATGCTGGGAAAAACCCGGAGCCGGATCGAAATGACTCACGGCCGGTTTTATGTGGAGTGTGCCGAGGATGCAGAGCGCACGGTTGAAGATGCACTGGGGCATCTGTTTGGGATTACCGGGTGGGCGAAGACGCGCAGTTGTGAAAAAACGCTGGATGCTGTGATTCATGAGTGCGTGTCCGAGGCGCGGGAATTATTTTCCAGTGGAGCCAAGACTTTTAAAATCGAGGCAAAACGGACTGACAAGAGTTTCCCGGTTGATTCTTATGGAATTATGAATGCGGCTGGCGAGGCGATTCTCACGGCAATGCCGGAATTTACAGTTGATGTACATCATCCGGACGCGCTGATCACTGTTGAGATCCGGGAATCCGCACTCATCTACGGCACGAGCGCAAAAGCCCTGGGAGGCTTGCCGGTCGGTACGGCCGGGCGGGGAATGTTGCTGCTCTCCGGCGGTATCGATTCACCGGTTGCAGGTTTCATGATGGCCGGCCGAGGAATGCGGATGGATGCGGTCTATTTTCATGCGTACCCTTACACGCCGGAAGAATCCCGGCAGAAAGTCATCAAGCTTGCCGGAATCATAGGCGCTTATACGATGGGGATCCGGGTGTGGACCGTCAATTTTACGAAAATTGAAATGCGGATCAAGGAAGGGGCGCCGTCCGAGTGGACGACTATTCTTCTCCGGATTGCCATGATGGAATGTGCAGAGGGGCTTGCCCGGTACCGCGGCGCAAAATGCCTCATCACCGGCGAAAGTCTCTCCCAAGTTGCGAGTCAAACCATTGAAAACATTGCCTGTACGTCGAGCCGCGTCACGCTGCCGATTCTCCGGCCCTTGATTGGCATGGATAAAGAACGAATTATCCGGCTTGCAG
>BOBG01000266.1 GCA_026002265.1 Spirochaetia bacterium
CTCCGGTGACCGGTTACCGGTGATCATAAAACTCATGATCGGCATCATCGACATATTGAACCGGAAGATCATCGGCGTGCCCGCGCCTTCCGGCAAATATCGTTTGACCATATCCAGCGCGTCCCGGACCGAATTGGTCGCATCCACGATATCTGTCCCGTACGTAAACTGCATCGTAATCGTACTGGAACCCTTTGACGAGGTTGAAGTTACCTTTTCCAAACTCGAAACGCTGGATACGCCGGATTCGAGGATCCGCGTCACCGAACGCTCCACTTCCTCCGGCCCCGCACCGGAATAGGTTGTGGAAATCATCAGGTACGGCGGATTAACTTCCGGAATCAGATCGATGTTCAAGTTGAACGCAGTATAACCGCCGATCAGACACAAGAGGACGAAAATGATAAACATGGTCGTCGGCCGGGAAACAACTAATTTTGCAAGATTCATTCTATGTCCTTACGTGCCTAGCGAGGCACTGCACTCTAACTCTGGTACGGCTGGCGAGCCGTGGGCGCTAGCTAAATCCGGCCGCATTGGTACCGGAAAATAATAATCCGGATGAGGGGGTGTCTTCCCCCTGCCTCTATCTCGACAGGCTCGATACCCGGGCATCGAGCCTGTCGAGATGCCGGCACCCCCCTCGTTACTCCAGGTTCCGCTTCTTTCTTCATGAAAGTTTTATCCGGAAAACCGGAACTAAAGAATCATCCACGAAATATCACAAATAAATATTGTGGACACACCGCCCTATAACAGATTTTGCCTTTCCACAACATTCACCCTGGATCCATCTTCCAGCAGACTCTGGCCCCGGATAACTACTTCCTGTCCGGCTCGGAGACCGCTCTGTACTTCTACGATTCCATCGATCAAAACCCCCTGTTTTATCACCTGTCTTTTTGCGACATTATTTTCCACAGTAAAAACATAATCTTCTCCAAACCGGTTTACCACCGCAGTGTACGGAATTTTTACAATATTTTCCCTGCGTTCTGTGATGATTTTTACCTTGGCAAACATTCCGGATTTCAGTTTCCCATCCGGGTTGTCGAGCGAAATGGTCACCAGCATGGTCCGTGATGCCGGATCCACCGTGGGACTGACCTCGGTGACCAGTCCCTGGAAACTTTCACCCGGATACGCATCGAGGTCTATATTACACGTCAAGCCGACACTAATCCGGGAGATGAAACGCTCGGCCACATTGACCTGAATCTCAAGACCAGTGCCGCCGGAAATTTTAGCGATGGAAAGCTGCTGACTCACCGTCATCCCCATCTGAGCCGGCAGCGCCACGATTGTCCCGGCAATCGGCGCACGCACCATACTCGGAATAAATTCCATGCCGGGTCTGGAGGGATCCACCTGCGCGATTTGAGCGCCTTTCTGGACTCTGCTTCCGACACTGACGTACAACTGCGTTATTTTTCCGGCCACCTCTGGATAGGTATCCACTGTGGATCCGGATTTAATGTCGCCTGATAGCATCAGATAATCCTGAATCAGTCCCCGTGCTGTCGCTGTCGTGTTTACCGCGTAAACCGGAGCTTCCTGAGCAAGTACCACCGGATCGCCCTTTGCCTTGCTGCTGCATCCGGACATCGCCACCATAATATAAACCGCACACGCGACTCCCGCTAATCGTTTCATTGCACTTCTCCTTCGAGTACCTGTTTGGAAAGTGTACCAAATGGCACTCCAATACTGTATTCAAGATCGATAAGCCCATTCAAG
>BOBG01000267.1 GCA_026002265.1 Spirochaetia bacterium
CCCCTTGGGATTGCTGACCTGTGGCAAAAGCCATAGTTCCCAACAGTACCAACGCAAGCGCTGAAAGCAATTTCTTCATGAATTCCTCCTATAAGGTTAGAAACTAGTATAAAGCATCTTTGTAAAAGCTGCAATATTTTTTTTAAAATGAAAAGGAGGATCTAGACAAAAAAGCCCCCGCCGGATAAACCAGCAGGGGCATCGTTCAGTTCACCGTGTTACCGGTTCTGTAAAATTATTCACCGGCTCCTACAACAGTAGCAAGAGCAGTTGCGTTACTGGTTCGCAATCTGGAAGGTGGTAGTAGGGGTAATATCGGAAACTGTTGCAAACAGATCGCTTTGAGCTGCTGTAATTTTCGCGCCATCGTCTATTGTATTGCTGATTGTGAATGTACCACTCCCAACCGCAATGACCTGATCAGCTACTGTTACACCAGTAACAGTAGCTGAAGTAATGGCTCCGCCAACATATACAAGAATTTTAGTACCGGTGTAGCCCGCAGTGACAACATTCGCTGCGGTGTTGTATCCGTTTCCAGTAACATCTACAATGACGTTTTTAGTACCGGAGGTTGAGTCCACTGCCGCAGCTACTACTTCATACACATCATAGGTTGTGCCATTAGTCAGCCCGGTGATCGAAGTTGTTCCGACGTTAAGGGCTACGGCTGCACCAATAGCAGCATCCAATGTGGTATCTGCACCCAATGTCCCGGCAGCTACAACCTCTCTCCATTCAGAGTCGACTTTTACCACATACTTTTTAGTAGCAGTCAGTCCGGTAATACTTGCATTGCCAGCAGTACCCTGTGAGTCAGTCGCGAGAGTAACCACTGTCGGTACCGGCGGTGTGACGGTTTTCGTGATTTGGAATGCGGTAGTAGCGGTAATACCGGAAACTGTTGCAAACAGATCGCCTTGAGTTGCTGTAATTTTCGCGCCACCGGCTGTTGTACCGCCGATTGTGAATGTATCAGCCCCAACCTCAATGGCCTGACTAGCTACTACTTCATCAGTAACAGTAGCAGAAGTAATGGCTGCGCCAACATACACAAGAATTTTAGTACCGGTGTAGCCCGCAGTGACAACATTCGCTGCGGAGCTGTATCCGGTAACATTTACAATGATGTTTTTAGTACCGGAGCTTGAGTCCACTGCCGCATCTGTTAATGCGTACACATCATAGGTTGTGCCATTAGTCAGCCCGGTGATCTCGGTTCCGGTAAGGGATCCGGCTGCAGCAATAGCTGCCGTCAATGTGGTACCTGAATCCAATGTCCCGGCAGCTACAACCCCTTTCCAGTCAGCGCCGGTTTTTACCACATACTTTGTACCAGCAGTCAGTCCGGTAATTTTTGCATCGCCGGCAGTACCCTGTGAGCCAGTCGCGAGAGTAACAGATGCCGACGTCTTTTCTTCTTCCGGACAGCCAGTCAATCCAAATGTTAGCGCGAGGGCTAACAACCCGACAAAAGCAAGTTTGGTGTTCTTTTTCATAAAAGAACCTCCTTTAAATTTTTGCCCAAAGGCATGAAACACACAGTAAAAAAACTGACGCAACGGTAAGAAATAGGAGTGTCATTGCGTCAGCCTTCACAGGATCTTTTACAGGAAGTCCGTAAACTTCACTTAATAAGAATGTACCACATCAGCCCCCCCCCCCACAATTTCGCTGATCCGGACTGCTTTTTTCCTCCGGAATTTTTCTGGGATC
>BOBG01000268.1 GCA_026002265.1 Spirochaetia bacterium
AAATAATTCCGGCAATAGTAATATTGATCAATTCTTCGGGCCGTTGTTCCGGAATCTTAGCTTTTGCTTTCTTTTCCTGCGGCTGTTTTCCCTTTGTTTTTCTTTTCAGTTTTTTCTTTTCCGGCCGGAGCTTATACAATAAATCCGGACTGATATTTTTAATAATTTTTTCTGTCAGCGGCGACACCGACATGGCAAAAAGCCGGGACGTTTCCACAATTTCACCGGCCACAATGAATTGCGGGTTTTCACGGAACAGCACGGAACCGGGGTGAATCACAATACCTTCAGCAGTCAGCGTCCGGTAGCCTTCGTAAAAATCATCGGTAACACCGACAAATTGAATAAAGGCCCGGGCAATAGTCGAAAGATAATTCTCGACCGTACCGCCGCTTGTAATCGGTACCTCAAGCCTTGACACAATTTCTTCTAACTGAACGACAACATTGGAAATTTCCGCCATCACCCGGTCATCAAGGTAAAAGGTCCGGCAAAAATCTGATTTATTCGCAGCCGCCTGATAACTATTATATACAATAAGATACGAAATAAAATCCCCCTGCGCGTCCCGGAACTGAGCGTGCGCGTGCCGGGCTTGCATTTCCTCGCCGAGCGGCAAAAGATAGGGCGATTGAGTCGAAAGGAAGGCCGCCGCGATGACCGATTCTTGAATAACATCCGGATACTTGAGAATGGCCTCGACAATAATCCGGCTCTGGCGGGGATCCAGAGGAAATTCGGTCATCATTTTACCGATTTTTGAAAGAGTCCTGTCCGGCTCAAGCGCGTCCAACAGTTCCAGTGTTTCAAGCGCCGCGATGAGCCACTGCCGGTTCGGGGGCGAGATAAAATCAAAGTCTTCAAAATCAAGAATCCCTAGATCAGACATCCGGAGAATCACTTCAGAGAGATCTGTCCGGTAAATTTCCTCCCGGGTAAATTGATAACGCCGTTCAAAGTCTTTGCGGGGATAGAGCCGGTAGCAGACTCCCGGACGAGTCCGCCCAGCCCGTCCTTTGCGCTGATCAGCCGAAGCTCTCGAGATCGGAGCTTCGACAAGACTCGATGTGTGCGTTTCCGGATTGTAGTAGTTGAGTTTGGATAAACCGGAATCGATCACAGCCGTTATCCCGTCAATAGTTACCGAAGTTTCCGCAATATTAGTCGAGATCACGATTTTTGTTTTTCCGGCCGGCGCGGGATCAAAAACCCGGTCCTGCTCCTCTTTGCTGAGCCGGCCGTAGAGGGGAATCAGGTAGAGCTGCTGTGAACAGGGTCCGGAATCGAGTTCAAGGAGACACTTTTTGATGAGTTTTTCACCGGAAAGAAAGATGAGAATGTCGCCCTGGCTATCCTCCGTGACGATTCGCTGCACAATAGTACATACTTTTTCAATCAATGCATCTTCCGTATTCTGCCGGATTTCCCGGGCATCATAGTCCCATGGATTCTGCGGAGTCTTTTCTTTCCGGATTGGATCGTAGATCATCGTTACCGGATAAATCGTTGCATCAATTTTGAGGACCGGGCATCCGTTAAAATAATTAGAAAACACCTGTGTATTGATCGTTGCAGAGGAAATTATCACTTTAAATTCTTTTCTGGAAACGAGAACTCGTTTTAACAATCCGAGGATAAAATCAATGTTGAGACTCCGCTCGTGAGCTTCATCAACCACGATAACATCATATTTCGAGAG
>BOBG01000269.1 GCA_026002265.1 Spirochaetia bacterium
TTTTCCGATTGATTACTTATCCGGTCATTTAGTTTTGTACTAATGGTGGAAGCATCTTCCACGTTTTTATTAGATATTTGTACCACTTGACTTTGCTTGGCAACAGTATCTTTAATTTTTTGAATACATGCATTGATTGCAAGCATTTCCCGGTTCGCATTGTCCAATGCATAATTTAAATCCGTTCTGGTTTTTTCTGTTGCATCAACATCTGTAGATAATGTTTTAAATACATCACTGATATGACTTAATAACATATTAAGCCGTTCACCCAACTGTCCAATTTCATTTTCATCATGTGATTCAAAACGAATTGTTAGATCGACTTTTTTTTTCTCAAATTCCTCTGCGATTTCCGCGATATTTTTGATCGGTTTGGTAATTTTCCGCTGCATCATAGAAATAAAAAATAATGCCGCTCCCAAATTTAAAATATCAGCAATAATAGTAATGTACAAATGGAGATTCACTATACCAAGCATTCCGGCGATGGCACTGATGGTGGCAATTGCCAAAGTAGTAAACACATAAGGGATTAACATAGTTTTTACTACTGTTTTGTCGTAAACTTTCCCGCAGAAAAGTACAACAAAGGTTCCTACAAGAACATCTGAAACTAATAGTTGAATAATGATACCTGACATTACGGATCCTTTCTAAGCATGAAAATTCCGGATTAATACGTGTACTATCCGAATCGAGTCATAAAAGCATACTGGTAAATTACAACAATGGCAAGTTCTTTTCATGGAGCGGCTGCCTTAGATTTTCGGCGCAAGACCACTCCTTTCAGGGGGAAGCCGCAACGAAAAAGTTTGTAACAACTATTGACAATAGTTCTCATCTATAGTAATCTCTTCATGAAAGTTGATAAATAAGGCTTTTGTGTTTAATGATCTGGATCGCACTCCTGTTGTAACGACAGGAAAGCGCTGGAACGAGTCCTTGAAAAATCCGCGGAAACGGCAGGTAGTTGACTAAAGCAAATTACAGCGGAGCCGGGACTCTTGACGTAATTCCGGAATCTTTACATACTTTTTGAAAAATATATGGGGAGCTGGAGCATAATCCGGCTGAGAGTAAGCGGGAGGTCGCTTTAACCCACAGAACCTGATCCGGATAATGCCGGCGGAGGAATTATTAAGCGTATTCCATCTTTTGTCTTTATCATCATTTTAATTGCATTGTGGGCTGGAATTAGTGCCTTAAAACTCGTTCCGGGCTTTATGCTCCCCAGTCCGGAAAAAGTTGTCCGGGCATTTATCGGAGATTTTCCCCTGCTTATGCACCATCTGAGTCAGACGCTCTTTGAGGCTGGAATCGGACTAATTCTGTCGATCATCACGGCTATTTTTCTTGCACTTGTGATGGATTTAAACAATTTTTTGGAACGTTCCCTTATGCCTCTGCTGGTTTTAACTCAAACTATGCCGACTATTGCCCTCGCGCCGCTGTTAGTTTTATGGTTCGGGTACGGTGCATCTCCAAAAATTGCACTTGTTTTTTTAACCTGTTTTTTCCCAATGACCCTTTCGATTTTCGGCGGATTTAAAGGGACAGACCCCGAAGCCACCCAGCTCCTCCACGCAATGGGTGCCTCGCGCTGGCAAATGTACCGGTACATCAAAATCCCTACAGCGGTGCCGGCTTTTTTTTCCGGATTAAAAGTCTCGAGCTCTTACTCGATAATCGGTGC
>BOBG01000270.1 GCA_026002265.1 Spirochaetia bacterium
TGACTTTGGACTGCCGCAATTAGATACCATTCGTACTTCAGTACCGACTCCTGAAAAACAGGCAGCAGCGAAACATCGGCCATTAGGGGATCACCTTCTGGAGCTGGTTATGGAAACCATCGGCAGCACGATCAAGGACGTCAAGTCTCCAAACTACGGCTTCCGCGTTTATTGGGGCATCATGCCGCCCGGCGGTGCAACAGTAGAAGCTGCCACCGGACCAAAGCGTGAACTCATGCGTATTCCTTCTGGCGGCGAAGATTTACCTTTTTCACGTTTTACCCGCAAAAAGCGCGAAACATTCGACTTCGCCGAAGCCGACCGAGGTAAAACCATCTATTTCTGTATCAGGCTAGAAAATGCTAAAGGACAAGCTGGACCATGGGGGACGGTGTTTTCAACGATTATTCCATAAGAAAAAATATTTGAATTTCATTCAAAAAGGAATGAGTAGTACGCTGGATTCGGATAAAAATTCCTCTCTTGAAACTTGTTGGAATCTGTGGTAAAAAACTGGTATGGGATCGTTGATCGAGACAAAGGTATTGAAGGGTTTTCGGGATTTTTTGCCTGAAACAGAGTTAGCGCGCCGTACATTGATTGCACGGGTCGAGGCGACATTCCGGCTTTACGGCTTTGTCCCGATTGATACGCCGGCACTGGAGTACGCCGCGATCCTCCTTGGAAAAAGCGGCGGCGAAACTGAAAAGCAAATTTACCGGTTTACTGATAACGGTGGCCGGGATGTTGCGCTCCGGTTTGATCTTACAGTTCCTCTTGCACGGTTTTTTGCGGAACACCGGGCTGAACTCAGTCTGCCGTTCAAACGTTACCATATTGCAAAGGTCTGGCGCGGTGAAAACACTCAACGGGGCAGATACCGGGAATTTACCCAGTGTGATTTTGACATTGTGGGTGACGCTCATCCGGCCGCGGATTTTGAAATTCTTCTCCTTATGCATGATGTAATTAACGCAACCGGAGCCGGTACTGCAACAATCCGGATCAACCACCGCGGATTCTTTAACCGGTTTTTAACGCGTCATGTAAAGCCGGAATCTATTCCGGAAATCTTGCATATTGTTGACAAAGCTGCAAAAATCACCCGGAACGAATTGGCTACTCAGCTTGAAACTGTTGCCGGACAAGACTCTACTGAGATGATACTCCGGTTTATCGAAACAAAGGGGACTTTTGAAGAAACGCTTGAAAGGCTCGCTGAATTATCTGGGGGACATTCGCCGGAATCCTTATGGTTAAAGCAAATCCAACAGCTTATGCTTGAAACAGGAACCGAATCATTTTTTGTACTTGATCCTTCGATTACTCGCGGACTCGATTACTATACCGGCATTGTATTTGAAAGCTTTCTCGATAGCGCACCTTCCATTGGATCGGTATGTTCCGGCGGCCGTTATGACAACTTGGTCAGCCTTTACTCAAAAGATCCGGTGAGCGGAGTCGGGGCTTCACTCGGGTTGGACCGGTTGATGGCTGCACTCGAAGACAAACCGGGACAAGGCTCGGCCACAGTTGCCATCGTCTATGAACATCAAGAAGATCTCGCCCGCGCGGAAAAAACAGCAAAAAATCTGCGGAGCGCCGGAATTTCCTGCGAATTATTCTGGGAAGTACTAAAATTAAATCGGCAGTACATACTTGCAGAAAAAAAAGGAATCCGGTTCGTTCTCCGGC
>BOBG01000271.1 GCA_026002265.1 Spirochaetia bacterium
CGGATCGATGCCGGCGAGCGCAGTCTCATCTTAACCTTGACCAAGAAAATGGCCGAAGATTTAACCGAATACCTGACTGGACTCGGGTTGCGGGTGCAATACATTCACAGTGACGTTGAAACCATTGAACGGGTGGAAATTTTGACCCAGCTCCGGCATGGCATCTTTGATATTCTTGTGGGAATCAACCTCCTCCGCGAGGGAATCGATTTACCGGAAGTTTCGTTTATCGCGATTCTTGATGCTGACAAGGTCGGCTTCCTCCGTTCTCTTACTTCTTTAATTCAAATCATCGGCAGAGCTGCCCGGAATGCCGCCGGTAAAGTCATTATGTACGCTGACCGTACCAGCGATGCCATGAAAACCGCGATTGCAGAGACAAACCGCCGGCGTGCGCTACAGATTGCCTACAATGAAGCCCATGGAATCACCCCGACCACGATAAAAAAAGCTGTCACCGATATTCTGACTCGGCATATCGAGGAGGAACAGGAGAGCGCAAAAACCGAGATCGGAATCATGGAAAAGTCTTTTGACACTTCGGTTCCGGCGCAAAAGAAACAGTTGATCGCAGCATTGGAATCTGAAATGCAAGCCTGCGCGGAACGCTTGGAATTTGAACAGGCAGCTACACTCCGGGACGAAATTCAGCGGCTCAAAGCCACTAAAGAATAAAATTCAAAATCCGGCACTGACCTTGAACAGGCTGAGATTCTTTTAAAATACATGAGGGATTGGGAAAAGATGAGTTTAGAGGGAGAAGGGATACCTCACTCCTTAACAATAAGGAGTTTTGACGATGGCGCGGGTATTAGGTTTATTTATCGAGTATGAAGGCAGTGAGGACGCAAGAAGGACTATGGAATGTCTAAAAAACGTTTCATCGCTGCTTCTACGGCATGGAGGTCGTCTGCCGATAATTCGCCTATCTTGTGTCGCAAGCGGCTTTTGTCTGCACTCATAATCTGGTCGCTCATAGCTTTATTTGTGTTACCATTTACCATAACTAACACTTCGCCGGGGTATATGCGAGAAATAGTACTGGTGAGCGGAACTACCACAACACGAGCAAGAAACCGGTTTGCCCTGTCATTGCTGACTATCACCGCCGGTCTGGTTTTGCGGATTTCCGATCCTACGGACGGGTCAAATTCAACCCACCATACACAGCCTCGCGTCATGTGCGGGGACCAAAATAGGCACTACACCACTCATGGGCTTCCTTCTCGCGTTCAGTATCGGCTGCCATTGCTTTCCATGCCTCATCATCATCCCGGGTTTTAAGGTGTGCCGCTGCTTTGGGCGTAAAGGTGAGTATAACCGGCCCCGCCGGTATGTCGCGGGGTACGTCAATAGTCAGCCGACGGTTGGGGGGTACCTCAACAGTTTGTTCTATAGTCATGGGTCAAGTATAGCACAAACAGAGAAGTAAGGTAAAGGGTAGAGAGTGGAGTTAGGAAGAGGGAAAGCGTTGCGAATAGTGGCTTGCGGCGGTGCAACAGGGCGGCGATGCACTTGAGTATATGCCTGAAGCATTACAGGCGCAGGTAAAGGAAGCAGCGGGGATAGAGTAAGAAAAATATAAGAATATTCATTCGTGGACTTATTCCTTATCCGGCAGTTGACAAAATAGATTCCGGCTGCTACTCTCTATACTATCCGTTGCAAAGGAAAGGGGTGAAAATCCCCT
>BOBG01000272.1 GCA_026002265.1 Spirochaetia bacterium
GTATATTCCACCCATTTTTTTATTATTAAATATTCCCTCGCCGTCATGATTGCCCATGACCAATGCGTAGGGTATTTCAAAATTGTCAAGAAAAGCTATTAACCGTTTACCCAATGCATAATTACTAAAACCGGAGACATTATCGCCGGTAAGTACCAGCATATCAGGGTTTGTATCGCTGACAGCATCACTTATAATATTAAAGGTTCTCTCTATTTTAGCTGCATTATTTTCTAATTGTGTATCAGCTAATTGCAGAATACGAAAATCGCTGCCTGTCCTTTTTACCAGTTTAGTATAATCATGTATGTTAAATGTATCCGATACTGACCAGTTATAAGTTTCAGAAGCATTCTGAGTTACACATGAAATTATAAGTATAGAACATAACAAACAAAATATTATTTTTATTGATTTGCTCAGCATATTAGTTATTCCTTCTGTGAAAATCTACGGGTTTCATACTAAACCCGTTCTGGAAATCAAAATTTTAAGGGGCATTGTTCCGGATAAAAATACAAAGCCCTTGAAAAGAAAAGTATACGGAGCTACTATGTTTTAAACAAGATGGTGAAAAGCTGTGAAAAAATTGCTTGTATTTGTGCTTCTTTTTGTTATTTCCTGCGTGATGGCTGGATTATACGGTTTTTTGCATGACCAGATCAGTTGGACACTTTCTCCGGAATATTTTACCCAGTTGAAATTTCAACAATTTTTTATTCCGGAACTATTTCACAACCGTCTCGGTGCCGGAATCGTTGGAATTCTTGCAACATGGTGGATGGGACTCGTTATTGGGATTGTACTTATTCCAGTCGGTCTCGTGATTCCGGGGTGGAAAAACTATTTAACCGGAATGATTAAAGTACTCGGTATTGTTGCATTAACTGCGCTGTTGATCGGTACCGGGGCGCTTATATACGGACTCCTTAATTACCGGATCGATACTATGCCTCGTTTTTCTACTCCGGTTGGTGTGAATGATCCTGTCCGGTTTTCAGTTGTGGGAACGATGCATAATTTCAGTTATCTCGGAGGAATCGTCGGAATCGTGACCGGCATTGTGGCGATTTTCTTTGAACGAAAGCGATTCCTCCATTAAAAAATAATCTTGTCTAAGGTACATAAATTCAGCATAATTCAAGAAATGAAAAAAAATGGACAACTTGCTGTTTTTTTCTGTGCGATACTGTGGAGCACATCAGGACTTTTTATTAAATTAATTGATTGGCACCCAGTGGTTATAGCCGGAATGCGGAGCGGCATTGCGGTACTTTTTTTGGTGGCAGTACGGAGTATTTTTCCCCGGAGATCGCTGCCGAGTAAAATATCCCACATATTTGCAGCCGGTTTAAGCTATGCAATTACAATGCTTACCTTTGTCATTGCAAACAAACTCACTGCTTCAGCCAATGCAATTCTTTTACAATATACTGCACCGGTCTGGGCAGCTTTATTTGGATTATTTTTACTCAAGGAAAAACCATTTCTCGAACAAATAATTGCTATGATTTTGGTTATGGCCGGTTTATTGTTATTTTTTCGCGATGGATTACGTTCAGGATCTATTGTAGGTGATGGAATTGCAGTATTTTCCGGCATTTGTTTCGGCGCTCATTCGGTATTTATGCGAATGCAGAAAGACGGAAATCCGGCTGATTCTATGCTTCTCGCTCACATT
>BOBG01000273.1 GCA_026002265.1 Spirochaetia bacterium
CAATTATTGAAATCACCATCCTTTTTAATGGCGTTTTTTCCTTAAATAATATTATGTCCTTTAATTTCTTCTTGTTTTTCCACGCAAAATATTTTATTATTCCCAATTCAGTTGGAATAAGCCCAAAAGCAATTGCCAGCATCAGTGATAAATAAATGGAAAAATTTATTCCTATTACCGGATTTGAGAAAACAATAGTAAATAATAATATTATTATTCCTGGAACTAAACCCAAAACAATTATCATTGGTATTGATAATTCAAAGTCATCGGTTTTCTCAAAATTGTTCATGCTTTTTACTCCATTATATTTAGTATATCACATTCCTTTTTATTTTGTCAATATTATACAAAAAACTTCAATTTTTATGTCGCCTAACGATAAAAAGTTTACGACGTTTTGCCCGCCCGAATAAGGGCTTTGCGAAGCAAAGACCAGGGCGGGCAAAATGTGCCGGAACAAAACACCACAAAGGGCGCAGCCCGACTGGTGTTTTGTGGAGGCCGAGGAGCGAAGCGACGAAGCCTAAACTGTATGTTAGGCGCAGTTTGTGCTGCTTTATATCTTTTCCAAATGTTTTTTTAATTCATCAATATTTTCAAATATCTTTATTTGTATCCCATTTTCCTTCAATATTCTTACAAATTCTTCTTGATGCTTTTTTGCTTTTTCTTTTATCTTTCTTAGATCATTTGGATCATATGCTCCTATCATATCCGGTAATGTATATGAACAATTACTTCTTCTGAACAATTCTTCTATTTCAGAAGTAAGTTCCACGCTGGCAAATAATGGAGTATATATATCTCCTGTTTCACAGGCATGAAATATTTTATTATAACTCTGTATCATTTCTTCGTAAAATCCATTAAAATTATCATGAAATGTACCTGTATTATTTTCCTTGAATAATTTCTCAGTATTAACAATTAAGGTATAAAGCAATTCTTTTATTTTCTCAATATCCTTTTCTAAAAACAGCCTTTTATAAATATTCTCAAAATCTTCCGGAATATTTCCCATTATTTTTATTTCATTTCCAAGGTATTTCCGTCCTCTCTTTATCGAAGTGAAATTTATTTCAGCCAGTAAAAATGATATATTGTATATAATTCCAATAATTTTTTTTCTTATTTCTGTAATATTGCTACATTTTATTATTCCAAAATATTCTTTATATACATTTTTCATTATTTCTTTCCCTCTATTTATAAATTCCGTTTTATCAGTAATATCATTTGCCCTTTCTTTTAGTTTATTAAATCGTTCCAAATCTTCTTCCGAATGATAGTATAATATTTCCCCATCGGTAATTATTGATACAATTTTTTCTTCATGATTTGCGATCCTTTCAAGTCGCTCCCATGACAATGCAAAATAATCACAGCCAATTCCATTTAAAATAAATGTTTGTCCCAAGTTATATCCCCGTTCAGTCTTTGGCACAAAAAACAAATCAAGATCCGAAAGATCATGGGTATCATTATAAAAATATGAGCCGTGAATATGAATGAGAGAAACATCGCCGTTGTAATCCTTTTTTATTTTGTCAATTAAACTTTCAGCTATTTCAATTAATTCCATATATTATTCCTTATATAAATATTATCGTCAATTTTTATTTATTGTCAAGTTGTTTTTTTATTTTTACAAAAAATTTCAGCACAAATTGCGCC
>BOBG01000274.1 GCA_026002265.1 Spirochaetia bacterium
CCATAATGTCTCCAATATAACAGGATCCAAGCCCTAAAAACTGCGCTGCAATCACCATATTCTGCGCTGCGATCAAAGTATCTTCACAAGCTATAAGCAGATCGCCTAATCCGGGTTCGCGGGCTTCGATTCCCGCATACCGGTAACAATCCAACCACCGTTCGCAGCCAGCCAAAAGTACCAACACCATCGGCGCTGCCGCGATGAACGGCTGATTATCACAGAGAATCGCCAATTTTTCCTTGATACTTTGATCCTCAATATCAAGAATCGTATACAGTTGCTGATTTCCTGCGCTCGGTGCGGTTATTCCGGCATCAATGATCAGATTTTTGATCTCCTCCGGAACTGCTTTATCTGAAAATGAGCGCAGTGATTTCCGGTCAAAAAGGCCTCGGATTTGATCTATCATAACAATGAGTGTAGCCCGGATTTTGACGGAGTGTCAAATTCAAATTTTTTTCCGAAAACAGATCGAGGTCTGTCCCCAAGTATATCGTTATGGGAAAAAGAAATACGAAGGTCTGTCCCCTTGTTGACATTCATAAACAAATTGCTATACTTTCATTGATATGAAAGATTTGAACTGTATCCGCTCAAAAAAAGCATTCATCATTGATATGGACGGGGTAATTTATCACGGGAACAAGCTGCTCAGCGGTAGCTTGGAGCTTGTTGGTTGGCTGGAAAAAAATGAGAAGTCCTATCTGTTTCTTACCAATTCTGCCGAGCGTTCACCGTTGGAGCTGTCGCAAAAACTGGAACGACTGGGGATTACCGTTACAGCCGACCATTTCTACACGAGTGCCCTGGCCACGGCGGCCTTTCTCAGTACCCAGCGGCCCGATGGTTCTGTCTATGTTATCGGCGAGCCGGGGCTGATACAGGCGCTTTATGACGCAGGTTTTACGATGAACAATGTCAAACCCGACTATGTGGTGGTGGGTGAGGGGCGCGGCTATAATCTCGAAGCACTGGAGCGTGCCGTAAAATTGGTTCTAGGCGGCGCACGGCTCATCGGTACTAATCCCGACCTCTCCGGTCCGGTAGAAGACGGTATCGTGCCGGCCTGCGGTTCCCTGGTGATGCCCATTGAAGCGGCCACCGGTAGAAAAGCCTACTTTGTCGGTAAACCAAATCCACTGATGATGCGCCACGGTCTGCGGCGGCTGGGCGCTTCCCGTGAAGACACAGTGATTATCGGCGACCGTATGGACACTGATATTGTAGCCGGTGTTGAATCAGAAATCGAGACGGTACTCGTGTTATCCGGCGTTACGACTTTGCAAGATATTCCGCTCTTTCCCTATTGCCCTAAACATGTTCTTGAAGGGGTATTTGAAATACCGGCCTAACATCAGCCTTTTATTCTTGAGTATTAAAGATACTATGGTATACTATGAAAAATATGGAACTCTATACAATAGGAATAGACGCAGGCGGTACAAAAACTGCTTACGGTGTACTAAACGGATCCAAAAATCTTATCCAGCGGATAAGCCACTCATCTGATCCTTCACTTTCAGCAGAAGCATTTTTTGACAAAATTGCAGAAACTATCCTTGAATTAATGCGTAATCATAACCTTAAAAAGGAAAATATACGAGGAGTCGGTATTGGAATGCCTTCTTTTATTTTATTTGAAGAGGGCCGCATTATT
>BOBG01000275.1 GCA_026002265.1 Spirochaetia bacterium
TTGAAAAACATTACAAATGGTGTAGTATAATAAAATAGAGGTTTGTTATGACAGATATGATAGTGGATGTTCAGACCCTTCCGGAACCAATTTTCTCAAGAATTCATGCAACCAAGGTAAAAATACATGAAGAAGATGGTGTTTTTACTCTTATTCCGTTGAAAATGGAAAGGTCAAATATTGATAAATTTATCGGTATGTTCTCAGATGGAAAATTGTCCAGTTGAGGCGAGAAGTTCCGAGAACCAAGGACGGATCGTGTCACTGGATCCCGGCGTGCGGACCTTTTTAACCTATTTTGCTGAAGGAAGTTGCGGGAAAATCGCGTGTCAAGATTTCAACCGGATAGCGATATTATGTAAAAGGATGGATGAGTTAGTATCCCGGATGCATCAAAAGGGAGTGCGGCATAAACAGCGGCATAGAATGAAGATGGCTGTGTGGCGGATGAAGTGGAAGATAAGGGATTTGATAGACGAATTGCACCATAAAGCGGCTAACTTTCTGGTAAAAAACTTCGATCTGCTATTGCTGCCGACGTTTGAAACATCAGAAATGGTGATTCGTGGGAAAAGAAAGATCCGGTCACAAACGGTGCGCTCGATGCTGACGTTTGCCCATTACCGGTTTAAGCGATTTTTGAGATATAAATGTAAAGAGTATGGGAAGAAGTTAGTAGAGGTAAACGAAGCCTATACGAGTAAGACCTGTTCGTGGAATGGAGTGATAAAAAATATCGCCGGTGCGAAATACATAGAAGATGGAAATGTATGTGTAGGCCGGGATATAAACGCTGTGTGTGGGGTACTCATACGCAGTCTGTCAGAATTGACCTCTGCGGGAAACCTCGCGGTGCATAGTCTGTAGATTTCTACAGATTAAATAACTCGGTCCATTCAAACAAATTCCCGTGCCAATCATGGCACATAAAGATTTTTCCCGGATTGTGTAGCCGGAAAAATAGTTGTGTGTTATATTTTATAAGTAAGGAAATTTTCCTTGTGAGGAAGTTTAAAAGGGAGGCCGGGTTAAATCCCGGACTGGTTTTATGGAACCGGTTGATAAGTTATGAGAAACAAGCGTTCTTTTGTCGGTACAATCAGCCTTGGGCTGATTCTTATTTCATTGGTATTCGCTGGATGTGATTACATACCGGGTGAAACAGATGGTGATGGTGATGCTGGTATTTATATCGGACTCATTACTTTTAACGGTACAGCGTCGGATCGTAATTATGGTCCCCTTTTCTTAAACTCTACAAACAGAGACCGCCTGAAATCACAAGTGAGTAGTATTGAGTCTAATGGTACCACAGCGGTGTATTATGCGGTCCATAAAGCTATAGCAAATATCACAACGAGTGCAAATACCCATAAGCTTCCTGCTAATGTAGATTCAATAAATATCATCACTTTTACTGATGGAATAGATACTGCGTCAGTATCAGCACAGGATAACGGGAACGGGGTTGAAGGTCAAAATTTTAGCAGTGCAGCTATGTATGGAGATTATGTTAAGGATCAGATTGCCAACCGTACTATTAAAGACAAACATATAAACGCCTATTCGGTCGGTATATATAGTTCCACAGAATCAGGGAGTAGCTTGGATGGCTTTGGAACAGTACTGCAAAATATCGCAAATCCGGGGAAC
>BOBG01000276.1 GCA_026002265.1 Spirochaetia bacterium
TATGGAACGATACAACCCGCTAAATGACTACTTATTTCAGAAGATTATGGGTGAAAAGGGCGATGAGGAACAACTTCTTGCCTTTTTGAATGCTGTTTTGAAGCGAACACAATCCGACACTCTCATGTCGGTGGAAATTCTGGAAAACAAAACTATTACCGCTGATATTTTGGGCGATAGAACTATAATTCTTGATGTCCGTGCCATAACAAGTGCAGATGAGAGGGTGAATATTGAAGTGCAACTGAAAGATTTACATAATATGAATAAACGAACACTCTTTTACTGGAGCCGAGAATTTATGAAAAGTATTGTGTCTGGTGATGATTATGGCATTTTGCCCAAGGTCATTACGATCAACATCGTAAACTTTGATTATATTGATATTGATGATTATCATACTTGTTTCCATTTGCGTGAAGACAATCATCGGGACTATGTTTTGACTGATGTGATAGAAGTGCATTTTGTGAATATGGTGAAGTTTCGGAAACAAAAGAACAAGGATATTGTGAATAATGATTTGGAACGATGGTTGACATTTCTTGACAAAGAAACACCACAAGAAGTATTTGAGGAGGTAATCAATGATGAATCTTGTAACCAGCGACAAAGATTTTATTCATCAATACACACTTCGTGAAATGGCTCTTTCGGATAGAACAACGGAGATAAATACGGCTGTTGAAAAACGTGATCTTGAAACAAGAATTCAAATAGCGCGAAATGCACTACGGAAAGGGGCTAACATTGATTTTGTTCAAGAAATCACTGGTTTGAGCATAGATACGATAAAAAAGATACAGATATAAAGAGATCGTAGTTTTCTGCATTTAATCGCTAAACCAGATGCCTGCAAAACGTCCATGTTTTGGGCTTCATAACTGGTTTGACACATCGTATTAACATACGGTTTACACTTCGCCGCAGTGCGGGCTTGGCGCTACGAAATACTAGGTCGCTTACTACGTTCGCTCTCATGCATTTCTCTGTATATATTTTTAGTGTGCAAAACTGCTACACAGTCTTTTTATTGCGACAAAAAATATCGTAAACCTAATGAAAGAAAAGAATAACCGAAAATAAAAAATCCTCTTAATGACAACTGGAAAGACGATGGGGTTTTAGCACTAGAGGTCTGTCCCCATATCCAAAATTTTTTTACTTTTTTTTAAAAAAGGGGATCCAAAAGGTTGACGGAAGAATGGATGTTTTTAAAGCCCTTGGTTTAGGCGCGACTGCTGTTTCGGTGGGTAGGGTGCTTATGGAGCCGCTCCGGCTGAGGGCGTGTCCGGAGTTGCAAAGCTGATTGGAACGATGACTAATGAACTCGAATGGGCAATAGCAGTCACCTGTTCGCCGGATATCCGGCATATCAAACCGGCACTGATTTGAAAAAATGACAATTTACCGAAGAAAGCCACTGACCAGCAGATAATGCTCCCTTCGATTGATTGCTCATCAACCGGCTCAAGGGAACTGTTCCGGTTGATGAGTCTTTAGCCTGAGCATATGTCGAAGAATGTCGAACCAACACTCGCCGAATTCCGGCATTTGCAAAAAAATTTCTTGACAAAGTTAATAAATTCCGGAATACTATTCTCGTTGCTGCCAACGACAGCAGTCGAAATTCATGCCAGGGGTTAGTA
>BOBG01000277.1 GCA_026002265.1 Spirochaetia bacterium
GAATGCCGCCAAAGCAATCATTAACTACATTACCGAACAATTATAAGTTAAAGCAATCGTAAGACTCCCACGAAAGGAGTCTTACGATTGCTTTAACTTATAATTGTTCGGTAATGTAGTTAATGATTGCTTTGGCGGCATTCTTAGCGTCAATCACCTTATCCTCAAGTGAAGTACTTGTATCCATTATTAACAGGATATATGCATTCTTTTTACTTTCTGTACCTTGCTGATATTCAGAATTAAGCCGAGGCCGAGGACTCCCTTCATCGTAAAACCACTGAGTCACGAGAGATGTGTCAACCCTATAAGGATAGTTTCCGCTTTTCGAAGCACTAAAAAGTTTCAAAGCATTAACAAAGAATGTAACACTATATTCTGACGATTCAATATTTGAATCAGTACTCGCCTCAATTCTTTTAGAGGCCGGGACATCAAGTGAGAAGCCTGTGCTGCAAGCTATATTTTCAAAATAATAGGTTGTTCCGGCAGAAGTAGTTGTCGCTCTAAAGTCTCCCTCAAAATAAATTTCATTCTGATCATTCGGACGACCGCTTAACTGCATCCGTACCCTCGAACCAGCATAACCTTTTGGTATTACAAAAGAAAAAGAGGATGTTGGGAAAGCTTGTTCAAACTCTTTCTGTAATTCCGGGAAATTATCTGCTTGAATTATTTTAGGAACCGGTGTTATGTTTTGCGCTCCGGTAAATACAGACAGTTTGGTATTCAGTTCTGCCTCTGTGTAGCCGCTGGCTTGGAGATCTGCTCCTCGGTAAAGCAGGACATACGACTGAAAGGTGCCTGAGGGACTTTTTACTATTTGCCTCATTCGGCTTTGCAGTACATCACCATAGGCTGTCAGTGAATCATAGCTTTTCCGGCCGTTTGCTTCCGCTACTGACCGTGAAATGTTGTCGAGTCCATCGGTAAAAAACACCACATAATATTTGCTAAGCGGATCGTTTTTCATTAGCTCCGACTGAACAGCTTCAAGACGATCCAAGGCAACGTCCATAGCATAATATGCAGCAGTATTTCCGCCGCTCGGCAATCCGTCAATTGCTTCCTCTAATGATGTTTTGCTAGCGGGATCGAGCAAATTGTATCCATCGAATTTCGGCGTAAGGGCTTCGTTAAAGCCAAGTACCTCTGCATACAATTTTTCTTGGGATTCCGGCTGAACTACCCGGTTAACGGGCTGTGGCTCCGGTTCCGGTTCCGGATTACTCGCGCAAGCCATTACCACACATGACAGCGCCACCATAAGCACTACAGACCCTTTTAGTAGCTTTTTCATAGCATACTCCTTCAATTTTCATCTTTTATCTTTGATAAGAATAGCATATTTCCGGAAATGAGTCAATAAAGAGCTTAGTAGTTGATCATTTATAAGCGATCCGGCAGACTCTTTTTGTGAATGGACTCGTTCTGTACGGCTCAAAAAATCTTTTTACGGTTAAAGTTGAAGAGAAAACTATCGAATGCCGTATCAAAGGGAAAATTCTCAAAGAGACTACTGACTATTACAACCCGCTCGCGCCCGGGGATCTAGTTGAAATTGCGATAGATCCGGCTGATTCCGGTTACGGTTCAATTTTAAAAGTGGAAGCTCGGCGGAATTTTCTCAGCCGGTATAATCAAAAG
>BOBG01000278.1 GCA_026002265.1 Spirochaetia bacterium
TATATCACAAGATCAGTGAAGCGTTTTCCTGCACCAGACACCGCATACCATACCAGATGTACCGCGTCACCACCTTGAGAGGATTTTCTTTGCGATAAAAAATCATCAAAAATCAATTGTCCGTTATGCCACCGTATCGTACGTTATTCCCAGCCGTTTTATCCATTTTCTCAACTTTTGAGCGGTTTTCAGGTCCCGTTTCCCCCACACATATGCCACAATCTCCACGGTTTCCCAGTGATACGCGTAAATAAGCCAGACTTTGTTCTTTTTCTCTTTCACATAGGTCCAAAACTCGTCTATCTCAAGGCAATCATAGTGCTTTTGCTGGGGTTGTATCGCGTATTTCGACGAGGTGAGCGTTTTCAAGACCTTGGTGATATTGATATGCAGTACGGTACTGATGTCCCTGACGCCGATTCCCCTGATCAGCATGATTTTTATTGCGGATACTATCCCTGAGAATGTTCCTCGAATGTATAAAACAGGGGAATAAAGTATTTTGATTTTCTCGAATTTAATATTTCAAATATTTTAGAACAATGTGATAATACAGAATTAAAAGGGTTTTGGTGTCTATGGAATTATAGACCTTGGTTATATAAATGAAAATAGAAAAATACATCTCAAAGCATATACTGGAATTTGAATATGAAGACGGGAGTCTGCATAATTACGAAATAACAACCTTTAAGATGCTTGACCAGAACCTAGAAACGCTTGAACGGCACACAATGATACAAAAAAATAAGTAACCTTTGCAATTATGTCTCTGAGTGGGCAAGTTCTTTCGCATTTTGCAAAAATGAGGCAATACTCCTGCTGGCAACCCTCATCTCATAGACTATCTTCCGTACCTGCTCAGATATCTGTTCCAGTCGCTCCATCTCCTTATAGATGTTGTCGCTCCGTTTATGTATTAACCCAGTTCCCTCCTGTACTTGCCCGGTCATCTCGTCTACTGTTTTTAAGGCTCTGAGCATCTCCACCCCTCCGTCGACCTGCTCCGCTACCGCTTGGTTTACCACCGCAAAAGATGAACTCATCGCGTTTATCTCCTTGAATATCATGTCCATGGCTCCTACGGTTTCTTCCGAAACCTTCCCGATCTGTTTTATAGCCCGTTCCATCTTTTTAATCTCCGCTGAAATAGATTCTGATTCTTTGCCGGAAAGTTCAGCTAGCTTGCGGATCTCCCCTGCTACTACTGCGAAGCCCTTCCCCGATTCTCCTGCATGAGCAGCCTCAATCGCTGCATTCATGGCAAGAATATTGGTCTGTCCTGCAATGTCCGCAATGGTTTTATTCGCAGTTTGCAGGGTTATGGACTGTTCCTGAATGTTTTTCAACTCTTCGGTCAGCTTGAGGAGGGTTTTATGACCGGTTTCAGAAGATTTGCTGAGGATGTCCGTGGTTTTGGTAGTACCAGCCACCACTGAACGGATTGAACTGATACGAGCCACCATCTGTTCAATAGCTGTTGAGGATTGGGCAATGCTATCCGCTTGGGTATGTACGGTCTGTTCAAAGGAACCGATCTGCTCAAAAATATCTGTTGCGGACTCAGAAGCAGATTGAACTGACTGCATCTGGGACTTAACCTTGGTATCCATGGTATCCATATTGGTGGTTATCAACTCT
>BOBG01000279.1 GCA_026002265.1 Spirochaetia bacterium
TGTTATACACCTCGCCCATTTTTATCATAAAGCTTAATAATTTCCTCTGGAGATGTACCGCTTCTTAACAAGGCTATCAATTCTTTTCGTTCCTTCTCCCGTTCCTTCTCGATCTTCTCCATATTTGCTTTCCGTTCTTCTTCGATTCCCGCCTCCATTCCTTCCCTGTAACGCACTTCAAGCGCCTTCTCCTGATTCCATTCTGTAAATAACATATTATACACCTCGCCCATCTTTATCATAAAGCTTAATAATTTCCTCTGGAGATGTACCGCTTCTTAACAAGGCTATCAATTCTTTTCGTTCCTTCTCCCGTTCCTCCTCGATCTTCTCCATACTTACTTTTCGTTCTTTTTCGATCTTCTCGATCTTCTCCATACTTGCTTTTCGTTCCGCCTCCATTCCTTCCCTGTAACGCACTTCAAGCGCCTTCTCCTGATTCCATTCTGTGAATAACATATTATACACCTCCGAGCTTATTGATTTTAAGAAGTCCTTAAGGATATTCTCACTCATACAGTCTTTCACCGCTTTGTCTACCGCCTCTTTCAGCGCCACCGTTTCTCTGTTTATCCTGATCTTCTCGATAAATGCCGCATACCCCTTTAAGTTCTCATCCTTCGCCAGCATCTCCGCATTTCGTCCGTAGTTTATGTTGTAAACCTCTACTTCCAGCTCTATTCTTATCTCAGAAAAGCATTCTGCTTCTAAAAATGCGTCTGATAACTTTAGGATTTTATGGTCATCAAAGCTCTCTATGCCGTTGTACAGCACGATAAACCGCGGACGGGGGAGTTTTATCAGCGCTTTCCGGTATAGCGTGTCTTCTTCTGTTATCTTCTCGTAGATTCTTGCAATGTAGAGCAATATACGCAGCGGCATGTTCTCATTTATGGTCGATTGATGCTCAAAGATAATCACCATTTCTTCGCCTATGGTAAACGATATGTCATTGAGACGGTTCATATAGAGCGCATCGGTCAAGGTGTTTATCGTGATAGGCGTGTTTTTATCGTAGTGCGCGTTTGTGACGGCGTTATAGAGACGGCGGAGGTTATCGGGAGTGCCAAAGAGAAGGGAGAATATGCTGTCCTTGTGGGTGTGATTAACGTGGACGGCAGATTTATTCTTCTTATTGGTTCGTTTCTTCATCGTAATAGAGTATAGCAATTATTGCAGAGCTTTGCAAGAGGCGCTTTCAGGCTTGATGGGTGGTGAATAGTAACGTTGATGTAGTTGCGAAAAACTGAATTTTTGAGGCTCAGTCGGCGGCTGAAGTATCTTCACTGCAACGAGTGAAGGTACTTCACAAGGAGGGATATGATACGGTAAGCGAGCGGTCGAAATATGGCAAGGGGATTTCTCCCCCTTGCAACCCTTTAAAGGGCTAAATAGTTGAATAGTTAAAAAGCCCGAATGGCACACACAATGCGAATTGGTCTTGTAGTCGCTATTCGGGTAGCTGTCGCTAAATCGCTGATCCCACGCGCTGCTTTTTCCGTTCAAACCATTGTCAAACGAGTAGATATAACTGCAATACCCCTTTACGTTTCGCTTTTACTCCACGAAGATGCCGCTGGCCCATGCCGCACTGCCGGAGATGAGGTCGGTTCTGGTCCCGTCTATCCAGTAGC
>BOBG01000280.1 GCA_026002265.1 Spirochaetia bacterium
CATTTGGACCTTCCAGAAATATTATACATCAATAATTTATTTATGTCAACAAATTTTAGCCCCAATTGCACATAACGTTCCGGTTGTTTATGACGGTTTTGCGGTTTGCGATAAAGGAAACCGCAGGTTTCCAGTAACCGCAAAACTGTGGCACTAGCCCAAGCCGGCTATTGCCGGCGCAGCATAAACAACCCTGTTAAGCGATCGTAGCCCGTAACTGATGTTATTCCGGCTAGGTATAAGCATTATGGTATACTACCGGATGATTTCCGGCATATCTTTTTACAATATAAATGAATCGGGCTATGTCGCTTAACGTTACGGCTGTATATGACGTTTTTGCGGTTGCGATAAAGGAAACCGTAAGGTTTCCAGCAACCGCAAAAATGTGCCGGAGAAAAAACGCACAAAGGCCGCAGGCCGACTGCGTTTTTTCTCCGGCCAAGCCCGCTACTGCGGGCGCGGCATATACAGACCTGTTATGCGACGTACCACCGTACTCCATTATTATATTATTTATTATTTTCCATAGCATTGATTATTCCATAACATCTACGAAAAATATTTTCAATAATTGAGTATTTAGATTCATCTTTCATAATAATAAATACTGTCACATCAGATGGAATTATATATGTACTATTAAGTTTTCGATAATTATCAGCTTCATCAGAATTTCTGCATAAAAACATAAATGATACCTGTCCAGGATGTTTTTCTCCGTAATCGAAAATGTCCAAATCATCAGTCAATTCGTTGTCCTTTGGTGTTATCATATCTAGGTTATTTATTACCAATACTTTTTTACTCAATAATTCTTTATACCAAATTGGTTCAAAGTATGTTCTCCTTTGATAATCCGTTCCTAGTAATTCTTCAAATGTTATTTTTGAAGCATCAATTATCACAGGTTCATCAAAAAATTGATTCCAATCTTGATTTTTATGGCATCTTATGCCTATAGGTGTGTAATTATGATCAATATAGTACTGTATAGAGTCTTTTGTTGTCATTTTTTCCTCCATAATCTTATCTCCAATTAATTCAAACTCACAAAATCCTTTAAAAAACATTGTTTTTCATATTCATTATAAGACATTATCTATTTTTGTCAATATATTCAACTTAATTTTTTATTTTTACATACATTTTAGGTGGTATGTCGTATAACGTGAAAGCTATACGACGTTTTTGCGGTTGCGATAAAGGAAACCGAAGGTTTCCAGCAACTGCAAAAATGTGCCGGAGAAAAAACGCACAAAGGGCGAAGCCCGACTGGGGTTTTTCGTAGGCCAAGCCGCTACTGCGGCGCAGCGTATAGCGTATGTTATACGAAGTTTGAAATGCCCCAGCCGCGAAGCGGCTTTTACTAATGCTTTAGCACCATTATTTTCTACAAAAAACCTGCTACGAAGCGGCGTGCCATGGACGGCACGCCGTGCCTCACTATAGCCGATTGTTTTATTCCATATTTTTATTTATAGGATTATTCCATTTTTTATTTTACATACTATTCAGAATATAATTTATACTATAATTTTATATTCAAATTATTATAGTAATTTCAAACAAATGTTTTACCCCATAATAAATAAAAAGGGCGGCA
>BOBG01000281.1 GCA_026002265.1 Spirochaetia bacterium
GGATAAAGGGCGAGGTGCATCTGCCTTTTCCTGTTTTTAGCAATTTTAATTGTGAGGTAATCGTATATAACGGTGATTCAAACGACATCGTTAAAACAGCACCGGAGGTGGATATTGCTTATATAGATCCGCCCTATAACCAGCATCCTTACGGTTCAAATTATTTTATGCTCAATGTAATACTTGAGAATCAATACCCGGATTCAATGAGCAAGGTTTCAGGTATACCAGAACATTGGAATCGTTCCGCCTATAATAAAAAACAATATGCATTATCGGTATTAACTCATCTGGTTACCGATATTAAATCAAAATATGTGCTTATTTCTTTTAATTCTGAAGGATTTATTTCACTCGATGAGATGAAAAATATGCTACAAAAAATTGGTAAACTTGAAGTTTTGGAAACAACCTACCATACCTTCCGCGGTTGTAGAAATTTGGCAAACCGTGATATTCATGTAACGGAATATCTTTACTTGTTAGAGAAATACTAGGCTCCTCTCTTTTTATATTTCCTAACATATACCCATTGTTTTTATTTATAGTTAATTTTTAATAAATTTTCTTTTATTACAGTAACGCCCCAATACCAAAACCCTTTGATAGTTTTTTTAATGATGGATTGTACATAGTTACCCTATAAAACATATCATGAAAATAATTGAATGATTTAATCCGTCTATCATTACTCTGGTTTTTTTTGTATTGAATATTGTTCTCCGGATTCAGCTACGAACTGTTCTTTTTGTAAAACGTTAAGTGCTTTGTAGACCGAGGATTCAACGATTCCAGTGCGCTCAGATAGTTCTGAAAGTGTGGACGGACCATACGATACCAATGATTTGATAAGCGCACCCCGGATTTGACGGAAGGATCCGGCAAAAGGACTCTGACGGCTGTAATGACTGCTCTTTCTCCCCGGATTTTCCACTGTTTTTTTTAATGCCGCACCATAATCCATAAGCGCCCAGTACCAATGTCTCGGATCGTTCCGGTTAATGGCCTGCTCAAGAATCGGGTACAGCGCAGAATCCGGCACAGCTTCTTGTTCCGGGAAAAAGAAATAGAGCAGCGCTGCCCGGATATTCGTTTCAATAAAAAGCGCCGGATAATTATAGGCAAAAGCTGCGATTGCACCCGCGGTGTAATGACCGATTCCGGGTAAACGTTCAAGGTGTTCCGGCCGGTCAGGGACAGTTCCATGGTGGTAGTGGGTGAGAATCCGGGCACATTCGCAGAGATACCGGCACCGGCGGTTGTAACCAAGCCCGCTCCACTCACATAGGGCATCTTCTAGCGATGCAGCCTCAAGGGATTCCGGCGTGGGCCAGCGTTCAATCCATCGTTCAAAATATGACACGACCCGCGCGGTTTGAGTCTGCTGGAGCATGAATTCGGAAACCATAACTCCCCATGGAGTTGCACCTTCACGCCACGGAAAATCTCGGATCAGTTGCGCGGAGAGCAGTTCCTGAAAGGCATTGATCCGGTCATTCGTCACAAGGAAGCGGCCTTTTCCACGATCTGCCGGGTAATTTCCTTCGGGTTAATCGAATCAACATCAATCACCCAGGCAAATTCGTACTCAT
>BOBG01000282.1 GCA_026002265.1 Spirochaetia bacterium
GCATTTTCTTTATCGCAAAATAAAACCGTGGCGTAGCCCGAGCCGGCTCCTGCCGGCGCAGCATAAACGCCCTGTTAAGCGATCGTAAAACCTGCCACGGATGGCGGACGGGCTTCTTCGTTTCAATTCAAATTTACTTTTTTGACCAAATCGGCCCATTCTTGACATAAGTCCCAGGTGTACGGTTTTGACCTATATAGAAATTGACAAAATTTTCCTCAAAACCGGTTACAGTACCAATCGCGTAAAATCCATAATAGACATCGCCGTTTGCCACATCTTTGGCGATGGTAATACTGGTCAGTTGATTATCGCTAAATGCATCTCTCCCAATACGATTAAGCCCTCTGCCAAGAATAACATTGGTCAGTTGATTCTTGGCAAATGCACCCTCCCCAATTGTAGTAATACTGTTTGAGATAGTAATGCTGGTCAATTGATTATTGGCAAATACCCTAACCCCAATGCTAGTAACACTGTCAGGTATGATAATGCTAGTTAGTTTATTGTTTTCAAATGCCCCTGTATCTTGTGCTGTGCCAAAACCCTGAACTACATAACTCTCAATAGTAGTAATACTTTTGGGAATGACGATACTGGTTAAATTTTTCCCCATAAACGCTCTGCCACCAATGACTGTTACCGGTAAACCGTAGAATATTTCCGGGATAATAATATCTTTCAAAGTACCCTTATACTTGCTTATGGTAAGCGTTATCCCATCTTTATTCTGTATAACTTCAAAATCCTCGTCCGGTGGAACACCAGCAGGGAAATTTTCGGCTAATAAATATGTCCAACTCGTACCAGTTGATATTTTTACATACTTTTCATCCCCATATTCCAATATTCCCCCATAGTTTTGAGTACCAGAAAGTACTTCAGATGTTATTAAATAATAACCATTAGGAAAATTTTCCTTATACACTCCTGGTGCAAGCCATAATAATTTATCAACATCTGCATCAGAACTCTCAAAACAAATTCCTAAACATTTCACAGCTTTTTCATTTATGTTTATTATTTTTATTTGAATCAATTTCCCCAGTGTTTTTCTTGAAATAGTTATTTTCTCATCGGCTGACGATTCGCGAGACAATGTAATATCCTCATCAATATAGTAATCCACTGTTTTTAATTGCTCATCATTAAATGAATGACGAATACCTTCTGCTATCATTCGTTCATCAGGTGCTGCAGTGCCTCCAGCAAAAACATAAGTAATAGTTGATAAAATCAATAAAACCATGAAACAAACATTCTTTCTCATTTTTATCTCCCTATGGTAAAAAACCAAGAAGAGTTAAGTGTTAGATTTCACAAAATCTGCCTTTCCCTCGTCCGCCACGGATGGTGGGCGACACGATCAGCTCAGGTTTTATGTCGCTTAACGTTCCGGCTGTTTATGACGGTTTTATTTTGCGATAAAGGAAACCGCAGGTTTCCAGCAACCGCAAAAATGTGCCGGAGAAAAAACGCACAAAGGCCAAAGGCCGACTGCGTTTTTTCGTAGGTCAAGCCCCGAAAGGGCGATGCGTATAGCGTATGTTATGCGACGTAGCCCCGTACCCCATTATTTATT
>BOBG01000283.1 GCA_026002265.1 Spirochaetia bacterium
CATATCCATACCGGAATCATTGCAGTCAGACCAAAGGCGCTCTGCGGCATTTGTTAAGAATGTCGCTCATTTGTGGTATTATTAACTTTGAACTTCGGGTTTAATATGGTTAGCGAACAAGTCTAGTCAAAATAATGTATTGAAATAAAAACAAAATGGACTTCACATAACATACAATTTACGCTGCGCCGCAGTAGCGCTCTTGGATTACAAAAAGCTGCAGTCAATGCTGTTGATGACAAAAAAAAAGCCGGGGCAAACTCCGGTTTTTTTTTTAAACCTCATGTGTCAAGACCTATACCGATAAACCAACTCGCACCATACGCTATTATCAAGCCCTTTCATGCTGCCGTCAATAAATATTTCTGTTGAACATGGAAAAACACTGTGGGTCAGACTATGAAACTGGTAGTTGGCAAACATAACCTGATGCAACCGGAGAAACTCCTGGCGGAACATTCCATCTGTATAATCTGCGTATGCGTCCCGTTAAACAAAATGACTTTCTGTTTTTATATTTTATATAATTTTATTGGCAAATATTGTGTATAACTCAAAAAATCAGTATCTTCTGTAAAGATTTCAAACCCATTTCTAACAGATACAGCACAAATCAAAAAATCTGTTGCTGAACCTTGTATTCCATGTATTCTGCAAGTATTGCAACATTCGGCGGCATATTTGTAATCTACAGTCTGTGGGATAAAATCTACAAAGCCATCTATCCTTGACACTAAAGACTCAAAAACATTCTTTTGAGATATTCCTGATAGCAATTCTTACCGAACCGCACCAATCATTATCACTCTATCAAGCTCAATTAAAGCGATAAGTTTATCAACGATATTTTGGTCTTTTTCATTTATTTTCTCTCTGCGATATGCTTTTGACCAAATTGTAGTATCCACTATTATTTTCATATTTTACCACGTACTTTTCGTGGACTCCAGTCTTCGTCAAAATCTATAGTCCCAAACCAAGTGCAGCACAGGAGCTTAACATCCCCAAAATCAAAACAACTAACCCAATTTTTGCTACGAATCTTTTCATAAAACACTCCTTAGTCTTTGTGGGGATTAAATCCCTGTCGTTATCATTACTCATCCATACGGACAAGCCTATCAAAAAGCCGAAAATCAGCATTTTGCCAATTATGTAAAACAGTCTCAAACCCTCGTTAGTCATGGATGGCTAACGACTTCCTGAAAATTCCTGGGTTTCTGGCACTTAACGTTCTAGGTTTAGGACATCGGGGAGTAGCTCCCCGATCCCCACAGACTGCGGGGAGATTATCCTCTAACAACTACAATCACCCTTTGTTAGCTTACCGTTTGCGGCCTGCGTTGCTGAGCAAGAATCTTCTGCACAGTAAGTTCCTCCTTCGGCAGCAGTGCTGCTGCACTTACCATCACCCGGACAGGCACTGCACCCACCAAGTACCAAACCCAATGCCAGCACCATGCCGAGCAAAGCAACTAGGAACAATTTGTTCCTCTTTTTCGTAGTTTTCATGAAACTACCTCCTTCATTGACTAATGGCGTATCGAAAGACAGCTTCGCACTT
>BOBG01000284.1 GCA_026002265.1 Spirochaetia bacterium
ATTCGGTGGAATAAAGCTCATAATGAAACCGGCCATTTTTGGGGAGATAGGTTTTATTCGCGGGTGATTACCAGTAAAAGAGACTTCCGGAATGTGTACAATTATATCGACCAGAATCCGGTTATAGCTGGTTTGGTGGAAAAACCGGAGGACTGGAAATATGGCGGCGCATATCACCGGGCGCATGAAATTACCGGGATTATTACACTGGTGAACGAGCAGATTCTGGAGGTGGTGGAGCAGGGAGGAGGGTATAGGACAGTCCTACCTCCCGGGAAATCCACCAGATAACTTTTTCACCGGATTTTATAGTTAAATACTTCCGAATCAATGGCAGGTATAACCTCTCTATAAACTTTCTAGTACAACACTACGAGAAAGTATAGGGGAGCATTATATTCTTTCTATTAATAGTGTTTTTCCAGTTTCTGAATCAATGGTTACTGATATTCCCCGTATTATTCCGGCACCGGATGCACATTTCATTGAATAGGGAATCTGTTTTTTGATGCGCTCGATGCAAATTCCGGTGTCCATGCCAATAATAGCATCCTGAACACCGGTCATGCCGAGGTCAGTTATGTAGGCACTTCCCTGCTTGAGGATTTTTTCGTCCGCAGTTTGTACATGGGTATGCGTTCCGGCAACAATATGCGCCCTGCCGTCTAAATACCAGCCGAGAGCTTCTTTTTCAACTGTTGATTCTGCATGAAAATCGACTACAATGATGGGATTTCCGGATCGCTGTTCAAACAGTGAATCGAAGCACTGGAAGGGGCAGTCAATAGGAGTCATAAATTCCCGGCCCTGGAGGTTGATCACCAGCCATTGCATTCCATTTTTTTCTATGGTTACAAAACCATGTCCAGTAGCTGCTGCTGGATAATTTGCCGGCCGGAGGATCCATGCCTCTGAATCGAGCAACGGCATCAATTCTTTTTTTTCCCAGATATGATTTCCGGACGTAATAACATCCGCGCCCGCGTTCCGGATCCGGTGTGCAATTTCGCTGGTCATACCAAAGCCCTCAGCTGCATTTTCGGCATTCACCACAACAAAATCTGCCGACTTTTCCCGGATAATGGCCGGAAGGGACTCCTCCACCGCAGCGAGTCCCGGATCTCCAACCACATCTCCTATCATAAGAATAGTTAATTTACCTGGCATATTCCACGATTCTCGTTTCCCGGATAATCGTTACCTTGATCCGGCCCGGATAGCGTAGGTCTGTCTCAATTTTTTTTGCAATTTGTTTGGCCATTTCCCGTGACTGCTCCTCTGATATTGATTCATTGTTGACGATGATCCGCAGTTCCCGCCCGGCCTGAATTGCATAAGCTTTATCAACACCGGGAAATTTCCCCGCGATGCTTTCCAGATTTTCCAAGCGTTTTGTATAATTTTCAATATTCCCTTTTCGGGCGCCGGGACGTGCAGCAGAAATTGCATCTGCAATCTGTACAATGACTGACTCGATACAAGAAGGCTCAAGATCATTGTGGTGAGCGCCTATCGCATTGATGATCCGGGGATCCTCGCCCATTCTCCGCGCCATATCCATACC
>BOBG01000285.1 GCA_026002265.1 Spirochaetia bacterium
CGATACCTGATGGTGTAACGAGTATTGGGGGTTATGCTTTTTACGGGTGTAACGGACTGACTACAGTTACGATACCTGATGGTGTAACGAGTATTGGGGATGGTGCTTTTTACGGGTGTAGAGAACTGACATCGGTTACGATTCCGGAAAGTGTAACGAGTATTGGGGGTTATGCTTTTTCCGGGTGTAGCAGACTGACATCGGTTACGATTCCGGCTGAGGTAACCAGTATCGGGGAAAGGGCTTTTTACGAGTGTAATAACCTCACTTCTATTACAGTACAAGCGGTAAAGCCGCCGTCAATAGGATATTTGGGCTTAACATCGTCTGCGGTTATTTATGTGCCGGCCGGAAGTGTTGACGCATACAAGAACGTAGCCGGCTGGAAGTATTATGCTGACCAGATCCGAGCGATAGAGGAGTGAGGAAGTCGCTTTGACAGGCTAGATGACCGTTTGGCAGGTGGTTTGTGAGTTTTGTCGAACTACAACGACCATGCTCCTAGTTGTTTCTTAATATAGGAAAGTGTGGTAGTATCAGTGTATTCTAGGATAGATTACTGTCAGTGATCACTGGGGATCACTCGCAGTGATCACTGAGGAGACGTGAGTGGTAATTAAAAAAAGACCTGAAAGCCTATCACAATAGACTAGAAAACTAAAAGTTTAGGGTTTGCTGGTCGGGTCCGGTTTTACATGGCTAATGTAGTCACATTCTGGATAATTGACGCACCCGTAAAATACTTTCCCTCGGCTCTTGGTTTTCCGGGCAACAATATCACCGCCGCACTGTGGGCAGATTCCTACTGGTATTGGTTTTGAATTCCTACATTCCGGGAATCCGGAACACGCTAAAAAATAGCCGAAGCGTCCCAGCCGCTTGACCAAGGGTTTGCCGCATTTTTCACAGATTCGGTCGGTCGGTTCATCGAGAGTACCTTTGTAGGATTCAAGGGTCTTGGTCACCATGTCCACAAGGTCTTTGAACGGACCGTAAAAATCATGGAGCATATCGGGCCACCGAATTTGATCTTCGGCAACTTCATCAAGTTTATTCTCCATAATTGCTGTGAAATCCACATTGACTACTTTGGGGAAATATTCAACGAGCATATCGTTTATCAGGCGTCCCAATACCGTTGGAATGAGTTGTTTAGCGGATCGGGTGACGTAGTAACGTTCCAGCAGAACTGAAATAATCGGCGCATAAGTCGAAGGGCGTCCGATGCCTTTTTCCTCAAGGGTTTTAACAATCGATGCATCGGTATACCGGGAAGGTCCTTGTGTCCAATGCTGTTCCCGGAGTAAAGTTCTCAAAATGAACCGTGTCGCCGATTTTCATATGCGGATAGGCATTTCCACGTTCTTCTTTTGACAGCAAGAGATCCAGTACGTTGTAAAAACCTTTTTCTATAACCTTTGAACCGGAAATCCTGAAGAGTGCTTCTCCAACGCTAATATCCGTACTGACGGTTTTTACTTTGGCCGGATTCATTTGACTCGAAATAAAGCGTTCCCAGATAATTGCATATAACTTATATTGATCCCTGGTCAGATGTTCCT
>BOBG01000286.1 GCA_026002265.1 Spirochaetia bacterium
AGCTTGTAGATTTCACCTTTCGCACCTACATCTATACCTTGCGTAGGGTTATCCATAAGGAAAATATCAGCACTCGTGTTTAGCAGCCTCGCGAGTATTATTTTCTGCTGATTTCCTCCGGAAAGGCTGGTTATTAAATCTTTATGATTGTTTGCTTTAATATTGAGAAGATTTTTGTAGTCCTGATATTTTTCAATTTCACGCTTTTTGAAAATGTGCGGTTTAAATGCTGAAAGCGTATGCTCAGATATATACTCATTTTCCAGAAGCTGCATAAAAGGCAAAATAGAATTTTCTTTTCTGTTGGTAGGAACCATGCCGATACGTGCTATTTTCATCATGGTGTGAATGTCAAAATTCTTAAACGTTTTGCCTGAAACGATCATTTCTCCGGTGTTAAATGGGGAAACGCCGAACATTGCATGCATCAGGTTACTCGCTCCGGAACCGGCTAATCCGGTAAACCCAATGATTTCACCCTTACGAACTTTAAGATTGATATTATTGAACCCATTGCCGCTGCAGTTTTTAAGTTCCAGTATAACATCGCCCAGTTTACGCTCCGCATAAATTGCTTTATCAGACACTTCCCGTCCGACCATAAGTCCAGTCACTTCTGTAGGATTGGTCTCACTAATATTTCCGGTTTTGATGAATTTACCATTCCGGAGAACGGTATAACGATTAGCGATAGTAAAAACTTCGGGCATTTTGTGGGAAATAAAAATAAAAACAATGCCTTTTTTTTGTAATTTGCGGACTATACCAAAAAGGTGCTCAACTTCTGACGTGTTAAGCGATGTGGTCGGTTCATCAAGAATGATAAGTTTTGCCTTAGCGTCAAGAGCTTTAGCAATTTCCAAAAGCTGTTTTTTGCTGGTTTCAAGGTTGGCAACAAGGGCTTTAGGATCAATATCAACCCCAAGCTCATTAAACAACTCGTTGGTACGCGCAATCATGGCGCGCTTATTCAGTGTACGAGTTTTGTACAGTATTTCTTTACCTAGAAACAGATTTTCAAATACTAATAAATCGTTAAAAAGATTTAGTTCCTGATGGACAAAGGCCACACCGGCTTTTTCGCTGTCGGTAACTGAATGGTTTTCAAGCTTTATACCATCTATTTCTATAGTACCGGTGTCTTTAGGGAAAACACCGCCGAGAATGTTCATCAAGGTTGATTTTCCGGCACCGTTCTCTCCTAAAAGGGCGTGAACCTCGCCTTTATCGACTTCAAGGTTCACGTCTATAAGAACAGGGACACCGAAAAATGACTTTGAAATATTATGCATAGAAAGTAACGCAATACCGATGCCCCCATTCCCGGTTATGTATCAGTCAAAGCCTCTCCAGCTCGGATTATTCTTGTTCGCGGCCCATGAAGCTGTATCAACAAGGTGTGGCGGCTCATGGAAGCGTTTTGCTTCCGGAATAGTAAAGTGGCTCGTCAGAGTGTCGCCTTTTGTGAGGTAGTCATCCATAAACTGAATTGCATCAATGATGAAACCGGGCCGGCAGGTCGGACTCATAATGGCTACACCGTCCGGCTGGT
>BOBG01000287.1 GCA_026002265.1 Spirochaetia bacterium
GTATTACATAATACCTTTTATATCAATATATCTAACAAAATTTTTGCCCACATTTCGCATAATGTTCCGGCTGTATATGCCGTTTTTTGCTTCAATTATTCTATTTCTTTTCTGAAATCTTCTCCTTTATCCACATTTCCAGTCTTTCTGAAATTTTTTACTGCTACACTCATTGCCTTTTGGGCATTACTTATATGTTGTACGCTATAATTAAATGCCCTGTCTTGACTGATACCAATAGCACCCGCTGTGCTAAAAGCATCAATATTTGCTCCCATAAATATAAACTCCCAGTTATATGTGCTTTTTTGCAATTCAACCATTTCCCTGATTTTTTCTTGAGAAAATTCTTTACTTGAATTCTCATACCCGTCAGTGATAATAAAAAAAATCACTTTTCCGGGTCTACTTTCTTCCTGTGTATTATGGAGTTTTAGGACTATGTCATTTATAGTTTTTCCAAGTGCATCAAGAAGTGCTGTATTTCCACCGGCAGTATAATCTTTTCTGGTGATTTTTTTTATCTTTTTTATATCTTTACCATTGTGAACAAGTTGATATTCATGATTAAAAAATACTGTCGTTAAGACAGCTTCACCTTGTAGTTTCTTCTGCTCTTCAATAAACTCATTGTATCCTCCAATAGTATCATCAGTTAAAGGTGACATTGAGCCACTCTTATCCAAAATTGCCACAATTTCCGTTAAGTCTTGCTTCATAAAATTCCTCCAATAGTATTTATAAATTTCTGGGAATTTTTCTAAAAAATCCTCAAAAATATTTTCAATTTCATCAAAGCCGCTAGAAGTACCATTTTCATCAAGGGGTATTTTTGTATCTTTTACTATTTTTCTCCATCAATTGTTTTAATTTTTTTTGAATTCCAGCTGTTAATCCATGTGAAATAATTCTGCTAGTGTGTCACTCACAGGTGATTCGTCAGGATTCGTATCCATTAAATCAGCCATCATGTGCCACCATTTCTTGACAATAGGTTTAGCCGCTAATTCAGCATCAGTGGCATCAGAGGCAAGGTATTGAAATGCAAACAGTGTGTTAGTTTTTTTATCGAGATAAATCGAATAATCTGATACACCGGCTTTCCGCAATTCATCTTTAAGTTCTTGCCAAATCGCATCATGCCGTTTTTTGTACTCAGCCTCACACCCCGGCTTTAGCCGCATTGCAAACGCATTCCGTTTCACTTTACCCTCCACATAAATTCTCCCAATGGGGGCTGATGCCCCCACTATCTCAATACACGCTCTTCCTATCGTTGATGTTGGATTTTTCAAATTTAAACGGAGGCCCTAAAAGAACTTCGGTACCGCCGTCAGGTGCTTTGACGATGGTGTAATTGCCGAGGCGGCCGGCGCTGAAGGTTTCGCCTTCTTTACCGGTTATTTTTCCGGAGACGAGGGAGGTTGCCACCCATGAGCCAAGATAACCCACGTCAATTGGATTCCACAAATACATATACGGACAAGAGCCGTTATCAATGTACTCAGCCATTTCTGTAGGGAGGCCGAGTCCGGTAATCTT
>BOBG01000288.1 GCA_026002265.1 Spirochaetia bacterium
TGATTCAGGTAATCAACACTATAGCAGCGTTGACGGGGTGCTATACAATAAAACAAGAACGCTCCTACATACGGTTCCGGCAGGGAAAACAACATATATCATCCCGGAAAGTGTTAGCTCTATCGGTGGTAGCGCGTTTTATGGTAATCAATTGACGAGCGTGATCATCCCGGAAAGTGTTAGCTCTATCGGTGGTAGCGCGTTTTATGGTAATCAATTGACGAGCGTGATCATCCCGGAAAGTGTTAGCTCTATCGGTAGGAGTGCGTTTAGTAGTAATCAGTTGACGAGTGTGAGCATTCCAAACAGTGTTACCTCTATTGGTAGCTATGCGTTTGCTGGTAACCAGTTGACAAGTGTGAGCATCCCGAACAGCGTTACCTCTATCGGTGATCGGGCGTTTTCTGGTAATCAGTTGACGAGCGTGATCATTCCGGAAAGTGTTATCTTTATCGGTAATGAGGCGTTTTTCGGTAATTCAGGGCTTATGAGCATTGTGGTTGATTCAGGTAATCAACACTATAGCAGCGTTGACGGGGTGTTATACAATAAAACAAGTATCGGCATTGGGGCGTTTGGGGACGCTCAGTTGATTAGCGGCACTCAACCACCCGCTCGCTCGTACTATGTCAGCGCAAACGGCAACGACAACAACAACGGACGCTCGGAAGATGCACCGTTCAAGACCTTCGCAAAGGCTGCGGACGCGGCAGTCAAGGGCGTGGTAAAAACGATTATTATACTCGGAACATTGAACCGGGAATCAGAAGGTTCAAGTGGAGACTCAGTATTTAGCATAAACAACAACGGTACTGAGGAGATTCTGATAACCGGAAAATCGATTTTTGAAAAAGCATCTCTACTGGGTGACAGCAATGGACGGGTACTAACAATTTCCGGTTCGGGGCCTGTCCGTCTTGAACATATAAATATTTCCGGCGGTAATGCTAGGTGGGGCGGCGGCATTTATATAGGTGGGGCTTCCGTAACGCTTGGAAAAGGGATAATCAGCGAGGATATGAAGCATTTCATATTCAAGTCCGGTTTTTATGCGATAGAGCAGAGTGGGGACACGATGCAGATTAGCATCGCGCCGGCGCCGTGGAAACCCAAGGCGTGGTAAATTACGAAAGGTCGCCGTAAAGCCCAAGCCTTTAGGCTTGCAGAGATAGAACCGCTGTAGTAGGAGGTGCAAGCCGTTTGTACTACAACAAGTTCTATCTATGAAACAGGAAGCCCTAGGCTAGCTCACGGAATCTATGGGAAGTCGCCGGCTGGAGTCCGGCGATACTGCCTCATGCTATCTCTGCCGGAACACATCCTCGCCTTCACCATCTCCTGCGGTATTGCCGGAAATAACACCGTTGCCTTGGGTAACCTCGGCTCCTGATTCCACATACACGCCGCCGCCTACAAATTCAGCACCGTTGTCGGTGATTTTACCACCTGACATAGTAAACGTCGTACGCCCTTTGTACAAATACACACCGCCACCATACTCCGCTTTGTTGCCCGAAACTTCGCCGGCTGACATGGTAACAC
>BOBG01000289.1 GCA_026002265.1 Spirochaetia bacterium
GGAACAGAGTTGTATTACATGGGGAACCCAACACCATTGTGGTGTGTTATCAAACGTATTCCTTACGCCAATTCCTTCGTTCTTTTGCTGTCTATTATCGACATTCGTTATGTTAATCGGGCAAGGGAAGAGCTGGTCATTCAGGACAGGCTGTACAAAGTTATTCATGAAAATATCGCAGTACTCCAGATTACGGAAAGAGATAAATTTGATAAAGCTGTTAAAGAATTCCTTAAACAATTGGGAGTCTGTATTCAGGTTAACCGGGCAACGCTGTGGGAAAATTTTACCGATCAGTGTGGACAACTTTGCTGTCGGCAACTCTATGAATGGGTTGAAAATACTGTATCGACTGTGGGTTGGGATATAACCAACAAGACTGTGTATAACGATATTCCGGAACTTCGCGAGGAATTGGCGCAAAATAATATTATTAATGATCTATTTCAAAACGCTCCTAGCAATACCAAAAGATATTTAGAAGGTCAAGGAATCTTATCCTATCTCATTATACCTATTTTTATTAAAGGACAATTTTGGGGCTGGATGGATTTTGAAGATTGCCAAAAAGAACGTTTTTTCTCTCCGGAAGAAGAGCATATCCTCCATTTTGCTAGTTTATTGCTTGGATCCGTCATGCTCCGGAATATGACGACTGCTAATCTTATTAACGAGCGAGAAGAAGCCCTTAAACTTAGACAAGAACATCTGGATACCGTGGCTAAATTATCAAAATTAACGTATTGGGAATGGGATGTGATCCATGATCAACTTATTTTCAGTTATCATTTTAAAGATGAATTCGGCTATGAATCAGGTGAAATAAATACCATATTAAAATGGATAAATATTATTCATCCTGATAAGCAGTACAGCGCAAAGAAAAAAATATATGATTGTTTAGAGGGTACCATAAACCATCACCGGTACGAAGCAAGACTCCGCTGCAAAGATGGACATTATTTGTGGACGGTTACATCCGGACATATTACTAAATGGGAAGATGGTAAACCGGCTCTTATGATCGGTGGATTGCTCAACGTAAATGATATTAAAAAGGCTGAAAGTTCAAATATTGCAAAGACACAATTTTTGGCAACGATGAGCCACGAGATACGGACACCACTCAACGCTATTTTAGGCTTTTCTGAGATCGAATTACAAAAAGAATTACCCTCCGGCCATCAAACCGAAACACGCACAAACCTCGAGAAGATATACAATTCAGGCTCCATCTTACTCGGTATCATCAACGATATCCTCGACATCTCTAAGATAGAATCCGGCAATTTAACCTTGATACCGGTTCCCTATTCGTTTTCCAGCCTCATTAACGACACCATTCACCTCAACAGAATCCGCATCGGCTCTAAACCCATCGAGTTCTCTGTCGACCTCTCCGATTCCATCCCGGAGAAATTATTCGGCGATGAGTTACGCGTCAAACAGATTCTCAATAATATCTTGTCAAATGCCATTAAATATACCTCTGCCGGCAGAGTCAGCTTGAATCATCAAAAAATAAGGCGTGGGAAC
>BOBG01000290.1 GCA_026002265.1 Spirochaetia bacterium
TATCACTGTTTGTTTGTCTAGCAGTTGGCTAATATTTCCAGAAGTCAATACGATTCTGTTTTCTTAGTACATTGCTAGAAAAATATTTTTGAGACTACCGCCAGATCCATTTCTATGGAAATCCGCCGGAATTTATTTTAGGGGTAACCTGGTCAGGCTGAATGTGCCGGGGGATTAGGGACGAGGGTCTGTCCCCAGTGGCCGGTGCCATGGCAGCCGCTCCAGTACCCATTCCGGCGCAGCATTCACTATCCGGGTATCTCCGACTTGGTGATGATGCAATCCACCCCACGGCCAATCTTCTGCTCTTTCCACAATCCCGGCTTTTACCGGATTCTGGTCGATGTAATTGTAGACTGTGATGAAATCCTCATCGTCAACAATCTCCCGCGAGAAGAACCGGTCACCCCACAAGTGTCCCGTTTTTCCGTACTTATGATTCCAGCGGATTGCGAGGACCATTTTGATCCATTTCATTAGCACCGACAGGCTTTGGCCAAGCTCTGGTGTAATTAAAAAGTGAAAATGGTTATCCATGATGCAAAAATTATGAAGTTCGAACTTATAGTTTTTCTTAGTTTTTGCTTCCTCGATCACTTTTAAAAACATTTCCTTGTCTTCATCATCTTGCAAATCGAAAGCCTTCCGGTTAATTTCTGAAGTCACATGATAGGTTTTTCCCTTGCTCGTATCCCCACGTTCTGGGCGTGCCATAAATTCCTCCTCGACCGCATTGTACAGTCAAAGAAAGTACGGATCGGAACAGTAGTTTTGATTCAATTTATCAGAAAATTTGCCGGAAAATTAAATTTTGGGGACAGACCTCTTGTATCTCTTTTTGACAAATATAATTACATGGGGTCAGACCTCTGTCAGTATGAAAAGATACGGACTCCTACCGGTAACCATGCCAGCAGTACCGCAGTAATTAAAATGATGGTACCGGTTCTTGTGGAACGAATCTTATATGTGGGAAGAGTTTTTCCCGGATTTATGCTGCCTAAATCGATCATCAGTGAATCAATATCCGAAACGATTGTTTTTGCCCGGATTCTCCCTTTTCGTTCCGTAATTAGCGCAAAAAGCCGAAACGATTCTCCTATCAATGCTCCCATTGTTCCGGGAAGACGGAGGTCGCTACGGATCGAGGCTTTTGAAAGCATAATAAGTCCTTCCAAGGTAACTGCCCGTCCGATTCCTGTGCGGAGTGCACCGGAGCTAAGCCGGAATGAGCCGATTGAAAACAATATTGTCCCAAAAGGAATGAACAAATTAAACAAAATAATAGTTAGCATAACGATTATTGTCATGACGGCATTTATTTTTTTATGGAGCAAGAGTGCATATATAGTAAAAAGGAAAAATTGGTAGATTCGGGACATGGTATCAGGATTAAAAAGGAGCGCCGGCATGGCGAGGAGTCCTGCGATACACAGATCACGGCTGGAAAAAAATGTGTGAATCCGGGAACTATCCGGAACGAGCGGACTCGATTCCTGCTCTTTTCCGGGAATTATCTCTCCATGTAAACGAGA
>BOBG01000291.1 GCA_026002265.1 Spirochaetia bacterium
GAATATAAAAAATAAAAATGTAAAAACACTATTTTATGTTCCATTTTCTGAAACTGTTCGTGATTGTTCGTATACACGCAATAATGAATTTAAGCTCTATAAAATGAAGTCTGAAGATGTTTTGAATTTCAATCCAGATGTCATTAGCTTGTTTTTCAAGAAACTGGATGAAGTTATTCTGCATTATAAAACATTTTATTTGCCAAAACTTAGTAGCGATGTATCTGTCAGTGTTAATCCGACACAATTTCAAACCTCGGATGAAATGTTCGATGTAGTTTTAACAAGTCCGCCATACGGCGATAGCAGAACAACCGTTGCCTATGGTCAGTTTTCAACATTGTCAAACGAATGGCTTGGTATAAATAATGCGCGAAAAATTGATAACTCGTTAATGGGTGGAATTAAAGCGAAACATATTATAACAAATGGCGTTATATCAGATTCAATTAATAAAATAAATTCCATTGACGAAAAAAGAGCTCTTGAAGTGTCATCGTTTTATAATGATTTAGAAGTATCAATATGCAATGTTTCTTCTAGCATTAAAAAAGGCGGAAAATCTATTTATGTTGTTGGAAATAGAACCGTAAAAGACACTGAATTACCTACAGACCAATTTATCGCTGAGAAATTTGAACAAAATGGTTTTAAGCATTTGATTACTTATAAACGTGCTTTGAGTAATAAATCAATGCCCTGTAGAAATTCTCCTACAAATAAAGCAGGAGCAACTGTAAACACAATGTTATATGAATATATAGTTGTTTGTGAGAAAATGTTGTCGGGCTAAAAACGGCGTATAACGAGGCTGTTGGAAAAGTCATTTTGCGTAAGAAACATGCCTCTAAATGAGTGTTTTACAGTAGTTTCAGGGCATGAAGTGAGGGTGAAATTTTGCATAAAAGGGTTTTCCGATAGTCCCAACATACGCTATACGCGCAGACCGAAGGTCTGACGCCGCAGTAGCGGATTGGAGGCAAAGCATGAACTGTTTTGATATACAAGCTTTGGATTTGTTTTACGGCGATTTTCAGGCGCTCAAAAACATCACCATGGGAATCGAAAGTGGAAAGATAACCGCGTGTATCGGGCCCTCCGGCTGTGGAAAGTCAACACTCCTAAAGACACTCAACCGCATGAACGATTTGATAGAGGGCTGCACAATTTCAGGCAATGTGCGCTTGTTTGGCGAAGATGTGTATGGGAACATGGACATCAATCTGCTTCGAAAGAGAGTGGGGATGGTATTCCAAAAGCCCAATCCTTTCCCCATGAGTGTATACGACAATATCGCCTTCGGCCCGCGAACCCATGGCATAAAGTCACGGTATGAGCTTGACAAAATCGTTGAAGAATCCCTGAAAGGCGCGGCGATTTGGGACGAGGTCAAGGACCGGCTGAAAAAGTCCGCGTTGGGCTTGTCGGGGGGACAGCAGCAGCGGCTCTGCATTGCGAGGGCGCTTGCCGTATCGCCTGAGGTACTGCTGATGGATGAGCCTACGAGCGCTCTTGACCCTATTTCCACCGGCAAA
>BOBG01000292.1 GCA_026002265.1 Spirochaetia bacterium
GTTTGGGGTTTGGGCACTGTCATAATGAAAAACGAATAGAGTACACGAATGTACACGAAGGGGTTTGGGGTTTGGGCGCTGTCATAATGAAAAACGAATACGATCCACGAATGTACACAAATGTACATGAATAAGAAAAATTAATTAGTGAATATTCGTGTGTATTTGTGGACCTCTTCCGGGTACAAAGAGATTTGTAAAATCCTAATAGATTTTACCAGAACACCCCCTCGTTGGGGGATAAAAAAAAAGACGCCCCCAGTTTCCCGGAGGCGCAACTCCATTCTTTAAACTTCATTCTGTGGTTGCAAACTCTCCACATTTATAGCATTACTGTATCTTGTCCTTGTAAGAACTCCAGGCCGCTTTATAGGCGTCCGCCGTGCCTGCGGGTACATGGATTTCCAGGGAGCCATGCGTAGAGTCAAACGCATTACTCCCTAATGTCGTCAGAGACACGGTGTCCCGCTGCACATATACCAATCTCAGCTTATTACAGCCAGAGAACGCATAATGGCCGATAGAAGTAACACTGTTGGGGATGCTAATTGATGTCAGCCCGCTACAGCTAGAGAACGCATTATCGCCAATAGAGGTAACACTGTTGGGGATGCTAATTGATGTCAGCCCGCTACAGTCCTGGAACGCACCCCGGCCAATAGAGGTCAGTGTTTCGGGTAGGGTAATTGATGTCAGCCCGGTACACTCCCAGAACGCCCGCTCGCCGATAGAAGTAACACTGTTGCCGATGCTAATTGATGTCAGCCCGCTACAGCCAGAGAACGCATTCCTGCCGATAGTGGTCACACTGTTGCCGATGCTAACCGATTTCAGCCCGTCACAGCCAGCGAACGCCACTTCGCCGATAGAAATAACACCGTTGGGAATGCTAACTGATGTCAACCCGCCACAGTCAAAGAACGCACCGTTGCCGATAGAAGTCACACTGTCAGGAATGCTAACCGATGTCAGCCCGCTATAGTAACCGAACGCATAGTAGCCGATAGAGGTCACACCGTTGGGAATTGTGTATATAGCCCCTTTTCCTCTCGGGTATAGTACCAGCGTCGTACCTACGTTATTAAACAAAACTCCGTCAATAGATGTATAGGATACATTGCCTTCATTTACTTCAATTGATGTCAGACTGCTACAGCCATAGAACGCATTATCGCCGATAGAGGTAACACTATTACCGATGCTAACCGATGTCAGCCCACTACAGCCAGAGAACGCAAAGCCGCTGATAGAAGTAACACTGTTGCCGATGCTAATTGATGTTAGTTCACTACAGTTATAGAATGCATAGCTGCCGATAGATTCCACACTATCAGGAATGTTAATTGATGTCAGCTCGCTACAGCGAGAGAACGCAGTGTCGCCAATAGAGGTCAGTGTTTCGGGTAGGGTAATTGATGTCAGCCCGCTACACTCCCAGAACGCACCCTGGCCGATAGAAGTAACACCGTTGCCGATGCTAACCGATGTCAGCCCGCTACAGCCAGAGAACGCACTGACGCCG
>BOBG01000293.1 GCA_026002265.1 Spirochaetia bacterium
TTAGATGGTTGCGGGTTCGAGGGGTAGGAGGGCTGCGGATTTGATGATGCAACGCCTTGATACGTGAAATTCACCCATTGAAGGTTCATGATATAGGCATCCCGGCTCGTGTCGTTCCGGGAAAGGGCAATGGTAATAGTTGAATCCCGGCTGCTGATGTTAATAGTTCCAATTACCCGCTGAGTATAAAGAGAGAAATTACCGGTGCCGGGCAAATGTGCCTCAAAAGAACTGCTGTTGGTTGCAATGGTTATCCTCGCTGCATCTTGCGCTTGGCGGGAATAATTCAACGCAACACTGTAAGCGCCTGCTGTGGTGCCGGCGGGTATGTTCCATGTCACGACGCCGTTTTTTGCCCAATACCCGATGTTTTGAGCATTATTCTCAAGCCTCGCGCCGGGCGCCCGTGAAAGGTTTGCATTCTGGGGCCAGAGTCCAAAAGTAGCGCCGGACTGCGGGTTCGATGGGTAAGATGGGTAAGATGGTTGGGGCCGGTTTGCCTGCGGCGTGAGGATCACCTGCCGGAGGTTCATGATGTAAGGGTCGTTTGGACTCCGGTCGTTCCGGGACAGTGCAATGCTAATGGTAGAATCCCGGCCGCGGATCTGGACCGTGCCGATTGACAACGAGGTGTAATTTGTCCAGTTTCTCGTACCCGGTATCGTTGCATCAACAGAGCTGGAACCGGTTGATACAGTGATCGTGGCCGAACTGTTATACTCCCGCGAATAATTCAAGGTCACCGCGTAGGTTCCGGCTTGGGTACCACGGGGAATGTTCCATGTCGCAACTGATTGCTTAGTCCAGTACCCGATATTTGCCGGATTATATTGAGTCTCGAGCCGAGCCTCGCCGGTCAAACGTGCATCGTACGGTGTCAAAGTGATTTGTGCACCTGCGCTCATAACGAATGTCAGAAAAATAACTGACGCTGCCAAAAATTTCTTCATAAGAACTCCTTTTCTCTCTAAAATATACAATAAAAACAACGTTTCCATGGTAAAAATACAGTTTTTATTCCAATTTACCAATTTTTTGGTATACAGTTGATTAGCATGAATTTGAGTTAATCCGTCTGTGATCAGTAGTCCGGCAGACTCCAGTCGAAAACCGGCTTTTTTCTGGAAAAACAGGTCGAGGTCTGACCCCAGTTATTTCATTGTAATATAAAGAAATACAGAGATCTGTCCCCAGAGATCGATTCCGGTTCACATTAAATTTTGGTACATTTTTCAAATATATCAGTTATACTCTTTCCATGAATGAAAAAAAGAAAGCGGCTTTTGTTGCGCTGATCGGGCGTCCATCGGTGGGAAAATCAACGCTGCTCAATACCTTGTGTAAAGCAAAGGTGAGTATCGTCAGCAGAACTCCGCAGACAACCCGGAATGCGATTCGAGGAATCGTCAACGGAAGATACGGTCAACTGGTTTTTATTGATACACCCGGAATGCACCAATCTGAAAAAAAATTCAACAAAAAATTACAGGAAGTGTCCATCCGGAGTAGAGAT
>BOBG01000294.1 GCA_026002265.1 Spirochaetia bacterium
TCGGTGATCTCCTGATTTACATCAACAATCAATTCGCCGGTGATCGGGTGTTTGACCCGTTCAAGGGTGTAGCGTCCCACGATTCTGTCGTGGAGGGATTCGATAATATTTTCGCCGTCTTTGATCGCACCGTAGGAAATACCGTTGATCGTACCGCAATCATCTTCATTGATCACAACATCTTGTGCAATATCGACCAGACGCCGGGTAAGGTAGCCGGCTTGAGACGTTTTGAGTGCGGTATCGGTGAGACCTTTCCGGGCGCCGTTTGTCGAAATGAAAAATTCAATGACAGAAAGCCCTTCCTTAAAATTCGACCGGATCGGCAGATCGATAATATCGCCGGAAGGCTTTGACATGAGTCCGCGCATACCGGCAAGCTGTGCGATCTGCCCCTTGCTTCCGCGTGCGCCGGAGTTCGCCATCATATACACCGAGTTAAACCCATCATGATCAGATTCAAGCGTTTTCATCACCACGTCAGTCAACGCATTATTCGTTCTGGTCCACACATCAATAACCTGATCGTGACGCTCAGTCGCAGTGATATGTCCGGCAAGCAATTTCCGCTGAATATCGTCAACTTCCCGGTTCGACTTTTCAATCATTTCGGCTTTTTCTTTTGGAACAATGATGTCGTCTATGCCAATGGTCGCACCGAAGACCGTTGCATACTTGTAACCGGTTGATTTGATCGCATCGAGCATAGTAACCGTGATCCACGGTCCCTTGTTCTGGTAGATATTTTCGATGAGTGCCCGCAATTCCTTATCCTTTAATTCATAGTTGATAAAAGGAATTTCCGGCGGCATTTCCTCGTTGAATGCAAGGCGGCCGGCTGTCGTTTCCATGAGTCCTGAGGAATCCGGTTCCCAGATATGCCCAACTTTGTCCCAAACCGGCCATTTATTCGGCTTGATCCTAATACGAGCTTCCCAATCCAAGGAATATACATCCACAGCCATAAGGACTTCTTCATAGGAAGAATACCGGCGGCCCGTTCCCTTTGACTCAGGTCTGATCCGGGTCAAAAAGTTGATTCCCAGCACCATGTCTTGAGAAGGAAAGACAATAGTTTTACCATTGGCCGGATTGAGAAGGTTCCGGACCGACAGCATCAACGTCCAACATTCCATCTGAGCAGCTTGGGTCAGCGGCACATGGATAGCCATCTGATCCCCGTCAAAGTCGGCATTGAATGCGTGACACACGAGCGGGTTGAGGCGGATGGCCTTTCCCTCGACCAGTACCGGTTCAAAAGCTTGAATACCAAGCCGGTGGAGAGTCGGCGCCCGATTCAGCAGCACTGGATGCTCACGTACTACTTCGTCAAGTACTGCAAAGACTTCCTGACTCTCAGACTCGACTAACAATTTGGCCTTCTTAATATTCGGGACAACGTCCTTTTCCACCAACTTCTTCATGATAAACGGTTTGAACAATTCCAATGCCATTTTGGTAGGAAGCCCGCACTGCCACATTTTCAGGTCAGGTCCAACCGTAATAAC
>BOBG01000295.1 GCA_026002265.1 Spirochaetia bacterium
GTTTACGGACTTCCTGTAAAAGATCCTGTGAAGGCTGACGCAATGACACTCCTATTTCTTACCGTTGCGTCAGTTTTTTTACTGTGTGTTTCGTGCCTTTGGGCAAAAATTTAAAGGAGGTTCTTTTATGAAAAAGAACACCACATTTGTATTTGTCGGGTTGTTAGCCCTCGCGCTAACATTTGGATTGACTGGCTGTCCGGAAGAAAAGAGTGATCCAGTAAAGACAGCCGGAACGTTGACCAGTGAGAATACTGTAGCAAACATTGCTGCTATCAACACCGCACTTGGTAACGCATCAGCTACAGCCGGAACGCTGACCAGTGAGGATACTGTAGCAAACATTACTGTTGTCAATGCCGCACTTGGTAACACATCAGCTACAGCCGGAACGCTGACCAGTGAGGATACTGTAGCAAACATTACTGTTATCAACGCCGCACTTGGTGACGCATCAGTTACACCAAAGACCTTAGTGGTAAAAGTAGACGGTACAAATAAGACAGTCACTTTTGATGCTAATTATACTTTAGCCGATGCGTTTGGCGACTGGGACGCATTCAAAGCCTTTGTAGACGGTGCACTTGGTACTGCTACCATAGCCGGTAGTAACGGTGCAAAACTGGTTATCACCAGCAAAACTTCCGGTACTAGCAGCGAAGTAGAGCTTGTAACCGATGAGGCTTCCTTGTTCGGAACAACCCCAGTTGAAGTAGCTGGTGCTGCTGCTACACCAAAGACCTTAGTGGTAAAAGTAGACGGTACAAATAAGACAGTCACTTTTGATGGTAATTATACTTCAACCGATGCGTTTGGCGACTGGGCCGCATTCAAAACCTTTGTAGACGGTGCACTTGGTACTGCTACCATAACCGGTAGTAACGGTGCAAAACTGGTTATCACCAGCAAAACTTCCGGTACTAGCAGCGAAGTAGAGCTTGTAACCGATGAGGCTTCCTTGTTCGGAACAACCCCAGTTGAAGTAGCTGGTGCTGCTGCTACACCAAAGACCTTAGTGGTAAAAGTAGACGGTACAAACCAGACAGTCACTTTTAATAAAAATTATACTGTATCAGCCAATGCGTTTGCCGACTGGGCCGCATTCAAAACCTTTGTAGACACTGCACTTGGTACTGCTACCATAACCGGTAGTGACGGTGCAAAACTGGTTATCACCAGCAAAACTACCGGTACTAGCAGCAAAGTAGAGCTTGTAACCGATGAGGCTTCCTTGTTCGGAACAACCCCAGTTGAAGTAGCTGGAACGAATGGCTAAAAAGTAAAATCTAGTAGAATTTTTACATTAAAGCCCTTTCGGGGGAGCGAGCCGCCCTTTAACCGGGGTGGCTTTTTTTGTAATCACAGGATTCTCTTATTCATATATTCGCGCCTATACTTCGTGTCCTTTGTAGTTGCACTACTTTATTCATTTTTCTTATTCGTGTTAATTCGTGCCATTCGTGGATCCTATTCATATATTCGTGCCTAGAC
>BOBG01000296.1 GCA_026002265.1 Spirochaetia bacterium
TCTTTTGCAGTAGCAACAGCTTCCGCAGACTGTTCATTAAACCGATTTATGTTAGCGGTCCGGTTATTCCACGCCTCATTATCCGGCCCCAAACGCAAACTCTCTTCCAACGAAAGGGCCGGCGTCAGCATCCGGTTGTGAACTGCATCGATTCGCCCGCGTATAGTTTCACGTTGGACATTAATTTCGCGCCCCACATCGGTGGAACTCATTTCGCGCGGACTCACACTCGCAATTGATTGTACAATATCATTTTGAGGAATCCAATATTGGAGAAACTGGCTCGATGCATAATCATAATTAAGACGTTGAACTTCTTTTGAGGTATGAATAAAGGCTTTAGTGAGATCCAAGGTAATTCCTTCGTTACCGGCATCTTTCATTTCGGCTGTTTCTGCCACAATGACCCGGCGCTCTCCGGATCCGGTTTTATCGAGAATAAATATTCCTTGTATCGTATTTTCGATGATTTCACCGGTTACAATCACTGTATCTTTAAAACGTTTAACCGAATTTGAACCAAGTTCAAGAGCCGGAGTCGCTACTGCAACTTGCCGGTATAATTTATTAAACTGCACAGTTCCAGCCGGCAGCAGCACATCATTTGTAATGAACGAAAGAATTGAAATAAAAATCCCTACTGCAAAAGCCGGTAAAAAAATGTTCCGGTACGAAAGTCCGGAGGAGAGCATTACGAGAATTTCATTATCTGAAGTGAGTCGTCCTACGGTCATCAACGTACTTACGAGACTTGCAAAGGGTGCGGACATGGCAATTACCACCGGCAGTTGATAGAAGACAAGGAGCGCAACCTGCTGAACCGGCACTTTTTTACTCAAAACTGTTTGTGCCATAAGGAGCAGTTGATTGACAAAAAAAACAAAAAAGAAAAAAAAGAAACAGACGATAAATGAAAAAAGTGCTTCGCTAATGACGTACCGGAAAATAGTTCCGGAGACCACATGGTATTGTCTCATAAGCCGGTTGACCCGAATCCTCCATCGCCGCGGCTTGTTTTTGTTAAATCCGCCATTTCTTTGATACGCGGCCGGCACACAGGCGCTATAACAAGTTGAGCGATTCGATCCCCGTTGTTGATTTTCACCGGATTCATTCCCATGTTAATGAGCAGTATGCGAATCTCTCCTCGGTAATCGGAATCAATGGTACCCGGACTGTTAAGCACCGTCAAACCATCACGAAAGGCGCGTCCGGAGCGGGGGCGGATCTGTCCTTCATATCCATCCGGAATCTCCGCAACCAAACCGGTCGGAATAAGCGTTCTCGATCCCGGCTCAAGAGCCACCGGTTCCGGCAGAAAAGCGCAGATGTCCATTCCGGCAGCGCCCGCGGTTGCATACTGAGGAAGCAGTACAGTCGGGTGCGCTTTCATAAATTTGATAGTGAGAGAATCGTCCGTTGACCCCATAGCCGGTTAGTATATTCTTTTTTTTCGATCTTGACGATAGCACAGCGAGGA
>BOBG01000297.1 GCA_026002265.1 Spirochaetia bacterium
AATTGATCATGCAGTGACGGAATGGGAGGCAAAATCCGCAGAGCTTGCACATATTTCCGGTACAATGAATTAAACATATCATTTTCAAATTATTTCAAACAACCATAGTCATAAGCTTGTAGCTTTATTGTATCAGCCCTCTGATTTTATCTATAGGCGGTTTTTTGTCAATTCTAGTCAAAAAATGTTGCAATTCCGGTTCAGATATGCTATGTTATATGTGCGGTTCATAAACACATGGAAGCAACGCATAAAAACCTATAAGCTGCTCATTACAGTTTATGGACGAATCATAAAAGACAGTGAACGATGCACAAAAACCTGTGAGCTGTCTAAAAAAACAAGAGGGCGGTTCAAAAATACATGCAATCGACCCACAAAAACAAATACATGGTTCGTAAAAAGGGGCCATACGAAAAAAAGGAGAGCATTATGGCGCATAGCCAAGATTACATTCCGACCCGGGACGCGGATTTTGACGGCTGGTTTGAAAATCTCAGAAAATATGTTACTGAAAAATCCAGTGGGCAAAATTCTATGTGGATACATATTCCTCAAGAGAAAATAACGGCCTTTGCCGAGCTTTATACTACATGGCATACGGCCTATGGAAAAACGATTGCTCCGCATACTTCTGTTGATACCGAGGCAAAAAATAGAGCGCGGAAAGCGGCTATCGTCTTTATCCGCCCCTTTGTGGCGCAATTTCTTAAGTTCGACCCGGTCACAAATGAAGACCGAATGTCCATGCGGATTCACAACCGGGACACTATCCATTCAACAATTGGAATACCCACGACCCGTCCGGTTATTTCGGATATTCGTCCATTGGGCGGTTTTCAGGTAGTACTCCGTTTCCAAGATGAGGCTACACCCGCCCGTAAGGCAGTTCCTTACGGCTATAACGGTTGTTTACTCAATTTTACGTGGGGGGCTGAACGGGTTACGGATTATGCGGCCCTTACGCAAACGCAATTAATGACACGTTCCATTTGGACGCTTTCTCTACCGCCTGAAGCAGAAAAGACTTATCTTTCCTGCGCGCCCCGTTGGCAAAATGAAAAAGGTGAGTTAGGTCCATGGGGTGAAATTAAAACTGTGGTAATTGCTTGATATAAAGGGATTCGTTATGGAACATATTATTCATTTTCTTACTGCGGCTTCTCTTTTAGAGCTTATACTTATCTTCATTTCAAAGATTGTGGAAGTTTCTTTAGGCACGCTCCGTCAAATCCTTATAAATAAAGGTTACCGTGTGATAGGGACCGCACTTTCGTTTTTTGAAATTGTTTTATGGACATTTATCGCCTCGCGGGTGATTACCGGAATTACCGAAGCACCAATTAAAGGGATCGTGTATAGCATCGGCTTTTCATTAGGAGTATATTCCGGTTCTCGGATAGAAAATTTTATTGCACTGGGAAAGGTTTTGATTCAAACCATTGTATCCATAGAAAATAGCGAAACGGTAACCG
>BOBG01000298.1 GCA_026002265.1 Spirochaetia bacterium
ATCGTTTAACTTTGTGCGGTAGCCACACAGGGATCGAGGTCTGACCCCATGTAACTATATATATTGAAAAGAAATACAAAGGTCTGTCCCCAAGATCGAGTCAAAAAAAAAGCCCCCGGAAAACCGGGGGCAGATCGATCAAGCGTCGACCTTCCTCAATAAAATTGGAAGGTAGCCGGCGATTTAATTAGCGCGGGCAGTATCGACACCAACAGAAAAGTCCGGAAGGACATATTCAAAGTCACCATTGATAATACTGACATCGGAGAACTTAACAATTCCGACTTTGGAGACGCTGACAACGTAACCGGAATCTGCGATGCTGATTTCAACAGCAGGAGTACCTGCAAGCGAAAGGGTAAAGTTTGCTCCCTTTATGTCATCAGCATCGGTACCAGTTACCGATGTTCCGGTCGAGGTCTTTCCATTAGTACCCAAAGTGGTACCGGTGGACACGACAAGCCCTAAACCGGTGCTTCCATCAGCGCCACCTTTTATCTGAGTTGTAGTATTAGCGGTGAGTGTAATTGAGCCGATACCTGGAGTAGCAGCGGCGCCGCCGAAGGTACTTCGGCGATCTATGGAACTATTATTCTTCAGGGTACTTGCATCTGTTCTGAGCGCGGTTATGGCAGGAAGAAAGGCTGTTCCCGACACTATAGTAAGTGTAGCTTCTGAGGCGACTGCTCCAGCCAGTGTCGCTACAAACTTAATCTCAACATCACCAGTGGCGGCGGCTTCTACGAGTGATTTTACCGGAATGGTCAACTTGGCAGTGTTTGCACTAGCGACCGGAGCCAAATCAAAACCGGACAGATTTGTACCTGTTATTGGAGTACCAGTTCCAATTGTTACAGAGGTGATCGCAAAGGTTGCAGCGTCCTCCACATTACCGGAGGACGTAGGCGTCAATGTAAATTCTGCATTTAGCCCGTTACTAGAGGCGGTCGGAGCGGCAGCTGTGGCACCGGAGATTTTCGTTGCTTCAGCAGTAGCTGCTGCTAGAGCGGCGGCTGTAACGATAGCGAATTTGGCACCGGCATTAGAGGTAACAGTGAGATCGCCGCCTTCTTTCAGAGCAGATGCCGGAATTTTGATAGCGAGTGCTGCGGTGGAAGGTTCAGTCGGGGTTCCCGATACTACGAGAGTTACTTTGGTCTCATCAGCAGCAACTGCTACTGAAGGTGCTACAGCCAGACCAGCAGGCAGGTTAGTGATCCATGCTTTCAGATCAGCAGTAACTTCAATCGCCTTAAATTTATTACCGCTGAGAGTGATTTCAAAACTCTTAGAGCTGAGCGCGGTACTAACTGTACCGTTAACAATACCGCTAGCAACTGTTGCAGTGCCAACCGCTGCCGGCGTCTTTTCTTCTTCCGGACAGCCAGTCAATCCAAATGTTAGCGCGAGAGCCAACAATCCAACAAAAGCAAATGTGGTGTTCTTTTTCATAAAAGAACCTCCTTTAAAT
>BOBG01000299.1 GCA_026002265.1 Spirochaetia bacterium
AGATTATCACGAGCTGTCGGTTTTACGTTATGGACAAAATATAGAAGCAAGGTATATATTATAGGTAATTTTTCGGCACACGGAGGAGCTAAGCATGTCTTCTTCGATTATTGATGATGATATACCGGAATTTGTACCAAAAATTGATTATTTTGTGCATCGAAAATGCAGTCCGGCATGGCGAATTGGTGAAAACTATCTCCCTTTTTGGGATATTACCTACGTTACCAAAGGCCGCGCCTTGTACGAAATTGATGGTAAAAAATATATTTTAGAGGCAGGTGATATACTTTGTCTGCCGCCAGGGCACATTCGGAAAGCAAGTCCGGATATAAAAAATCTGATGCACTGTTTTGCCGCAATCTTTGCCCTAAGAACTACCGATGGCACAACAACAATGAGATTACCCTTTCCCCTCATCAATCATATCGGTATCAGAAAAGACCTCATTCATTTTTTCAACGAGCTTTCCTCTTGTTGGCTAGACAGGCAACATGGTTATACAATTAAAGTACGCGGGCTTTTAACGTTAATCTTGCATAAACTTTTTGAGCTTATCGTATATAACATCGACAGTACCGCCGGAGATTACCGTATTAAAAAAGTGATACGATACATTTCCGTGCATTATCCGGAGCAAATTGCAGTAAAAAAGATGGCCGCAATGACAGGCTTGAATTCAATGTATTTCGGGCAACTTTTCAAGCGTGAAACCGGTATGACAATGAATCAGTATCTTATCCGTACACGAATACGCAATGCGGAAAATATGCTCCGCTCCGGTGAATACAAAGTAATGGAAGCCGCCGAAAATTGCGGCTACTGTGATGTCTATTATTTTTACAAACAATTCAAAGCTTTACTCGGCTTTGCTCCGTCACAATGTATACCAAAAAACGATGGAATATTTACCCTAGGAGGCCGTCGGACTTAGCGATTTTTATAATTAAGGCGGTTGGGGATTGGGGCAATGTACATGCATTTTTGCAAGTCTGCTACTGCGCCCGAAGCATACACAGTCCTGCTATGCGAAGTTTTTGAGCTTAATGTTTTTATAAGCCAGCTCTGCTTTCCCGTAATAGTTCAACAATTTCTTGCATTGTTATGTCTGCCTTTATACACGGAATATCTTCAAGTGGTGATTTCTCCATTGTATTATTTTTTATTGGGAGAATTTTATAACTATATCCATTGGTATTTTTCACAATTACGTCATCAATTAACGCGGTTTCAAAAATCTTTGTTGTATCTTGTGAAAAGTCACTATATTCAAACACTTGCATTTTTATCCTCCTAAAATGCTAATTCCAAGTTCTTTTCCAATTCTTGCCATACTACTGTCAAAAGTCAATAATGGTAAGCCAAGCCTTTTAGCGGATTCCAAATAACATGCGTCATAAGCATGAATTTTATAATCCCAAGCAATTTCCAAGGCTTTTTCAATATTGGTTTATATTTGTT
>BOBG01000300.1 GCA_026002265.1 Spirochaetia bacterium
ATATATAGTTACATGGGGTCAGACCTAGATCTGAATTTTACGAAAGAATAGGGTCCACGAATGTACACGAATAAGAGAAAAATTAGTAAGAAGTATTCATTCGTGAATATTTGTGTGTATTCGTGGATCTTTTCTAGGGTCCACCAATGTCACGAATGTACACGAATAAGAGATAATTAGTAAGAAGTATTCATTCGTGAATATTCGTGTGTATTCGTGGATCTTTTCCGGTGTTCCCTTCGACAGGTTCAGGGAACGCTTTCACTTCAGGAGGGGGGTGCCGGCATCTCGACAGGCTCGATGCCCGGCAAGCTCTCTGAGCCTGTCGAGATAGAGGCAGGGGGAAGACACCCCCTCATAAAGAACGATAAACAGCCGGAAGCTGATCTCGACAGAATCCGAATCTGGGGGTATAATTAAGGTGTGAGAAAACGCATTTTTATGGCACAGATTCTGTGTCTTTTTGGATTGATTCCGGCTGCTGCACAGCAGAATTTTGCCCAAGGCGAGTCGCTTTTCATGCAAAACCGGCCCTATGAGGCGCTTCCGTTTTTGGAAGCTGCGGTCCGGGAGGATTCTGGAAATGTGAGAGCTTTTCTTTATCTGGGAATGGTTTACGAGCAGTTGGAGCAGGTCGAGGATGCAACCGCCACGTATTTGCGGATTCTCCCCCGGGCGGGCGCCGAAACTGCGAGAGTTGCCTTTAACCTTGGAAATATTTACTACGGCCGGGGAGACAGCGACCGGGCTGAACAGTATTATACAAAAGCTATCGAGGCGGATCCGGCCTATGCTTTTGCGTATTTGAACCGGGCAAACAGTTTGCTCCGGAGGGGCGCGCTCCGGGAGGCGCTGGACGATTACGCTTCCTATTTGACTCTTGAGCCGCGATCCCCGCAGCGGGTTGCGATTGAACAGATCCGGGACCTTGCGTTGGAAGAATTTGCGGCTGAGGAAGAACGAAAACGTGAAGCTGAAGAACAACGGCTGGCTGAGGAACAAGCGGCTGAAGAACAGCGTTTAGCTGAAGAGGAAAAAGCCCGGATTCAAGCAGAAGAAGCTGAAGAGATTGCCCGGGCTGAAGCAGAAGCGGCTGAAGAACAAAAGCTTGCACAGGAAGAAATTGACCGGGCAGATGCCGCATGGAAACAGCTCCTGTTGGAAGATGCGCTGAATTCGCTCCGGAATGCTGCAGCCGCACGGGATATAATTCCGGCCGGCGCCGGAACTTTTTACTGGGAGGCAGGTGAATTTGAACTCGATTAAGATTTTTTCCGGAATTATAGTGTTTTCATTTACTCTTAATCTTTATGCAGCCGATATACCCGCACGCACGCCGGTGACGCCGATCCGTGAGCCGACCGCGGAGGAATTCGCTGAACGGGCAATGGCTTTTTACGATTATTACCATGAACTGCCGGAGGGTCCGGACAAAAAGGACGCGCTTGAGCAGATCATATA
>BOBG01000301.1 GCA_026002265.1 Spirochaetia bacterium
CCCTGGCAGCACCTCCCGTTGAACCGTGGTGCCATGCGCCTTGAGTCCAAAAAATTTTTCCATACATTCCTCCAAAAAGATAAATAAGCATTTTGCAGTATACAATACTTTCAAAATAATCACCATAACAAACGCATGGAAAACAATAAAACGGGAAGCGGAGATCCCCGGATCGATCAGCCGAAAAAAATCTCCCCCGCTTAATGAATAAAAAAAATTTTATTGCTTGACAGAATAAAATTTCAGTGGTACTTTTTTTGTTAGATTGAGGAGGGAAGGTGAAGGACACGATTAAGTGGACAATAAACGCTCTGGCTCGGACCGATTCGAGCAAGAGTATGGCGTTGATGACCATCGAGGAAATGAAGAAAGCTTATAATTTCCATCAGAGCTTTCCGCAGTATAAGGAGACACCCTTAGCCGCGCTGTCGAATTTTGCCGGGTATTACGGAATTAAAGGCTTGTATGTAAAGGACGAGAGTTACCGGTTTGGGCTGAATGCCTTTAAGGTACTCGGCGGGTCCTATGCTATCGGTACATTCATTGCCAAGAGGCTTGGCCGGGACATTTCCACCCTGAGCTACGAGGTGCTGATCTCTGATGAGACGAAAAAAGCCCTTGGTGATCTTAGGTTTTACACCGCTACCGACGGCAACCATGGCCGGGGTGTGGCATGGGCTGCGAACCGGCTCCGGCAGAAATCCGTGGTGCTTATGCCTAAAGGATCTTCACAGACTCGATTGGCAAATATCCGCAAGGAAGGAGCCGATGCCAGCGTCACAGAGCTGAACTATGATGATGCGGTGCGCCTTGCCAACGAAAAGGCTTCCAAAGATCCCAACGGGGTGATGGTGCAGGACACAGCGTGGGACGGCTACGAGGAGATACCAGCGTGGATTATGCAAGGCTATGGAACTATGGCTTACGAAGCTAACAATCAGTTGCAGAGTCTTGGGGTTATGCGTCCTACGCATGTGTTTGTGCAGGCGGGGGTTGGCTCTCTGGCTGGTGCGGTGCAGGGTTTTTTCGCCAATGCCTACAAGGAGAATCCGCCGGTTGTAACCGTGGTGGAGGCTTCTGCTGCCGACTGTCTCTACCGCTCGATTCAGGCCGGAAAGCTCGTCGCGGTAGGTGGTGACTTGCAGACCATCATGGCTGGGCTTGCCTGCGGTGAAGGAAATACTATCTCGTGGCAGATACTTAAGAATCATACCGGCTTTTTCGTGTCGGCTCCCGATTGGGTATCGGCACGGGGGATGCGCGTGTTGGGCGCTCCGCTCAAAGGAGACCCGCAAGTTATCTCCGGGGAGTCGGGTGCGGTTCCTATGGGGCTGATTGCTACACTGTTACAGGATAATCAGTACAAGGATTTCCGGGACGCACTGGGTTTAAACAGCGATTCGGTGGTCCTGGCTTTCAGTACCGAAGGGGATACCGACCCTGACCGAT
>BOBG01000302.1 GCA_026002265.1 Spirochaetia bacterium
TTTTGTATACCCAGATACTTCGCCATTCTTAATGACTCCTTTAAAAAGCCGTATTAACCAATGATAATATACTCTTTTTTTTTATTTTAACAAATAGAAGTACTCTGGTGAAAGCTCTAAAACAGGGGTGCCGGAACGGCCGGTGAAGAATTGGAACGTATCCGGCTTTTTGCGGTAGTGCGATAATTTTTCTTGACGTATTAGAATTTGCCTTTATACTTGATGTTAGAGCCTTAAGTGAGTTTTCACGATGGCTTTTGCGCTCAATATGTTTAGCTGAACGGAGGAATATTATGAAAAAAATCGGGACACTACTAGTCGTTATGGTGTTGGTTGCGACCGCTGCCTTTGCAACCGGTACTCAGCAAAGTTCATCCGGAGGAGGAGGTACCCCCAAATTATCCCCCGCGGGACTTAGCGGGGACGCTTTAGCGTTTAGTAAGTTTACTGAAGTGGTGGAAGTGCATATCGGGATGGGAGTTGATCCTCTTGATACAACACTACCTCCGGGTGATACGCCGTCAAATAATCAGTATACCCGGTATTTGCTGGATAAATATAATATCAAAGTGGTTGTAGACTGGACCGCAGCAACCGGAGCCAATTATGATCAGAAGGTGTCCTTGGCAATCGCCAGTAATACATTACCAGATGCATTGGTGGTGAATTCTCAGACCTATATGCTCAAAGCTGCTCAGTCGGATATGCTGTATGACATTGGGTCCTTGTTTGACCAGTATGCTTCGTCCCAGGTTAAGGGAATTATCGCCTCCACAGAGGGCCGGGCCATGCCGATGGTAACTTACAACGGGAAGATGATAGCCCTGCCCAATATCACCGTAGCAACTGATGGTGTACACGTCCTTAACGTGCAGAAAAACTGGCTGGATCAGTATGGGATTCCGGTGCCTCGCACTCTGGACGATATTGAAGCTGCTGCCCGGATTTTCAAGGATCGGAGGCCGGCAGGCGCTCAAACCATTCCGATCATCGGGCCGGATAAGAACACCAAGCTCTACTGTAATTTTATTGAGTCCTCTAACCTGGCTAACGGTCTTGACCCTGTGTTTGCCGCGTATGATACCTATCCCGGATTCTTTCTGGACGCGGGTAATGGAACGGTAACCTACGGTTCCCTTGATCCCAAAATGAAGGATGCGCTTGAGCGGCTTGCACGCTGGTATAAAGACGGACTGCTCGACCCCGAGCTCGGTTCTCGTGATCAGTCCGGCGAGCCGGTAAACGCCAATCAGGTAGGTATGCGCTTCGGACCCTGGTGGGCTTTAGGCTACGGCAACGGCGATTCCTTCAGGAACAACCCCAATGCCAACTGGCAGGCGTACCCCGTGTATAGCGCCAATGGCAGGTGGAATGCCCACATGAAGGCTCCCGGAGTGACTCCTGCGCTTATCAGCAAGAAAGCTTCCCCCGATGTGGCCG
>BOBG01000303.1 GCA_026002265.1 Spirochaetia bacterium
ACATAATATGGGGAATGATGTATATTACATATATAAGAAATTATATAGAAACTAAATTTTCATTATAATATCTTTATGTATTGCGGTTATTCCGACAAACGGTATTAGTTCTCTTGATTTTGGAGTAGAAAATGTTCACGAATGAAGCGAATACAATAGTATTCAAATAAAAATATTTATGAATGTTCATTTATATAGATTCATGGACCGTACTCATGGCTACAGCTCTTCTTCATTTGTGTATTTTTTGGCTTTAATTCATTTTACTGTAAAGAGATATTGGAGGTCTGTCCCCCGATCGGATTTTCGTCCATGAAAAATTAAAAAATTTCAGTATACAAATCCGGAAAAGTATGCCATACTTTTAAAATCTAACCGGAGTATCCGGTTCGGTTATGAAGCACCCCGGAAAGCCGGGAATTTTTTAATTAGGAGGTCGGGCGGAAAGCCCGGCGGCATTTTTTGCCGTGATTTTTATGAAACGATTGTGTGTTGTACTGATGGTTCTTTTGAGTGCAACTTTTGTGTTTGCAAATGGGCAGGTGCAGCCCGGTAGTGGCGGCAGTGGTGCGTTGATTGGTGTCGCTATGCCGGAAACGCATGTTCAGCGCTGGCAGAAAGACGGAGCCGCGCTGGTAGCTTTTGCAAAGGCACGCGGGTATAATGCAGAGGTCGCATTCGGCGATGCAGATCAGAACCGGCAAAATCAGCAGATTCAGTCCTTTTTGACACAAAATGCAAAACTGCTCGTGGTCGGTTGTGTCAATGACGGTGTGGCTTCAGTTATTGCAGACGCAGCCCGGGATAATGTTCAAGTTATTGCCTATGACCGGATTATTCCTAACTCTGGAGACTACGACTATTACATCACTTTCAATAACTTCAAAGTCGGACAATTTCAGGGACAGGGCATTGAACAGGGTTTGAATCTCGCATCCGCCACCGCTGCTAACCCCAAGTACATTACCCTTTTTGCCGGCTCGCCGACTGACGGAAACGCATTTTTCTTTTATGACGGTGCAATGAGCGTTCTCAATCCGTACATCAGATCCGGTGTGCTTAGAGTAGTCGGACCCTATCCGGAAACATCAAAAGACACTGCCAATTTCCAGCGGATTGCTACAGAAAACTGGCAGGCGCCGGTTGCAAAGACCCGGATGGAAAATCTTCTTGCAGGTGATGCCCGGAATGTGACTCTTGATGCAGTACTCGCTCCGAATGATACTCTTGCCCGTGCAATTATCGAAGCTTGTCTCGCAGATGCAAAATACGCAGGTGGGAGACTTCCCATTATCACTGGGCAGGATGCAGAGGCAGATTCACTGCTCTCCATTAAAAATGGTCAGCAGTACATGACAGTATTTAAAGATACCGGAAAACTCGCTGAAGCCGCGATCATTCTTGCGGACCAGATTCTCAAAGGAC
>BOBG01000304.1 GCA_026002265.1 Spirochaetia bacterium
AGTCTAAGGCGGCTCTCCGGAATGGATGGAACTATTCGGATTTTTCCGGGACATGGCGCTTCTGAACTGCTTGCAAAAGCGCCAAGCCGGGTATTGCACTAAAAGCTGTTCTTTATCTGAAAACGGCGTAAAACCCAATGCTTTAGCTTCGGGATATAAGCCGGCAACGAAAATATATAACAACTATGCTTGCATAAAAAGCAATTATATACTAGCATACCTCTGATGATCGTTTATAATCTCATGCTCGATGATAGAATCATATTGCCCGGTTACATGAGCGAGCAGCGAATATCCGACAGAATTCACAGCGAGGTATCTACAAGCTATGTGAATATCTCTGTGAGTTGTGTGAATATCTCTACGTTTGACGTGAATGTATCTGACACTTGCAGAGAATTTTCTATGTATCTTGGAGAAGTCTCTATGTTTGACAAAGATATTTCTGTAACTTATGTGAATATCTCCATTAGTTGTAAGAATATCTCTTTAGATTAGGTGTAGAAGGAGGATTTTATGAAAGATTGGCTGCCTCATAGCAGGGTTGAGGAACTTGCATTTGCACGGGTGTGGCAGAGTGTTCTTGCCGGTAGTGCCGGTACTTTTGGAATTATAGCTTCAGAAGTTGACACTTTTACCGCACTTATCACTACGGCTGCTGACACACTAAAAAAGACACAAGATAAGACCTTGCGTACCCATGTGGATAGTGTTGCCTGTAGCGAAGCATTCAAGGCTTTGACCGAAAAGATGCGCTATCTCAAGACAAATTATTTCAACAACCCGCCGCGTACAGTTGAGGAGTTGTCTCTACTCGGATTGACACCCCGCAACACGAATCATACACAGCGCGGCAAACCACAGGCACAGATGACTGCCGAAGTCGGGTGGGTTGGCAGTGCAGTACTGCTTCTCAAGCTCATTTACACAAAAGCTTCGCAAAGTCTTGCTAATCCGCATACTGACACTGTTTTTCAGATCCGATGGGGCATACATTCCGCGATTTCCCCGCAATCTGACCCGGAGCGAGGTGAAATGGCATCTGTTCCGGCAAAACCTGAAGAACTGCCGATCGTGCTGATCACCAAACGCAAAAAAGAACTAATCACCTTTGGAGCAGGCGACTCCAGCAAAACTGCCTACTTTTCAATCCGTATTGACAATGGAAAAGGTGAATGTGGTCCATGGTGTCCGATTTTTTCAGCAGTGATTACATGAAAGTGTGAAGGGTCTGGATCATGCACGGCAAGCTCTGCCGGTGGCATGATCCGATGGTCTACTCAAAAAATAAAGCCACCGTTATAAGGTGGCTGGTGCGGCCGGGGTGACATGAGTTCTAATGCTACAGACTTTCGCCTGCCATCTCACTCCTGCACTCTTATAGTATAGTACAATTCCACTGTTTTCCATAAAAGTA
>BOBG01000305.1 GCA_026002265.1 Spirochaetia bacterium
CCGGGAAACGAGGACTTCTTTATCTTTGGGCCGGCCCTCCCGTTTGATAAAACCACCCGGAATCTTTCCGGCCGCATAATATTTTTCGTTATATTCAACAGTCACCGGTACATAATCGAGTCCCTCAACTGCATCATGCGAACAACACACCGTAGCGATAACGGTGGAACCGGCACATTGGGCAAAAACTGCACCATTCGCTTGTTTTGCAATTTTACCGGTCTCAAGAGTTATTTCTTTACCGGCAATGTTAATATTTACTTTTTGTGACATTATTTCCGCAGACCCAATTCCTTTATTAATTCCCGGTACCCATCAACATCGGTCCGTTGAACGTATTTTAAAAGCCGGCGCCGCTGCCCGACCAGAATGAGGAGACTCCGCTGTGCGGATTTATCCTTTTTAAATTTTTTGCAGTGTGCAGTAAGTTGCCCAATTCGTTCCGTCAGAATCGCAATTTGCACATCTGATGCCCCGGTGTCACGGTCATTTGCACCGAATACTCTCACCAGCGATTCGGTCTTTTCCTTAGTTAAAGCCATAAAATCTCCTAAAAAAATTAATTTCGTCTCATCCTATACTGTTTTCCCGAAAATGACAACCTCGAAGCTCTCGCGTTCCGGTATCAGCGCTGCACAGTTCCGAAGGTGCTGTATCATATCTTTTCCGTTTTTTTCAACTGTGCTAAATATATATGCTTTTATCCATCTCTCATAAATTTATCCACAGTACCGTCATGGTCAAAAATAACCTGCGGCATAGATTCAAGATACTCGTTCAAAAATGCATGAACATCTTCATTTAATAAATCAGAAAATGTCTAAAAAAAGCATAGTTAATTCTTTACATATTTGCCTTCACGTACTATGCATTTTGCAAGTGGATGGGAAAAATACCGGCCGAGTGTATTTTTTAATAATAACCGACATACAAATACTGAAGATAAATATTTCTTTTATCTAATAAAATGCCGCTGATTCTTGCAGCATGGATTCCGGATAATGGGAAAACAGCTTGTAGTGGAGTCGTGCCGGCATTTCCGGTACGTGGTGCAAATATTACCGGTTAATTCAAAAATACTTCGCTAAAAATAGCGCTACTGATTCTCCTTTACGCTCTTTTCACTATCTCTTTTGTACGAAATGAGATTCGAGGTCTGTCCCCATAGATCGGTGCTATCTATCAAAAATTTACCGCGCACGCTATACTTTTTTCCACGTTTTGCAGAGGAGTCGATTATGGAACTGGAATCGGGAAAAGCGCTTCCTTTTGGGGCAACTTTGACAGAAACCGGAGTCAATTTTGCAGTTTTTTCGCGTAATGCAACGGCGATGTCTCTGGTACTCTTTGAATCCGCGGATCCGGAGAGTCCTTTTAAACAATTTTCCCTGGATAACAAAGCAAACCGGACCGGTT
>BOBG01000306.1 GCA_026002265.1 Spirochaetia bacterium
ATTGATTTGATGAGAAGCACCGTGTTTGGTGTTTTCGTCGTAGCGTTTTTTCGACATATAACAAAGCTTTGCACAAAGCCCCGCGCAGGCTTGCCAGCTTGTGCTTTTCCATGGGGCGCGAGGAGTAGAGAGGTTGCGTCGAAATTTAAATCTTTTGGAAAGGAAATGTGGAGGTTTCTATGAGAACTCAGCGGATTGTAATTTTTTCATTTTTGGTTGGGCTTTTGGCATCATGTGCATCAGGACCGCCGCCTCAACGCACAATACCATCTTTGTCTCGCGAGGATGTTCATGGTCCTAATGAATCAGAGGTGCTTGTACAAAATACTTCATCGTTAATCAATGGGTTATTGGACATTTTTATAGACGGTGAACTAGTCGCACAGGTCGATAAAAATAGTTCTGAACGGGTAATTATTCCTAATGGAAACCATTCAATAAGGGTTCAGACGGCAGGCGGAGGGTCTAAAACAAATACTGTTGAGTTTACTGCAAACTCAAAGAGGATATCTTTTAAAACCAGTTCAATATACCTTTATTTTGCTGTTGTCTTTCGTCTTTCAAAGGAAAGTGAAACTGATTTAGGAACTGGTCGGACATCAGGAGTTGTAGGGGCATTGGCAAGGGCGGCACAAGAAACATTGAAAAATGCTCCCGCAAAGTCACGAATAGCGATTGTGTATATTACGGCTCAGGACAGGAACACAACCGACTACGTCGTTGGCGAACTCGAATATATATGGGTAAATGATGGTTATTTTATAACCGACAGAAGCCAGCTAGACAGATTACGGAGAGAACAAAACTTTGGAATGAGCGAGGAAGTGGACGATGCGACGGCTGCCCGAATCGGAAAGATTGCTGGGGCAAGCATTATTGTGACCGGACGGGTTGACGGCGAAGGCAGTCTGCGTAGGTTGCGTTTACGGGCATTAGATGCAAACACGGCACAAGTTGTTGGTGCGGCATCTGAAAGATTATAAAAGAACAGTTTTATCCTAAAGTAAAAGTCCGCCCAGCCGTCCATGGCTGGGTGCTTCGACGTAGTTTCGTCCGTCATTTAACAAACAGTTTACGTTGTGCCGCTAAAGCGGCGAAGGCTCCGAAAAACCCCAGTCGGCCTTAATGATAAATATTTTAAGACAATTCATATCATATTTAATGGAAAAGGAATTGAGTGGGAGCATGGACAAGATATTGCACCACATGAATTATATGACATGAGTATTTCTATAAATGAAAATATTTAAAATCGTATAATCAGTTATTTCTGTTTGATAAGAGTGAAGAATATGTTACTGAAGAAACATTTGTAATAGAATGATGCAAAGGTGTCTGACACCAAATTTTGAAAATAGCGATGGACGGCATAGCCGTTCTCCGCCTCCATTATTGTATATAAT
>BOBG01000307.1 GCA_026002265.1 Spirochaetia bacterium
TGCCCGGCGCTTGGGTGTCCGAGTCGGCGACACCGTGACGTTAATCTCTGTTTCCGGAATATTGGGGGAAGAAATCGAGGCTGAAGACACCATTTTTAGTGTAACCGGCATTTTCCGGACAGAATTTTACGAGTATGACCTTGGCTGGGGTTTTATCAATGTTGATAACGCGACTGCACTCGGCGGCGGGAATTTGGTACTCGGTGTCAAACTCCAGAATCGGTGGGCAGTGAGCCATATTACAGAACAAGTTCGTCCTTTACTACAGGACAAACCTTTATCTGTCACCTCGTGGCGGGATTACAACAAGGCATTTTTTGGCGCGCTCCGTACCGAAAAACTCCTCATGTTTATTCTCGTTGGACTTATTTTTATTGTCGTGGGTTTAAATATTTTTCAGTCTCAACGCCGGAATGTTATGGAACGGAAAGAAGAAATCGGACTCCTCCGGGCAGTCGGCGGCGGGGAATTGGCTGTCCGGCTTGTGTTTGTGTCAGACGGTTGTGCTATAGGTCTGTCCGGTGTGCTGATCGGCATGACCGGCGGGCTTTTGATCGCGACCCATATTGGAGCTTTTTTTACCGGCATGGAAGCCTTTGCCAATATGATCATTCATCTTTTTAACCGGATTCTCGGTGCCGGCACCTCTGATTTTGCGGCATTTTCTCCGGCTGTATTTTATATTAAAGCAATTCCCTCACGGCTTATTCCGCACGAAGTTTTTTTAATCTGTTTGTTTGGATTTTTATCAGCCCTTATAGCTGCGTGGTTTGCATCCGGTAAAATTTCAAAAATGAATCCCGCGGAGGTGTTGCGTAATGAGTGACACGGCGATGAGCAGCCAAAAGGCATTGCTCCGTGTAACAAATATTGTCAAAAATTATCAATCTGGAACCGAAATGCTTTCGATTCTTACGAATCTGAGTTTTACTGTGGAGCGCGGTACCTCAGTTGCGATTATGGGGCAGAGCGGAAGTGGAAAATCGACTCTGCTCAATATCATCGGCGGCTTGGATCGCTGTGATTCCGGAACCATCGAGATTGACGGACTCAATATCAGCACGCTTTCTGAGAAGGCTCTTTCTTCGTACCGGAGTAAGCGCCTCGGCTTTATCTTCCAATTTCACTATCTTTTGAAGGATTTTACCGCACTAGAAAATGTGATGATTCCGGCTTATATTGCCGGTATAAAGAAAAAAGATGCCATGGAAAAAGCCCGGATCCTCCTCTCTGAAGTGAAATTAGATGATCGTCTGGACCATTTTCCTTCGCAGCTATCCGGAGGAGAACGCCAGCGGGTTGCAGTGGCGCGGGCAATGGTCAATAATCCTGACCTCATTCTAGCGGACGAGCCGACCGGCAATTTGGATTCTCACAACAGTGCTGTCGTGTCCGATAT
>BOBG01000308.1 GCA_026002265.1 Spirochaetia bacterium
CAGACACTCCTCCGGCTCACGAATGCGCTTGTCCATTTTCAGCGCCCCTTTTTTCTCCATGGTCCCCGGTACCTCCTGCCGCTCAGTTTAAAAGACGTATCTGAAGAACTTGAACTCCATGAATCGACCATTTCCCGGGCGGCTAACGGAAAATATCTTCAAAGCGAGTGGGGACTCTTTGAAATCCGGCATTTTTTTACTAATTCAATCAGCGGCGTGGGATCTTCCGGCTCTTCTTACTCAAAAGGTGCGGTAAAAGCGATGATTCAAGAACTTATCGCGGACGAAACCTGGAATCGTTCTGATCAGGAGATTGCTGATATTCTGGCCGGCCGGGGCATTACACTCGCGAGGCGTACCGTTGCAAAATACCGGAATGAACTCAAAGTCGGTTCATCACATAGCCGGAAATAAAAAAGACTTATTGCAAATTTTATATATTTATTTTATAAGGAGTGTTTATGAACACTGAAATTAAAGCGGTCCATTTTACCTTGGATGATGTTTCCAAATCCTATTTGGAAAAGAAGATCAGCCGGATTCATAATGCTGAAAATATGATCGTAGACCTTCTGTTTACCATCACACATGGCAAAGATTTTACGGCAGAAGCGACTGTTAATTTCCGTTGGGGCCTTTCCATTCATGTTAAGGAAAATGACTTCGATCTCCATACGGCCATTGACCAGCTGGTAGATACGCTGGAGGCAAAAATTACCAAAGAAAAGGAAAAAGAAAAGGAAAAGCGTTAAAGAAAAGCCGCCGGGTACGATGGTATCCGGCATTCAAGATTCCGGATTATTCAACTACATCAAATACTGCACCGTCATAGATAAATTCATCACCCGCGTCAACAGATTTTGTCTTTGTCAGCACAACATTGTAGAGAGCAACTTTATTACCATTATGCAAACCCTTAAAGGTGCCTTTGCCCATAGCGGATTTAAACTCGATCACTGAATCCTTCTCGCTGTATATACCTCTGTCCTCTAGGATGCCACCCACCGTAAAGGTATAGCTGCCGGCTTCTAAGTTAAGCAGACAAACGCGAGTCGTGTCCCCATCATAGCCATTCCCTTCAAACTCACCGTTTGCACATCCGGCAACAACTAGTCCGAATAGCAGCGCCATACCGGCAATTCCCGCCATGAATAATTTGTTTGTAGTTTTCATAAAGCCCTCATGTTCTTTTGAGTTATGTTTGATTTTACCTAAACACTGCGTCCGGACTATTTCAGCCCGGTTGCATTGTGGTACACAACCACCATCTGACAGCACTTCAAATACTGGCGCTGTTGAACCATCGACAGCACCTGCTACTATAAAAGCACTATCGTTAAATGCGCCGTTACCATTACCACCGGTAGTTTTAGCCACAAGGGTTCCTGC
>BOBG01000309.1 GCA_026002265.1 Spirochaetia bacterium
GCAATTCGTACAATGATACGACTGAACCTACTAAAGTTACCGGTACTAAAATAGCCTATGCGTATTTTTAAGGGGTTTTTATGAAAAAGTGTGGCGTAATTGTACTGGCGGTACTCGTTACAGCGCCGGCCTTTGCCCTTGATTTAGGAAACGGCTTCAGCTTCGGCGGTGGAGTAAAAACCGGGATCGAAATAAAAAGTTCCGATTTTACCGGAAGGTTGGAGGCAGTTGACCCGGATGACGAATACCCCTTCACCTTGTTTTTTGCGTCAAAGGACAACGACACCTATAACGGCGAAGGCTGGCTCGATTTTAATTATGCCAGCACCTTTTGGGGCTTGCATTTGGGAGCATGGGCACACGGTTCAGTTGATAACTTTGATGATACAATACATCTGGGCGATCACTATCTGTGGGCAAATTTTTTTAAAGATAAACTTCAGTTTAAGGGCGGTCAGGGCGGCGGCGCACCGATTAGTACCGGTGGCTGGCTCAACGTTGATTGGCTCAGTTACACCGGGCTTCGTCTTTTTGGAGTCGATGTTTACGGAATTTCCCTCGGTTTGAATTTCCCGGATCCGGGTAAGGACGGCATAAAACCGGACGCATATTTTTCTAATATCATGATCGGTGCAAAGTACAAACTCGGCAGCTTCGCTGGCCCGCTCGAAGGTTTGTGGGCTGTATTTATGTACGACAACAATCCGATTTACGATGACAGTGAAAAAAATACGATCATCGGCGGTGGTTTGCACTATGTCAACTCGACTCCGATTGCCGGTTCCGGAAATATTGCCTTTGGCGCCGGCATCGACAGCCTCGTTAATGGGCGCCTGATTCTCGTGTTTGACGGAATGGTGAACAATCTTGGCGAGGACTACAAAGTAACCGGCGGGCCGGGCTCCTACCAATTTTCACCAGTCGAAGCGACCTTTGCGTTCAAGGGCGGATTCAAGATTCTCGAAATGCAGGATCATAATGTATATGCGGAAGTCCGGGCAAAATATATCACCCGCAACGGTGACAACAAAGACGACACCGGCTCCACAGCATGGGGACAATTTCAGATTGAACCCTATGTTAAATACCGGCTTTTCAACCAGTTTAATGTTGAATTTAGCTTAAACCTAACTACTTATATCAACAGTGCATACCTTGCGCGTGACATTCTTGCCGGCGGCAGGGCTTTATCGGCCGGCTGGGTTTCCGACTATGAAGCTGCTCGCGATTATTTTTCCTATTACCAGTTGAGCATTGATCCGGCGATCAGTACCAGTTTCGGCGGTGCAACAGTCATTGCTGGTTACAACGGCGTTTTTTCACGGGATCATGCGCGGCATAATCTTTACGTTGATTTTAGATGGGCATTTTAAATTTCACAATTTT
>BOBG01000310.1 GCA_026002265.1 Spirochaetia bacterium
ATCTGGAACCCCGGATCCTGAATCGACTTGTTGATCTGCTCTTCAATACTCACTGCATCTTTGAGCGAAATCTTTTGATCCGACAATGCTTTTTTCACCACTGCAATTGCCTCGCTTTTTAGCGCCGGTGTGAATTGTTTATGCCGGATCTTCTGCCCAGCGGCACTAGCAGTTCTTAATTCCGAACCGGAAAGCACACCCTGCCGAGCCGAAATCGACTTCGTTATTTTCGTTTGACTTTCTAAAATCAACGCCACCGCCTCGCCGGTCGACTTTTGCATCTGCTCCAGCCGTTTCATGTGCTTGACGAGTCCTTTGACCAGTTCAGTTCCTTCCTCGTCAAATTCCTCATCGCCATCTTCGTCAGGCACTTCTTCTTCGAGTTCTTCTTTTCCAGGCTCTAATTCAGTCTCCTCTTTGAATTCCTCGAATTCAGACTTTTTCATTCCCAGCGACTTCCGTAAATTATCCAAAACACTCTTTACACTCATTCCTAAACCTCCAGTATTTTCTAACACCAAGTGCAACATAATATCGCTTGCATCTTGATCCGGTCTCCCATAATTTGAAAGAAATGACACTATATCATCCGGCGACTTGACGATTCCTGAGGACATCGTTCCTATTAATTCACAAACCGCCTCGTCTTGTAACGCACTCTCACCCACCGACTTCCGAACCGAAATAGGGGGTTGTAAAATTTGTAATAGTCGTTTATCCTCTATATCGGAGAGGGGCGGGTTGCTTTCCTCGCTTGGGCTTGTTATCCCTTGAATTGACGAAAGTAACCTACCCTTCTCTATTTGTGTTAATTTGTGGTCATAGTACCGATTATTGATTTTATCCACTGCTACGACCGCTTTTACGGTGTAATCAACACCGCCTATTTTTAATCCCGCAACAAAGTATTGGTATTTTACGATATTTCTATGTTTTTCTATGTCTTCATTTGGTATTTCATCAATGTATATCGAATTCTCTATTATCTGAGGAATAGCGGCGATGGATTGCAAATGCGGCAAGTCTTTATAGTCATGTTCGAGCGTTTCTTTAATGGAACCGCCAGTTACAGGGATTACCGCCCCGGTATCTTCATTGGTGTATGTACCTCGAACCGTTCTGCCATATTCTCTGGCTTGTTTTCTTAATTCTACAAAATCGGTACTCTCTGATATTTCCTTCCCGGTTATCTCTATTGGCTTACTATCTAATAATTTCTTGATCTGAATTTCTTTATTAGTATCTCCTTGATTATTTCCTCCGCCGGCAAATTTCCCACTCTCGTCCCGCGGCTGCTCAAAGCCCGAATCCGCCTTCTTCAATAACCGCACTAATTCAAGACTATTCAGACTCTTTGTCATCATCGCCGGCGCAAC
>BOBG01000311.1 GCA_026002265.1 Spirochaetia bacterium
TTTCGGCGTCAGCCAGGGGAATGTACACAGAGTCGGCGTCAGTTCAGTTTGACCATAACACTCACGGAGTTTCCGGCCGGTTCCTGCAAAAAATTGCTCAAAAATTTCCGGATTCAACGGCTCGCCGGCCACGACACAATGTTTAATGGAAGAAAAATCATAACTCCGGAGATTTTCCTTGATAAAAAACCGGTAAATGGTTGGCGGCGCACAAAAAGTCGTGACTTTATGTTTCGTGATAACCTCAAGCATTTGCTTTGGTACAAAGCGGTCATAATCGTACACAAAAACCGCGGAACCGCAGATCCACTGCCCGTAAATCTTTCCCCATGCAGTTTTTGCCCAACCGGTGTCTGCAACGGTTAAATGAAGCCCGCCTTCCTCAACCTGCTGCCAATATTTTGCAGTCACAATGTGACCAAGGGGATAGACAAAATTATGCTGAACCATTTTCGGACCGCCGGTTGTACCGGACGTGAAATACAAAAGCATAGTATCGTCATTCGTATTAACAGATTGCGGGCGTTTCCATGCACCCGGCGCTTGTTCCCGTGCCTTGTTAAAATCAAACCATGGTTTTCCAGCAAACGGCTCCTCCGGCGGACGGTGCACGCTCCGGGTAAAAGCCAAAAACCGAGGCGCCTTTTCACCCAATTTTTCACACGCATCTTCAATATTTTTGATGACCCCTGGTTCGTCAACACACACGATTCCGACCACAGTCGCAGCTTCACACCGGTATACATAATCTTTTGTGGTAAGAAGATGAGTCGCCGGAATCCCAATCGCGCCGATTTTATGTAGTGCAAGCAGAATCCACCAATATTCCGCACGGCGTTTGAGAACCAGCATCACCGGATCTCCTTTTTTAATACCGGCTCCGACCAGAACTTCAGCCGCTTGATCCGAAAAATGCTTGATATCCGCGTAGGTGTAGGTTGCCTCTGCACCGCGCTCGTCACACCAGACAAGCGCCTGCTCATTCGGCTTTTCCGCGGCAAGAATATCGATCACATCATAGGCAAAATTGAAATTTTCCGGGATTTTAACCGAGAAATTTTCATAAAAATCTTCGTAAGAATCAAATTCAGTACGATCAACATAACGTTCCAACATTCTGAGCTCCTCTTTATTTGTCAATAGAGTCACTATAATGCAAGTTACATAAAAAAGGAAAGAACCATGAGTCAATTCCGGGAGATTCCGATTTGCAGCTCCTTTTTAAAAAATTGTAACTCTCTAGTATAACCCTTGTTATTATTGGTACCTCCTTAACGATTTTCCTTACTTTACTGCCGGCGTTCTTCTCCTTTCGCCGACAGTATTTTTTTTGTCTTGTCTTTTGATACACAAATCTGTAGAATGATTTTCTAT
>BOBG01000312.1 GCA_026002265.1 Spirochaetia bacterium
ACATGAATGGGAAAATAATATTGTAAAAATATAAAAAAAAGAATAAAAGCAAAATTGTACTTCGCCTAACATACGCTATACGCTTCGCCCCTTCGGGGCTTGGCCGGAGAAAAAACGCAGTCGGCCTTAGGCCTTTCTGCGTTTTTTCTCCGGCACATTTTTGCGGTTGCTGGAAACCTGCGGTTTCCTTTATCGCAACCGCAAAAACGTCGTATAGCTTTCACGTTATGCGAAATAAAAATCTGGACATATTCAGAGGATGCACCGCCATCCATGGCGGTGCTAAAGAGCACAAAAAAATTGAATTTTAGGTATTGACATCCTTGTTAAAGTATATTATACTATAAATTATGTTAAGGATTTACTTGGAAACTACTGTTTTTAACCAATATTATGATGAAAACAGGGAATATATTGATGAAACTAAAGAGCTTTTTGAAAATATTAAGAATAAAGGTTTAGATGCATATACCTCCACTTATGTTATTGAAGAACTCAATAAAGCCTCTGAACCAAAACGTGGGATGATGTTAAACCTAATATCAGAATATGGAATCAGTGTTTTAGAAATAGATCAAAGAGCAATTGATTTGGCGGATGTTTATACTGAGATGGGGATAATCCCTATGAAATTCAGGATGGATGGTGTACATATCGCAATGGCATCAATAAATGAGATGGATTGTATTATAAGCTTAAATTTTCACCATATAAATAAATTAAAAACAAAAATGGCCACAGAAATTATTAATCGAATGAACGGATATGGCAACGCGTTTATTTGTACACCAATGGAGGTTTTTGATTATGAATAATTTTGAATATGAATTGGACAAAATAAGAGTTCAATTATATGAGGAAACAAAAAATATGGATAAAGCCTCATTGGTAAAAACAGTCAATGCAAATGCTAAAAAGATTGCAGATGAATTTGGTATTAAAATTATAAAAAATAATATCAAAGAAAAATTAGCAGAAAAAATTATGTAAAAAAAATAATAGAACGCCCAATATCCTTGTTGGGCGCTTCGTAACAGATTTTTACTTCGCATAACATACGCTATACGCTGCGCCGCAGTAGCGGCTTGGCCTCCGAAAAAACGCAGTCGGCCTACGCTACGGCCTTTGTGCGTTTTTTCTCCGGCACATTTTTGCGGTTGCTGGAAACCTACGGTTTCCTTTATCGCAACCGCAAAAATGTCGTATAGCTTTCACGTTAGGCGAAATACGGGCTAAAATTTGTGTAAAATATTGCATAAAAACTATTGACATAAGAATAAAATTTGTTTATAAAGGAAATGGAGGAACAAAATATGAATATGGCTCTCTTGATTATTGATATGCAGAAGGCATATTATAAAAACT
>BOBG01000313.1 GCA_026002265.1 Spirochaetia bacterium
CACACCACGGAACATCATGGTGTGAATGGGAGGAAGCCGCGCGATTGTACACTCCGGATTCTATGTCGATGTACCGGAAACAGTACGCCGAGGACATCGCTTATTATTCATTTGTGCAATATTGTGCATTTATGCAATGGCATTTGCTCAAACAATATGCAAACGATCGCGGCATTGAAATTATCGGTGATATGCCGATTTATGTGGCGCTTGATAGTGCAGATACGTGGTCCCACAGTGAAATTTTTCAGCTTGATGCACAGCGAAAGCCGGTGTTAGTCGCGGGTTGTCCTCCGGATCCCTTTTCTGCTTCAGGGCAATTATGGGGGAATCCCTTGTACCGGTGGGATATTTTAAAGAAATCCGGATTTGACTGGTGGATTCAGCGGCTCCGGGAAAACCTTTCTCTCTATGATGTTGTACGGATCGATCATTTCCGAGGTTTTGAAAGTTATTATGCGGTTCCAGCCGGCGATCCTGATGCAAGCCGCGGTTCATGGCAGCCCGGTCCCGGCATGGATTTTATCAATGCGGTCAATACTGCGTTGCCGGGTGCCCGGATCATAGCGGAGGATCTGGGGTATTTGACTCCGGCAGTGCGGAATCTCCTTGAGGCTTCCGGATATCCGGGCATGAAAATTCTGCAATTTGCCTTTGATTCCCGTGAATCGAGCGACTATATGCCTCACACGTATAGCCCTCACTGCGTTGTGTACACCGGAACTCACGACAACCCAACTACATGCGGCTGGTTCAAAACTGCTCGTCCCGAAGACGTTCATCTAGCTGCGGAATATTTAGGAATCAAAGATCCGGCCGATGCACACTGGGCTTTTATCCGGGCAGCACTGTCTTCCGTGGCAAATCTCGCGATAATTCCTTTACAGGACTACCTCGGACTCGATAATGAAGCTCGGTTGAATACTCCTTCAACGACCGGCGGCTTGAATTGGTGCTGGAGAATGCAGTCGCTGAATCCGGTTTTAGCTCAAAAAATCGCACATTTGACCCGGATAATGGGGCGTTGACCGACCGTTTCTCTGTTACAAAAGCCGGATTCAAAGTGTTTATCTTGTATCTTGAAAAAGGAAACTGTATGAGAAAAATCGGCTGTGTAGCGATCCTGTTACTGCTCGGCGGGGTACTATCCGCTCAAGAATCAAACGAAACCCCGCCGGATCAAGACGTTGATCGCTATATCATTCAAGACTCTCTTGCGTATGAACGAGGAGATCAAACCTTTAATTTTACCGTTGGTGCGGCCTTTCCTCTTTTTTTTACCGGCGTTAACGGCAAACTCACCACTAAAGTGAAAGTTGGAGGATTTGCATCTCTATCGTACAATTATTTCCTGTCTCCGCATTG
>BOBG01000314.1 GCA_026002265.1 Spirochaetia bacterium
TTATACCTAGCCGGAATAGCATCAGTTACGGGCTACGATCGCTTAACAGGGTTGTTTATGCTGCGCCGGCAATAGCCGGCTCGGGCTTGCGCCACAGTTTTGCGGTTGCTGGAAACCTGCGGTTTCCCTTATCGCAAACCGCAAAACCGTCATAAACAGCCGTAACGTTATGTGCAATACCGCCTAAATTGGTCAGAAAATATTTTCAGTAAAAACATATTGACAAGAAATAATAATATATATTATTGTTATAACAGGAGTCATTTATGAAAAATAAATTTATTCTTTACATTATTCCCATGTTAGTATTAAATTCCTGTTTTGGTGTGAAAATGTCCAAAATTGCCATATCAAATATTCTAGTACCCAAAACTGTAATTATTGATAAGGTAAAATATCGCAATGGTTTTTATGGAGAATTATATCCTATAAATCTCACTTATAAAGATGAAACGTACAAAGTGGGATTTAACGAATTCCGTCGAATAAATTGTGAGCAATTTGATTTGGTACACAGTAACATTGGGGAAACTACCGAAGGTGTGCTATATTGTGCCGAAGACCAATGGAAACAAGCATATGCTTATTATGATAACCCCCGTAATTATTTTTATTATTATTCAATTGTTGCAGGTTATGGCTATACTAAAGGAGACTTGGTAATTGATATAAGTATTAGTATTGATCCAAAAAAATTTGAAGAGCTTATGGAATTTGCAAAAAACCATAGCTATAATCCTTTCAAGTCAGATGAAAACGTAAAAATCCAACGATTACCACTCCCTGACAAGGATAAATCTCCGAGATGTATTTTTTACAAAGAAAGCAAAGATGGTTATTTCACTTCTTATAAAGGTTATTATTTTCATATCATAGACGGTAAACTTATGCTTGTATACTATTATGATTATGGCCATGGGGAATACGAGGAACTGGTTGCTGTTGCTATTCCGAATGATATAGGACAACATTTTATAGAATTGATGAAATACTAAAACAGTTTTATATTTACATTTAGATGGACTCATATGAAAGCATCTTTTTTGTAAGTATAATCATTATGATTAAAGAGATTAAAGTACGGCGGTACTGCACATAACAGGTTTGTTTACGGTTCGGGCGCTTAGCGCCCTCCGGTTCCGTTCGGCTAGGTCACTTCGTTCCCACGCCTCACTCCACCAAATTTTTTATGGCGCAAAACTGCTGCGCAGTTTTTTTATCGCGCCATAAAAAACTTCGTAAACAACCGGAACGTTATGTGCAATGTGTCCTAAGATTTATTGTAAATATTGTATAAAATATGGTTGACAAAAGATATTATGAAATGATAATATAAATAAATGGAGGCACAGTATGGG
>BOBG01000315.1 GCA_026002265.1 Spirochaetia bacterium
AGTATGTTGTGAACGGTAAGAGCGCTATTGAGTGGATTATGGATCGGTATCAGGTCAAGATCGATAAAGACAGCGGCATAAAGAACGATCCGAATGACTGGGCGGCAGAACATGAAAAGTTATAAGACCATGTATCACGATTTGTAGCAACACCAATGGCAAGTGTGGAGAAAAAGCTCTGTGTGTTTGTGTCAAACTTCTTTTCAGGGGCAAGGGGGATGAGGGTGCTGAAGATGTCGTTGCGCTGGGCTATCCAGTCGCCGTGTTCGTTGGGGGTTAGGGTTGTCCATGTGATGTTTGCTATTGAAGTAAAGTTTTTAACGGTTTCCAGCTTCTGTTCACGGGTGAGATAGTCGCCAATGTCGCGGTAGTGAATGACGGCTTTTTCTGCCGTGCTGTCTGGGTTTTTGACCAGTAGGGTTATGGCTATGGGGGTTCGGGAACCGCTATCAAAGACATTTCCTGCTTCTTTGCGCCGTTGTTCACCGCTTGTTCTCGCATTCCCTCGTAGATTAAAAACATAGATAGAGGAAAAGTCCTTTTCAAGGCATTTACGGAAACCGTCCATTGCGTTACTGTCGAGCCAAGCACCATTTGAGACAAAGCAGACTACACCGCCTGAAGGCGGGAGGCGGTCGGTACTCCAGCGGAAGGCTTTTATATAGCTGTCGTATACGCCTTTACTCAAGTTAGCGTTTGATGATTTTACATAGCTGTCGGCAATATGTTTTTCGAGGGTGGGGTAGCTTTGGTTCTGGGCGTTGTCATTGGCGGAGGTCTGCCCGATGGAATAGGGCGGGTTGCCCCTGATGACAGTGATGGGGTTCTTGCGCTGTTTTTCTACCCGCTCCGAGTTCTGCTTGAACAACTCCGAGAAAAGCACATTGCCTTCTTCCGTCTCGCCAAGTTGAAAAGTATCGGTTAAACATATTCCTTGAAATGGGGTATAGGAATATGGGGTATAGGGTGTAGGATGTGGGGTAATGGCGTTATCTAACTCAATGACTTTTGTAATGCCGTCAATAGCCGCCCCACAGAATTTAATTGCGCTTGTGTCTTTTCCATTTCCGGTTCGCTCAAAATTTGTACTCTCTTTGCTATCAACGCCTGTGTCTCTAACTCCCGTAGAGATCCGCTCGCTATCGAGAGAAATCGTAGATAATCCGGTCTTGTTTTTCTCCCATACCCTTCCGCTATGTTCGATGGAATCGAAACTGCGGCTCTCCTCATCTGGCTTGTCAGTCCGTACATTTCCTCTTTCGGGAAACTCTTTGTTTGTAGGTAAATAATCTCTACAAGATTCATCGCTTCCTGCCAAACTATCAATTCCTGATATGTTTGTATCATTTATCCTCCCT
>BOBG01000316.1 GCA_026002265.1 Spirochaetia bacterium
AAGGCCGCACTGTCAGGAAAGGCAAGGGACACCGGCGCCCACAGCACAGTGGGAATCGGCACTTTCAAAACTTCAAGCGTTTGAATCGCTACCTGTCCGCCGTTGCTGTGGCCCCATAAACAAATCTTTTTAAATGACAACGGTAACTCAGAACGTACATTTTGCGGTACACTGGCTGTATATGAAATGTGCGGCGAAACTAAACTCATATAGAGTTCGACCGCATTGATCGTGGAATAAAATTGATGGGCATCTGCCGGGTTTGGTGTTGCACTCGATGCACCATATCCGAAGAAATCCGGGGAAATAACCGCATAACCGTTGTGCAAATAAGAACGCCCCATATTGGCGCTTCCCTTGCCGGTATAGTAGATGGAGGGATTTTGCCAACCGCGCAGCAAGATGATTATGCCTTTTATACTTTGGGGATCGATTTTGGGCAGACGCAAACGTCCGCTTACACTAAGCCCCATCGAGGTATACGAAAAATCATAGGCAAAATAATCATCGGCATCAGATATAAATTTATTTATAAGGATCGGACTTGCTTTGTACGGATAAGTTTGCAGACTTTTGAGTGAATAATCATCAAAACTTTCCGCAGATACAATCCCACCAAGAGTACAGATAAGCAGAATACTTACATATTTTTTCATTTTTTCCTCAACTTTACCGCATTACCGGTTCAGATTCATCGGCGATACTTTCGCTAAAGGTGCAGCCCTTTTCTCGTGGGCTGTGCTGATCAAAACCACATCTACTGTATCATAGCGATTTTTTTTAGCCATGCGGTGACAGTACCCGTCCAGAAGAATTTATTCATCGTTAGCTTTCTTCAGTCCTACAATGTTATGCGGGACATAGGGTTCTTCCAGATAGGCAATCTCGTCACTGCTCAGCCTGAAACCCACAGAAGCGCTGGCCTCTGCAACATTTTGAGGTTTAGTTGCACCGGTAATCGGCACGGTACAGATTTCTTTTTGCATAAGCCACGCCAAAGCAACAGCAATGCGCGAGACTTCATGTTTTCCGGCGATAATACCTACTCTTTCGATAATCGGTGCATCCTGTTCCGTTGTCGCACCGTACTTGCCCTTGTTGATATGGTCAAGTTTGGAGCGCTCCGTTTGCACATCCGCAGCGCGGGCCAAGCGACCTCCTGCAAGCGGACTATAGGGTGTGAGGGCGACTCCTTGCTCTTTACAGAGCGGAATCATTTCACGCTCCTCCTCGCGGTATATGAGGTTGAGGTGGTTCTGCATCGTAACAAATTTCGTCAGTCCTAAATGCTCTGCTGTCATTTGCGCTTTCAAAAACTGCCAAGCATACATAGCGGAAGCGCCAATAAAACGAGCC
>BOBG01000317.1 GCA_026002265.1 Spirochaetia bacterium
TTTTTGCAAATTCCATACGCTGATCAGTCACCGCGGTAACTTCAACGGTGTTGCTGAAAATGCTGGTTAAATTCTTTAGGTAAATACCGCTGATAGTACCGGTACCAATGATGCCGATTCGTTGTTTAGCCATTTATTTTCTCCGTTGCAAATAACGTAACTGCAGAACTGGAACCGATCCGGTCGCAGCCTGCTTCCAAAAATGCTTCGAAAGCTTCTTTTGTTTTGATCCCGCCGGCCGCTTTTATCTTGACATCGGATCCTATGTGTTTCCGGAATAAGGCAATATCTGACAGCACTGCGCCTGCGCTGCCGAATCCGGTTGATGTTTTTATATAATCAGCTCCAGATTCAGTCACGATGCCGCAGAGCCGGATCTTTTCCGGTTCGGTCAAGAAGCAGGTTTCTATGATCACTTTGAGGATTTTGGTACCCGTTATTTTTTTTATGGCGGAGATTTCTTCGGCTACAGCATCAAAACGCCCGTTTTTTACATTGCCGCAGTTGATCACCATGTCAATTTCCGCAGCTCCATCCATCAGCGCCTGATTCGTTTCGATTACCTTGACCGCGGTCGTGTTGTACCCAAGGGGAAAGCCGATCACTGTGCAGATGGTGAGAGAATCGCCGAATGTTTCGTACACGGTCCGGACATAACTGGGAGGAATGCAGACTGAAGCTGTCCGGTATTGGAGGGCTTCAGTGCATAGTTTCCGGATTTCCTCCCATGAAGCAGTGGCTTTGAGGAGCGTGTGATCAACATGGGATAAAATTTCCGGTGCGGTCATTTAAGAAACTCAGAGTTGATTCCGGAATAATCGTTGTCGATCTTCAATTCATCAAGAATTTGAGAAATTTGTCCCCGGTGATGCGCACCATGAAGCGTTAAAGCTTGCAGTACAAAAGAAAGCGGCACTATAGTCCCGTCAAACCATTTGATCTGTTTTTGTAATTCTTCTTCAGAAATGGCGCTTACGAGATCCACAAAGGCATCGTCAACGGCAGCACCCGTTGTAGCGATCTCCTTCCATTGATCGGCTGTCAAGGTACCTTTGGGAAATTTGACTCCGGCCAGCACAGCAAGAGCTTTTCCGGCCGCAGCATTCCCCGTGAGCGGTTCCTGAAAAATAGTCTGAAAAAATCCAAAGGATCCGACTTCGTGCCGGAACAATCCGGAAAGACTTCCATAGTAAGAGCCGCGTTCTTTTTCGCGTTCTTCGTTAGAAAGCTTATCGAGGATCGTGACGACAGCCCGATTCGCCTCCCGGCTCTGGCGGGCAAATGAAAGAAAAATGTTTGACATACATACTCCCTGTTACAAGTGATATAACTACTCTATATAGTATAGCAA
>BOBG01000318.1 GCA_026002265.1 Spirochaetia bacterium
CCCCTCAACTTCCGTCTCCAGCCGGTTGGACAGCACCACTTGGAAAATGTCCCCTTCCCGGATATGCTCCTTGGCTTTGAGTACCATATCGCAGTATTGCTGTTCATTAAAAAGGGCGCGGAAGGGCGAAAGTACGTTGAGGCTCTTCATCTCCGCAGGCGCGCCGGATTCGGCGATACGGGCCATGGCATCCAGTTCCCCCAATGCGCGGTGGTAGTTTTCTTCCAGTGCATCGGTTTTGATGTTGACAATCAGGATGATCTTTTCTTCAAGCCGGTCCCACACCATGAGCTTGTCAAAAAGCATCAGGTCTACATCCTTAAAATTTTCCTCGTCCGCCGCGTCCAGGTTGAGGGAAGGCTCGCTGTACTTAATGTAGTCGTAGGAAAAATACCCCACCAGGCCCCCGGTAAAAGGAGGAAGCTCCGGCAGATTCGGTCCCCGGTTTTCTTCGATAATCTGCTTGATGTACGTGCCGGGATCCTTCACGGTAAGGCGGATGTCAGTCCCGTTTTTGATGCTCAATTCTCCGTTGGTACAGGTTATGGTCAGTTGGGGGTCATAGCCCAGAAAGGTGTAGCGGCCCCGAATCTGGCTATCCTCAAGACTTTCCAAAATGAAACATTGGCGACTGATTTTTTTGAGTGCCTTGAAAACCTCCACCGGCGTCCGCGAAAAGGCAGGTAAAGTCTTGGATACCGGAATCCGCCGGCATTCCCCTGCCATGGCCTTTACCGCCACCGGGACTTGTACCGAAGTCTGCTGAATGAACATATACACCCCTTGTAAAAAATCATTAAAATCTGGCGTTTCTATCAATAGAAACATTCGTTGTTTCTTTATATAGTAACATCAAATTTTTGTCAAGTGGTTTATCAAAAAATCAATTCGTAATCTGAAGAATTTTTTACGAAAAGGTCGCCGTAAAGCCCAAGCCTTTGCGTGCGGATAATGACCATTGCGCCCACCAACATACTTTAGGATTTCGCTATTCATCTAACCCTCCGGTAATTCTGTCCGTCCAGACGCAGGGTATCTCTATCAACAAACCTGTAAGACATACGCACTTTATGCGTTTTTCCGTCAACAAACATGAGCATTTCAATTCTGCTTCCCGTAATGGTATAGGTTCCGTCAACGCTGGTAACAACCGCTTCTCCTCTTGTGCGTTGTTTCTGTTCGATGGCCTATTTCGCCGCTTCACCCATCGTAAAAGTACCATCTGGAACCCCGGATCCTGAATCGACTTGTTGATCTGCTCTTCAATACTCACTGCATCTTTGAGCGAAATCTTTTGATCCGACAATGCTTTTTTCACCACTGCAATTGCCTCGCTTTTTAGCGCCG
>BOBG01000319.1 GCA_026002265.1 Spirochaetia bacterium
TGGCTATGATCTTTAGTGCCTGCCCTCTACCTGACCCTAACTCTCTGTCTAACTCTAATCCTAATTCTGGCCTTACGCCTAATCCTAACCCTGATCCTAATCCTGGTTTTACGCCTAATCCTAATCCTCCGTCTAACCCTAACCCTATCACTATCGAAAGCGGGGTGTACTCTGGCCGTAGCGACCTGACAGAGATTATCATTCCTGACAATGTTACTTCTATCGGCGACTTTGCGTTCTATGGCTGTAGCGAGCTGACAGAGATTATCATTCCCGCCAGCGTTACTTCTATCGGCGACTCTGCGTTCCAGGGCTGTAGCAAGCTGACATCAATTCAAGCACATGTAAACAATACAGTCTATAAATCTATTGGTGGAGTTTTGTTTAATAAAGAAGGTACGGAGTTAGTAGCATATCCAAATGGGAAAGCGACTACATACACAATCCCCGATACTGTTACTTCTATCCGCGCCTCTGCGTTCTCTAGCTGTTGGGGGTTGGCATCAATTACCCTACCCGAAACACTGACCTCTATCGGCGATTTTGCATTCTCTGACTGTTGGGGACTGGCATCAATTACCCTACCCGAAACACTGACCTCTATCGGCGATTCTGCGTTCGGTGGCTGTAGTGGGCTGACATCAGTTACCATCCCCGCCAGCGTTGATTCTATCGGCAGCGGTGCGTTCTGGAGCTGTAACAGCCTAATATCGGTATATGTGGAGCGGGACACCGATCCAAAGACGACTCCTCTGACGACATTAGGGAATAATGCGTTTGACTATACGCATGACGACCTGGAAATCTATGTACCCGCAACCAGAGAGGAGGACTATAAAGGTATGGACGGGTGGATTAAGTATGCCGCGACCAAGATAAACCCACCGCAGACAGGGGAGTGACTACCACAAAGGTCATTTCGACAGGCTCAATGACCAGTTATTGAGACACAATGACCGGAGCCGGTAATGCCGGCTGATCTTTGCACGAGACTTTAGCTCCCGGGAAACCGGGGGCGGCTTTTTTTACCCCCCAACGGGGGTTGTTCTGGTAAAAATTCATTATGATAGCGCCCAAACCCCAAACCCCTTCATGTACATTCGTGTTAATTCGTGGACCCTATTCGTTTTTCATTATGACAGCGCCCAAACCCCAAACCCCTTCGTGTCCATTTGTGCCATTCGTGGACCCTATTCGTTTTTCATTATGACAGCGCCCAAACCCCTTCATGTACATTCGTTCAATTCGTGGACCCTATTCTTTCTCCTTCCCTTTGTGGTTGCACTCTTCTTTAACTTAGCTTTTGCCATTTTGTAACTTGACAAAGCAATAATCCACTATT
>BOBG01000320.1 GCA_026002265.1 Spirochaetia bacterium
GCAGCATCGAGATCGAACAAAAGATCTGATTCTGAAGGTTCTGTCAAAAATTTGACCGGAATATCGGCCGGCTTTTTGCCTTCCAAAATATCCGCAACGATGTTGCCGGTTGCGAGGCCGGCTTTGTAGTAGTTGAATCCGGATGCGATCATGGCACCGCCGCCTTGTACCGCGGTTACATCACCGGAAAATACCGGTTTTTTTGCGTTTGCAAATACCTGAAGCAATGCCGGGAGCGCCGAGTACACGGTGTTGTCGGTTGTGATATAAATGCCGTCAACCCGGTTGACAATGGCTTCACACGCTTGGCGGAGTTCGGACGAAAGGCTGATCGCTTGAGTTATCAACGAGATTCCCTGTGCCCGGCAGGCATCTTGAACAAGGTTGAGCGCGGCAATGGAATTGGCTTCGGAGCTGGTGTAAATGTAGCCGAGGGTTCTGATTCCGGCAATTTCTTTGAACAAGGCTATATGGTCGGCTGTGGGAATCGCATCGGAGAGTCCGGTTACGTTTCCTTGTCCGCGATTCAACGAAGTCACGAGGTGTGCCGCTATCGGATCCGTCACAGAAGAGAACACAACCGGAATATCCGGAATTGCTGTGGCGAGTGCGACCGCGATGGGTGTGGCGATTCCAACGGCCACGGCTACTCTTTCACTTTTGAATTTATTGGCAATCTGAGCGGCTGTGTTCGGATCTCCATTCGCATTTTGCAGATCAAAGATCGCATTGATTCCCCGCGCCTTGATCGCATCTTGGATCCCTCTTTCGCAGGCGTCCAGCGCCTCATGCTGGACGATCTTCGCAACACCGATCCGGATCTGCCCGGAAGATGATCCGGCTTGTCCCGCAGCAAAAACCATAGATGCACCGGCCGTACACAAGGCCAATAGTAGTCCCAATTTTTTCATGAAATACTCCTTATAGTCGTTTCTATTAAAAGAAACAATATACTATAGGGAAAAAGCATTATTTTTGTCAAGAGTCCGGTTATTGTTTGATGTATTCCAGAGGATCAACCGGATTCCCGTTCCGGTAGAGGGCAAAGTGGAGGTGTGAATTCGTTGTATAACCGGTTGAACCAACTTCGCCGATCTGAGATCCCTGGGCAACAGTCGTTCCGGTCTGAACAGAGACTGCGTTCAAGTGTGCGTACAGAGTTTGGTACTGAGTGTCGTGGGTGATGATGATGAATTTACCAAATGTTGCATTGGTATCAACCATAGTCACTGTTCCGGTCCGGGCAGCAACGACCGGAGTTCCGGTTGGGGCAGCCCAATCAACCGCGGTGTGATAACTTTGACGATTCTGCCGACTCGGATCAGCCCTCCAACCAAAGGAA
>BOBG01000321.1 GCA_026002265.1 Spirochaetia bacterium
TATTGCGCGATACACGCTCATTGCGAAGCCAAAGCGCAAAAGCAAGACCCGAATCAATTTCGATATTATACCAATTATTTGAATCATCCGGTCTGGGGACCGTAAAGCTGTCGCCATGCTCAAGATAAGTCTCTAGTAGTCCAGCAACCGCTTCAGCGGCCATAGCCTTGGCATTTTCCAAAGTGTCTCCGTAAGTCATAAAACCCTTATAGAATCCCGGAGCTTCGACATACCAGCAATCATCATCTTTTGAATACGTTATTTTACAGGGAATGGTTGTTTTCATTTATAGCCAGCCTCCTTCAACAGTTGATTAAGAATACCCAGTTTCAAATCTTTATTTCCATGAACCGGTACGGACACCGACACAGAATTTTTGCGCATGATGTGGTGAGAACCGTTTACCCGATCCAGCGTCCAGCCATCCTTCATCAGCTTCTTGATCAAATCCCTGCCGCTCATGGTTTAATAATACACCGTATAAGGTGTGGTGTCAAGTGGAAAAATGAAAATAAGAGAGAATACTATTTATTGCGGTGTAAAATTCTTCCTGTCTTGAATAAAAAAAGCCGATAACGGTTCGGCTCCGTTCAACCAGTGTGTCAAGACTGTACTTATATTATCGAAAGTATCACCGGAACAGTCAAGCTGTTTTTTCCGGAAATTTTCCCTAAAAATGATAATTAATCCCCGCGCGTTTCAGGATTCCGTTTGCAGTATGCCGGGAGTCAATTTTTGTGGCAACCGTTATGGGTACGTTGGTTATCGGACTAAACCAGACATCATGGTCGCCTTTACCATGCCGCACAAGATAACAGCCATTTTCAGACAGTTTTTTCCTCACCTGTTTTTCGTACTCAGCCATTATGCGACCACAGCCAAGCGTTCCGCTTTGAAACGGACTGTTACGTTATGAAATGGCAAGCTCATCAATTCCAACAATTCGGGCACAGCTACATTTACTTCTTCAATAAGCGCATCAACCGATTGTGCTTCAAGGATAAGCCCCGGAATATCTTCGCTTTCTGCAATCCATACCCGCGCCTCATCGTCCCAAGTCAGCAAAACCGTATATTCAGTCATAACAATATGAATATAGCACAACTTACAAAAAGTCAATATCCGGAAAAGTCAAGCTGTTTTTCTACTTTTCTGAAGAAATTTTCAGCTTGCAAATTGTTCCATCTTCCCCGATAGTAAATTTATGAATAACTTTATGGACGGCTTTTGGGAAGGGATTCGCTCCATCGGAAACCTTAATCCGGAAGTTCCGGAAACTACACTCGCGGACGCATGGCAAGATGTTGCACAAGCCTTTTACGACACCGGCGAGA
>BOBG01000322.1 GCA_026002265.1 Spirochaetia bacterium
GGCCGTGCCATAGATTCCTCCTTGATCGCTTTGCGCGATCAATTAAAGTACGGGATGAAAGTTGTCTTTTGATTCAGTTTGCCGGAATTTTTTGTGAATTTTGGGGACAGACCTCCGGTACTAAATACTTGGGGACAGTCCTCTATCTCAGAATTTTTATCACTTTCAATATTGTTCTCGACATAACCGGCAGAATTTGCTATTCTTAATGTATGCAACTGGTTTTGAATCTAATAAGTGCTTTTGTCACCGGGTATACGATACTGATTCTCGTCAGATGCCTCTTGAGTTGGTTCAGCGGCCCGCAGTATGGACGCCCGATGGAGATTATCCATCAATTAACCGATCCCTATCTCAACTGGTTTCGCCGGTTTTCTTTTTTGCGCGCCGGTGCCATTGACTTTTCTCCTATCGCGGCTATTGGAGTGCTTTCCCTCGTCAATACTATTGTCCAGATGCTGGCACGTTTCGGTACAATCCGTTTTGGTTTGATCGGTGCGGTACTCCTTTCCATTTTATGGTCAGTACTTTCTTTTCTCTGCGGATTCTGCGCGATTGTTGTCGCTTTGAGTCTCATTGCATACTTCAGCGGACGCAATCTCTACAGCCCCTTTTGGAATCTCGTTGAAAGTGCGAGCAGACCAATCCTCTACCGGATCAACCGGCTGCTATTCCGGGATCGAATGGTACAGTACCGGACAAGTATGTTTATCGCGTTGGGATTGTCAGTTGGAATTCTCGTCCTTGGGCATTTCGGTGTAGGCTTACTCAGTTCTATGCTCATGCAATTACCCTTCTAAACAATGCTCCTCGGTGCATTGCAGATGCCGCCGGTTTTCAAGGGTCTTGGGCCGGTTGCGCTCAGCGCGTTGGCAGGCGCCGGTGTGTACACAACCGCTGATTTACTCCGCTATTATCCTCGTTCCTATGAAAACCGGACTCGTACTGTTTTGCTCCGGGATTTTCGGCAGAGTGCAGTGTGTACTGTCATAAAAGTGATCGCTCATGACTGGATCCGCGCCGGAACCATGAAAACGCTTAAAGTCTACATTGAAGATGAAAGCGCCCGCGCTTCTCTCGTTTGTTTTAACCGGTCATTTTTGGAGAAGACTCTGCTGCCGGGGAAAATTTTCCGGATTTTTGGGAAATTTTTTTATAAATATGGAGAAATTCAAAGTTCTGCATTTGAAACTGAACCGGTTGAGGAATCATCAAACTTTGGCAGCATTTTGCCGGTTTACCCGCTCCATGCCGGACTCAATCAAAAAATGCTCCGGAAAGCCATCCGCTCTGCGCTCGATCTCTATGCCGATACCATTGAAGACGAAATTCC
>BOBG01000323.1 GCA_026002265.1 Spirochaetia bacterium
AACTGGGTACTTGTGCTTGTGAAAGTGCCTTTCCCATAATTAGTCCACTCATAATTAGCCTGGGCATAATTAGTCCAGTCATGATTAGTCCAGTCATGATTAGCCCAGTCATAATTAGTCCACTCACCATTAGTCCGGTCATAATTAGGCAAGTCATAATTAGGCAAGTCATAATAACCTTGTTCCGTTGTTACAAGGAAGAACTCACTACCGCTGAAAATATATTGTACCAGAAACGACGTAATACCTTTATAGGTATTAGCCCCCAGCCATGTTCCTTCAAAGTCTGTATTTCCATCAGGATTCGTGTTTCCGCCAGGATTCGTATTTCCATCAGGATTCGTGTTTCCGCCAGGATTCGTACTTCCATCAGTAGGACATCCGGTAATCACCAGCGCCATAGCAATACTCAACAATCCAATCAAAAACAAATTTTTCTTCATAGCAACTCCTTCTAAAATTTGTGAGGGGCAAAGCCGGATATGTCCCTATGCAGGGCATTTTATGCCCCCCATCTTGTCAAGTACTTTTTTAAAAATTTTCCGGAATTGTTGAATTTTTCGAGAAAACGCGATTATTTGAATTTTTTGGAGAAATATTAATTTAGGCTTTTCCGGTTTTATCAATATCTTCTTTTGAGACAGTAGATTTTTCTATTATTATATTCATGGTTTCTTTGATAGTGTCATAATCATGAAATGTCGCTTCCAGCGCGGAAATATCCGTATTAACTGATCCGATAAGAGATAGCTCGGTCGAATTAGCCGTTTCCTTGGCATATTTCCTTCGGTTTTCATTATGCCGAAGGGGACATTACCGCAAAATAATCCATTCACCGATTGACGGACTATCGATGGATAGAGATAGCTGGCCACTCGTTTCGAGTGGTCATGTAGCAATAGCCACAATTTCCAATAAAATAGTATCAGTGCGGCAGACTTATCCCATCACAACCTTAACTTGATTAACACTACCCGCTTTCTGCACCGGAACAACTCCTACACCGTCTGCCGGAAGCAGCTCGCCATTCAAACGGCACTCTTTCACACCTTTGCTGACCGCGTGCGGATTTTCCACCTCAATATGGTATTCCGTGCCTCGCCAGCTCCGGTTTATGGAAAACTTTTTCCAAGACGGCGGCACACAAGGATCGACAATCAGTGCATCGAAGTCCGGGCGGATGCCTAAAATATACCGCGTGGCGGCAAAATAGCTCCAACCTGCGGAGCCTGTCATAAACGGATGCCGGGCGCGCCCGAAAGCGCTGTGATCAGGCCCCATCACAAACTGACAGTATGAATACGGCTCGGCTTCTCGGATTTCGATGTTGTCA
>BOBG01000324.1 GCA_026002265.1 Spirochaetia bacterium
GACTTCTGATGAGGAAAATTTGATCAAACAATCACTCATCGATGATGAAGGTTCTCTTGAAGATGATTTGATTTATGGTACACAAACGCCGGAAGATGACGGACTGTTGGGTGATGATCTTATCGGAGGTCATAGTCTTGATGAAGACGCTTTGAACGATGACAATGTTCTCGATGCTGATTTTGTAGGGAGCAGCGCGCCGGAATATCCTGATAAAGAACCGGTTGCACTTAATATTCCTCCAGAAGTTAAAGAAGAATTGAGTACTGTTCTTTGTTACATGGATCAGCTTTTGGAATCGCTGCCGGCTGAAAAAATAGAAGAATTCGGAAAATCCGAACATTATCATACATACAAAAAACTGTTCAAAGAACTTGGACTTTTGTGAGCAGTCAGCCGAGTCTCCATTCCCGGTATGATCCAGCAGCAGAAGCTGAACGGTACCTGAATGCACTTAACTTGCAGGAGGGTACTCGTTTTTTTATTCTCATGGAACCGGGTGACGGCTACTTAATCCCTCTTCTCCGCAATCATTTCCCGGAAGCTGTTATTATTGCGCTTCATGTAAATAATGCGTTTGCAGCTCGTGACGGGTGCCGTGAATGGAGTCCGGAGTGCGGACTCCTTCAATCTTTTTTGGAACGGGAAATTCCGGATGTTGAGGCATCTTGTATCCGGATCATTGAGTGGCGGCCGGCGTGTGCAGTATTCGGCACGCAGTACCTGCACCTTCTCGCGGAAACAGTTGATTTTGTAAAACGTATTGATGCAAATGCCCGGACAACTAAAGCCTTTGGCAGGCGCTGGTTCCGGAATTTTTTCAAAAATATCTCATTATTACACAAGGTGTACCGGGATTTTCACACTTCTCTTCCAATTATTGTAGCCGGAGCCGGCCCTAGTTTGGAAGAATCCCTTCCAAAGATTCGGCAGTTCCAGAATGATTCCGTTATTATTAGTGTTTCGGCTGCCGGACCAGCCCTTTTACATGCCGGCATCGTTCCGGATCTGATCGTTGCAACTGACGGCGGCAACTGGGCGCTATTTCATTTGTACGAATGTATCCGCGTCACTAACAATACAACCGGTATTGCTATGACGATGAACGCGGCGCTGCCTTCGCAATCTGCAAATTTTTCATGTGTGCCGGTAACTGACGGAAGTACGTGGCAAAATACGATCATGCAGCGTTTGCAGATTCCTTTTGTCAGTCTGCCCCAGCGGGGAACCGTGACTGCATCAGCCATTGATCTCGCTTTTAAATCAACGGATAGAGTCGTTGGAATCGCGGGACTTGATCTTGACAACCGTGATATTCAGAGTCA
>BOBG01000325.1 GCA_026002265.1 Spirochaetia bacterium
CGGTGCGATTCCCCTTGAAGATATGGATTTAGTCGTGAATCCGGTTAAACAAGTGGTGGAAGGCGCTCACGGTGACGAAGTTTTAGCGATGCTTATGGGAATGGTATTATAACAACCCCTGTTGGGGGCTAAAGAAATTTGTAAAATCCAAAGGATTTTACCGGAATAATCTCCGTTGGGGGTGAGGCAGTTATGGGAATAGTGTATACAGACATCACTTTGAAAAACGCAGAAGATGAGGGAGCCGTTGAGCGTGGACTTATCAAAGAAAAAGATGTCCGGGAAACAACGGTGATGGCGATGGTTGATACCGGATCAGGAACTCTGGCCATAACCGAAGCGCTGTGCGAGAAACTTGGACTGAGAATAATCGGCCTTCGGGAGGCTACGGTGGTCGGTGGGAAGATCGTTTGCAAGAGGACTTCGCCTGTAACGATTTACTGGAAGGATCGTTCCTCAACCTGCAACGCTTTAGTGGTACCCGGCGAGGGTAGCGTACTGCTCGGTGCGATTCCCCTTGAAGACATGGATTTAGTCGTGAATCCGGTTAAACAAGTGGTGGAAGGCGCCCACGGTGACGAAGTTTTAGCGATGCTTATGGGGATTATTTAGGTTTCCGGCACAATGTGTGGTGGATATAGAAAGAATCAAAAGGAGGCCGGATTTTGATCCGGATTAGTTTATGAAAATACGCAACATAACGGCAATTTTAGTGCTGGTGACAGTACTGGCAGGTTGTGTAAATACCGCGGTCGCTCATATCGAACCGGTAAATAGTTAGGCCCCATTTTCCGGCTCCGGCATCAGGGTGCTGATCAAAAACCACAGCGTAGGCAACTCCGGATTTTGTGGTATAATCGCCCGGTTCATCAAAAGTATAGGTGAATTCTGCGTTTGTTGCTTCCCATGTGGTTATCCGGCCAGGTTCCACTGCATCAGGATCCAAACCCGGAATAGCATCTTTTGCATTGCACACGATCCGGGCTTCACCAAGAGGAATCTGTGCAACTCCTTTATTTGTATCATCATAGGTCCACACCACAGGACTGCCGTTGAATTGAGTAACATCAAAATTAAACACAACGTATGCAGTCTGATCGGGCGAAAGACTAGTGTCAAAAACATTCGGTTTTATATTGAGGCACGATGACAACATCAGAACCATAAGGACCGGAACAACATTTTTCACGAGATGCTCCTCACAAAAATATTAAAGCAACTATAGCACATGAAAAAGCTGAGGTCAAGGGGCGTTCCGGAATCTATTCTTG
>BOBG01000326.1 GCA_026002265.1 Spirochaetia bacterium
GTTTGACTACCGGTTGATCCAGTCGGTGAACTTGCTCCTCCCACGAGAGAACGGACATGATCTCGTGAAATTTCTTGTTGTGGATCAGTGGCGCACGATATTGCAAGAATCGACATGATCGATACTATGAAAAATATTTTTTGCATATATTCTCCTTAAAATTAAGGGGATCTTCCCTGCTCCCTTCTTCAACTGTACAATATGCTAAAATATCCTACTTGTCAACGTCCCGGCACACCTGCTTTCGGCAGGATAATGAGGATACTTCTAAACTTAAGCCGAAAAATATCCTCACATTAAAAAATTATTTTTTTTGTACCAGATGTACTGCAAATCCGGCGATTTCATTTTTAAGATAGATAAAAGTCGGATCCCCTGATACCGGATCATTCCGGATGCTTTCCGGATTGAATTCGATCCCACGGCGTTCCAGCACTGCGATTGAGCGTTTTACACTCGTGGTACCGATGCCGATATGACCGTGAGTCCCAAGTCCGGGTTTTTTCATAAGTTCGATTGCCTCATGCACAAAAACTGAGGCGATTCCATCTCGTAATGCAAAACCAAAAAGCGCCTCAAAGGTTTTTGCTGATTTTGCCGCTTCTTCCTCGCCAGATTCGTTAATACCGAAGTGTACCACTGAAAAATCGAGCATCGAGAAGATGGCTTCACGGCACAAAGTGCTGATCCGGTCAAAATTTCCATCGTTGATCAGCAGATCCGGAACCATCCATGAACCGCCGCACGCAAGCACCCGGTTAAAATGAATGTACTTAGCGATATTTCCGGCATTGATGCCGCCAGTCGGAATAAACCGGACACTTGTGTACGGCGCAGCAATGGCCTTAATGTACTCAAGCCCGCCTGACTGCTCAGCCGGAAAAAATTTTACCACATCGAGTCCGAATTCCAGAGCCTGTTCAACATCAGAAGGTTTGGAGCAACCCGGTATTATGGGAATTCCTTTTCCGATGCAGTACTCAACAATTTTCGGGTTAAAGCCGGGAGTCACAATGAATTGTACGCCCGCATCCACAGCTCGATCCACTTGAGTAACAGCCAGCACCGTACCGGCGCCGAGGAGAATATTCAAATCTGCCGCCTTGATCCGGCGGAGAGCATCCTCGGCCTGCGTAGTCCTGAATGTAATCTCGGCACAGGGAATCCCGCCGGAGAGCAGTGCTTTGGTCAGTGGAACCGCTTTTTCAGCATCGTTAATTTTGATCACCGGAACGATGCCGATTTTTTCTATTTCGCTCAGAATCGTGTT
>BOBG01000327.1 GCA_026002265.1 Spirochaetia bacterium
TCTTTGCCAGCGGCGACAAGGACAACTCATCAGCATCCGGCGGCAGAGACCGTGTCACTTATTGGAATCAGTGGATAGGCCCGCCTAATGGCGTGGGTCCGGGGGACAGTGAGTATTTTAAGCAGATTCAGGCTGCAACAAATACAACCATTCAGTTTATCGCCAGTTCCGGCGGCAGAGAGCAGCTTTCGATTCTTATCGCTGCCAACAACGCACCGGACATCATCGAAGAATGGTGGAACAACTTTCCCGGCGGTATCACGAAAGCTCTTTCCGATGGAGTTATCATACCGCTGAATGATTTAATTAAACAAGGAAAGCTGCCGGGTTTTGCGGCGCTTCTGGCGAGCGACCCGGAAATTGACCAATTATGCAAAACGGACGACGGCATCTACTATATGCTTCCGCTTGTCCGCGGCCCGGGCACCTATACAGCATTTAACGGCATGGCAATACGGCAGGATTGGCTTACAGAATTAGGTTTGGCGATGCCCAAAACCATAGATGACTGGACAAATGTGCTTACCCAATTCAAGAATAGAAAAGGCGCAACAGCACCTGTAACCGGATTCTGGAGGAATTTCGAGGGTATGGTGTGGGCCTATGAAACGATGGAAAGTTTCTACGTCCGTAACAATAGGACCGTCGAATACGGCTTCGGCACTCAAAATTACCTTGATTACTTAACAAAGATGCACGAGTGGTATGTGGCGGGTTTGTTAGACCCGGATTTGTTTACCCAGACAGATGATGAAATGAATGCCAAAATCTCTACCGGAAAAATCGGTGCCGCTTACACTTCTATCGGCAGCGGATTCGGGCGCTTTGAACAGCTCAAACCCAATCAGCCGGGGATGAATTTTGTCGCAGCACCTAATCCGATGCGGAATGCAAATACGCCGTTTAACACTATAAACAGCCAGTACCGCGTAAGCAATGTGTCAGCTTCTATCTCGTCCAATGCCAAGAATATCGATGCGGTCTGCCGTATTATCGATTATCCGTTTACTGCTGCGGGCATCAAACTGGCTAACTACGGCGTTGAGGGTATTTCTTACCGGACGGTGAATGGGGTGGAAGAGTACACGGATTTGATTAAAAACAATCCCAATGGTTACAGCCTTGCCGATGCGATGTCAATCTACAACGGCTCGGGTAACAAATCCTTCATGCAGGAAAAGAATCAGTTAATCCAGCAGTATGTGTTGCAGGTGCAAAAAGATGCGCTCAATGTATGGCCCACTACGAAAGGCGCTATCCGTATGATGC
>BOBG01000328.1 GCA_026002265.1 Spirochaetia bacterium
GTGTTGATGTATTCGATCCGGAAACCCGCTCCTTCCGGTTTGTGCCGGGACCGGTTTTTGCTAATATTATACTTGCGGACGAAATTAACCGGAGTACCCCGAAGGTGCAATCTGCGCTTCTGGAAGTGATGGCCGAGCATCAAGTTACGATTGGAACCGCGACACATCTGCTGCCCGATCCTTTTTGTGTGATTGCAACACAGAATCCGGTTGAAAGTGAAGGGACTTTTCCGCTGCCGGCCGCTCAGTTGGATCGTTTTATTGCGCGTCTTTCACTTGGCTACCCGGACCGGAAATCAGAGATTGATATTCTCGAACAAAATCCGGGAGAAACGACCCTTTTCACTTTAAAGCCGGTGATAACGTCTGGAGAGCTGCTAGCTGCTCAAGCTGCGGTACAAGCCATTTTTTGTCATCCGGCATTACGGGAGACTATTGTTGATCTGATCCGGGACACGAGAGAGCATCCGGGGCTGAGTTTGGGGGCTTCTCCGCGCGCTGCCCTTCATCTGTACACCGCTGTAAAGGCGCTTGCATTCGTGCACGGCCGGGATTTCATTACTGACGAAGATATTGCGGTATTGGCAGTTCCGGTACTCGCTCACCGGTTAAAATCCAGAGATCCTCGGACTCGGCCGGAAAAAATCGTGGAGGAAATCTGTTATGCCCGACTCGATTCAATCAAAAATGCCTAAGCTCCAGCTTTTTACACTGGGATCCTTTCTACTTACCATTGCACTACTCAGCATCATTGCCGGAATCATCAGGAAGGAGCGGGTTTCCGGATCGAATACATCAACACCGGTAATATCATAGGGAAGCAGATCCGGCGTAAATTGTATTCGTTTAAACTGTATAGACTCTCCATTATCTCCTGCAATGAGATGGGCAAGCGTTTTTGCCAGAGTCGTCTTTCCCAAACCGGGGTTATCTTCAATGAGGAGATGACCATGTGCGAGGATTCCCGCGACAAGCAATTCGAGCGGTTCCGGCTGCGCTTTTATTACGGTATTCAGCCCTCGGATCAGCGCGCCGACCACATCTTCAGTGTTCATGGGCTAATCATAGCATGACAGTGACAAATCAACTACCCATAGAGGCGGGTCGTTTGAGCGCATTATTACTTATTTTTGCATTTTCTAACGATTCTGCAATATCAGTACTAGCAAGCCGTACTTCTTCCACCTGTTTCGTTACATCTTGCGAAATGGTCCGTAATTTTTTCAGCTCCTGCTGAATGAGATCGCTTTTTTGATAT
>BOBG01000329.1 GCA_026002265.1 Spirochaetia bacterium
CCTTTTGTCAATCATTCATTAACATTTTTTATTATTTACAAAAAATTTCAGCCCAAATTGCACATAACGTATTATATATTTCTTATCCGTGTTTATTTTCGTGGTTGCCTCTGTGGTAGCAAAAAAAAGCCCCCGGAAAACCGGAGGCACCATTTAGTTCACCGTGTTACCGGTGGTTTTTAATGATTAGTCTTTACCTGCTATGGTTTTAGTCGCAAAGAGAGTATCGACATCAGTACCACCGACTTCAATCTTTGCATCCTTACCTTTAGCTGTGGTGGTGAGTACAAATTGGTTAATTCCGTCCTTATCTACAGTGACACCAATACCAGTGGCAGCGCTAAGTGCTGTATTGATTTTTGCAACAACTTTCTCAATATCATTGTCAGTAGATGAAAGACTGACAGTAGCTGTTGCTGCACCGGCGCCTTTAATGGTAAAGTTTGTATTACCACCAACTGTACCGGTTTTTGAAGTATTAGCTCCGAAGAAAGTCGATGCATCAGCACCAGTGATTTCGATTGTCGCATTAGCACCGACAAGACTATCGGTGTCGATTGTGATTACACCGGAGGTATTGGTGGCTTTCGTTACTGCTCCTGTACCCTCTGATGCCCGGGCCGCGGTTTGGATTGCGGCTGCGAGAGTATCAGCATTACTGACATTAGTGAAGTTGACTGCTGTTGCGGTACCACCATTAATCGCAATTTTAAGATCATCAGTTGCATTTTTACCGGTGGCTGAAAGATTAGTTCCGAAGAAAGTCGATGCATCAGTACCGGAGATTGCGATTGTCACATTAGCACCTTTAAGACTAAGGGTATCGATTGTGAGCTTACCAGGGGGGATACTTTGGACTATCGTTACTGCTCCTGTAACCTCTGATGCCCGGGCTGCGGTCTGGATTGCAGTTGCGAGGTCTGTACTATGATTGACACCAGTGAAGCTGACTGGTGTTACGGTACCACCATTAATCGCAATTTTAAGATCAGTTGCATTTTTACCGGTGACTGAAAGCTTAGTTCCGAAGAAAGTCGATGCATCAGCACCGAAGATTTCGATTTTCGCGTCTGTTCCAGTAATTACTGTGGTGATAGTGATCTTTCCATCAGTATAGGAAGCGGTTACACCGGCATCAACCGTTGCACCAGAGGCAACCACGAAAATAAACACGGATAAGAAATATATAATACGTTATGTGCAATTTGGGCTGAAATTTTTTGTAAATAATAAAAAATGTTAATGAATGATTGA
>BOBG01000330.1 GCA_026002265.1 Spirochaetia bacterium
TCTACCGGAAAGTCAAATAACAGAGCGTATTATCTACGTGGAATTGTATGCCTGCGCTATTTGGGCTAGTGCGTCCAAGATATATGATCACATAAGCCCAATGATAAGGAAAAGACTATGAAACTGGTCAAGACAATAGAATCAATAGGACAGATCGTTGCCCACGATATGACCCAAATCATACCCGGCACCTACAAGGGACCTCGGTTCCGGCGGGGACACGTCATCATGGCTGAAGATATTCCCATTCTCCTCGACATGGGAAAAGAACAGATTTATATTTGGGAAAAACCAGAGGGCATGCTCCATGAGGAGGAAGGCGCCACGCAGCTTAGTAATCTGGTCCAGGGTGATAATATCAGACCCGGCAAGGTCTTTGAGGGAAAGATCGAACTCTTCGCGGAATGTAATGGACTGCTGAAAGTCAAGTCAGATACACTCTACCGGGTCAACTCCATCGAAGGTATCGCAGTAATAACCCGCCGGGGCAACATCGGTGTTATAAAAGATGATAGAGTCGCCTCGGCAAAGATAATCCCTCTGTTGATCGAAAAGGAAAAACTAAGAGAGGCTGCCAGCATTTGCGGGGAAGAAAGACTCCTCTCGGTCATTCCCTATGTTCCCAAAAAAATAGGGATCATTGTCACTGGTACTGAAGTCTACTCCGGCCGGATCCCTGATGCAGCAGTTCCTACCATCACTACTAAAATTGAAGCCCTCTCAGGCGTCTGTACGGAAACAATCATACTTGATGATGATCATGAACGGATCACCTCAGCCATTCTCGCTATGTTTGACCGCGGCATAGACCTCATCGTTTGCTCCGGCGGTATGAGTGTTGATCCCGATGATAAGACTCCGCTGGCAATACGGAACACCGGTGCCCGGATCGTCTCCTATGGAGTCCCCATTATGCCGGGTGTCATGCTGCTCCTCGCTTATATTGAAAGAAAGGGCGCGCAACCGGTTCCCATCGTAGGGCTTCCAGCCTGTGTGCTCCACGATAGAATCACCGCTTTTGACGTTCTTCTCCCCCGGCTCATGGCTGACGATCCGATCACCCGCGAGGAACTGGTCCGTCATGCCGAAGGGGGCCTCGATAGTGCTGCACTGGTAGGCCGGTTATGAAACTGTTGTATACCTTTAAAACCATAGGTGCGGCACTGGATGCAGAACAGATTTTTAAAAAAGCGAAGCTTCCCTGCCGGGCGATTCCGATGCCGAGAGTACTAGGGACATCTTGCA
>BOBG01000331.1 GCA_026002265.1 Spirochaetia bacterium
TGATCTTAGCCATAGTAAAGGTTTTCCCAGAGCCAGTCACGCCTTGCAGCACTTGGAACTGATCGCCGGAACAGATTCCTGCAACCAACGCCGCTATAGCTTCTCCTTGATCGCCGGCTGGTTCAAACGGCGCTACTACCTTAAATGCGTTCATATCTATCCTTATATTAAGTGAAGAATTATGAGGGGGTGTCCTCCCCCTGCCTCTATCTCGACAGTCTCGATACCCGGGCATCGAGACTGTCGAGATGCCGGCACCCCCCTCCTGAGTGCAAGTCAGTGAGTTACCGGAATTGCTCTAGGATACATGAAGAATAACTGGTAGTCAAGTCGGATCAAACGGTTAGTCAAGTGCGATCAAACTTCAAATCAGGACTGATCAAACCACGAATCAGCAGAATACCGGAGAAACGTGTGAAGTGACCAAAGTGAAGAGCAATACCCAAAAACTTCATTCTTTAGTTTTAATGCTTATGGAATCCCCTAGTGCTGCGAGTATCGTTTCCTGCACCATGAGCATTGGTTCAGACGGATCATTCGTAGTGTGGTCTGCACCATCAAGGTGCAGCACTCCATGAATTAACAGCCGGCAGACTTCTTCCCGGAGAGAAACTCCAAAGTCTGCGGCATTTTGCTCGACAACCGGCAGAGCGATTACAATATCACCGGCAAGAAAGTAGTCCTCGCCATTTTCCTTGATCCATTCCCCAAAAGGAAAACTCAAGACATCGGTCGCCTCATCTTTGCTCCGGAACTGTGCGTTGAGATTCCGGATAAACGCTTCGGTACAAAAGAGTACTGAAAGGTCCCACCGCTCCTTGTGCAGATAGTCAAGAATCCGCTCGACAAATTCCGCAACCGATCCTGTCCATGCGGCTTCAGAATCCGGCTCAAGCATCACGCTCACCCGGTTGTTAATCCTTTCCTCCTTTTACGTTAAGCACCGTTAAGCTTTATACGTTTTTGACAATAATTCGTAGATAGCTTCCGGCTTTTGATCGTTCAACATAGCCGAAACAATATCCGGAGCACTCAGTACCAATGCAAGAGATCTCAAAAGCCGCAGTGAGGCATCGCATTCGTCAGGGTGCGTCAAAATCATAAAGATAATGTGTACTGGGGCGTTATCAACGGATCCGTAATCTATACCGGTTTGAGAGATTCCAATTGCACCGTCAATTCTCTCTGCGGATACACACACTCCATGCGGGATTGGGAAAAGATGAGTTTAGAGGGAGAAGG
>BOBG01000332.1 GCA_026002265.1 Spirochaetia bacterium
CGCCGAGCATATCGCGAATTTTCGGAATCAGTGCGGTGGGGGCAACCGATTCGATAGATTCGAGGACTGTCATAGAACCGGTCATGAGTTCCGCAGATTCTTGTGAAAAATAAGCGACTGCAATACCCGCGCCGTACAGCACATTCCCCTCACAATCTGGATCCACGCCTGCCAAAATCCGGAGCAATGTTGATTTTCCGGCACCATTTCTACCCACTACAACGAGTTTTTCACCAGATTCCACAACAAGATCGAGCCCGGAGAGTATGGTCCGGTTGCCATATTTTTTTCCAATGCCGGCACTATTCAGTGCGATCCGTCCTGCGTGCGGGGGATCGGGAAAGCGAATCGCAATTTTTTTGAAGGATTCCGGAATTTCAATCCGTTCCAATTTTTCCAATTTCCGGATCCGTTCCTGAACCATCGCAGCCTTTGTCGGTTTGTACCGGAATCTACGAATTAAATCTTCAGATTTGGCGATTTCTTCCTGCTGTTCCGTGTAATGTTTGAGCAGTGCGTCCAATTCCTGCTGACGGACACTCTCGTATGCAGAATAATTCCCAGCGTAACGGGTCAAATTCCCCTGAAAAAGATCGTAGACTTCATTTACTGTACAGTCCAAAAAATACCGGTCATGCGAAACCAGCAGAAAACCGCCCGGAAAATCCGCAAGCCACGATTCGAGCCAGGTACGGGCCTCGATGTCGAGATAATTTGTCGGCTCATCCAAGAGAAGGATATCCGGCGCTTCAAGGAGGATTTTTGACAATGCAATACGCATCTGCCAGCCGCCGGAAAACTCGTCCACGGGCCGGTCAACATCAGAATCCGCAAAGCCCAAGCCGGAAAGGACCGCTGTAATGCGGGCTTCACGTTGAAAATAGCCGGAATTCTCCAGATAATCTTGTTTTTTTTGATATTCCACGAGAAGCGCATCCGTGGACGCACCGGGACCCGAATGAGCAAGAATCCGGCTAATTTCTTCGATTTCATCTATCAATGCAGCACTATCTTTAAACGCAGTCTCAACTTCGTCCCGGACTCTGTTTCCATGATAGACGATTCCGGACTGCGGCAGATAGGAAATTTTGCAGCCCTTTTGAAGGGAACGCTCGCCGGAATCAGCAGATACAATTCCAGCGATGATCTTCATAAATGTCGATTTTCCGGATCCATTCGCACCAGCCAATGCCGCCCGTGAAGTTGATGAGAGATAAAGAGTTACTCCTGATAAAATA
>BOBG01000333.1 GCA_026002265.1 Spirochaetia bacterium
TTTGTGCTACTTCGTGTCCTGTAATTATTGCATTCTTTCTTATTCGTGTACATTCGCGCCATTCGTGGACCCTATTCTTTCTTCTTCCCTTTGTGGTTGCATTGCTTCATTCACTAGCAAAAGAGCTGTCCACGAATATTCACTAATTACTTTTTCTTGTTTGAAAAAATTCCGATCGAGGTCTGACCCCCAAATATTTCGTTATGTTGAAAAGAAATATGGAGGTCTGTCCCCAAGATCAGTTCCTTTGTGTTACTTCGTGTCCTGTAATTATTGCATTCTTTCTTATTCGTGTACATTCGTGACATTCGTGGACCCTATTCGTGATTACAAAAAAAAAGCGGGACCCCGGAGGATCCCGCATAAATCTCAGTTCACCGTGTTACCGGTTATTAGTCTTTACCTGCTGCGGTAAAGGTCTCAAAGAAGAATTTTTTATCATCCTCATCAGTGGCGTCGATTCCAATCACTGCATCCTTACCTTTAGCTGTGGTGGTGAGTACAAATTTCTTGGTTCCGTCCGCTTTTACAGTGATAGCTGGTTTGCCTCCAGTCTTTAACGCTGCCTCGATTTTTGTAACAAGGCCGGCAATATTTGTCACATTAGTACTCAAAGTGACAGTAGTTGATTCCGTGCCATCAGAAATCTCAAATTCTCTGGGAGTTCCAGCTGGAACCTCAGCTGTACCGCTAGCTGTAAGAGTAGCTCCGAAGAAATCTGCTACTTCATCATCGCTGACAGTGATTGTCGCGCTTGTTCCAACAACTGTACCGGTGGAAATAGTGATCTTACCGGTAGTATCATCATAATTGGCAGTTGTTGTTACATTACTCCCTGAGGTCTGGGCTGCGTCCTGGATTGCAGCCGCAATAGCAGCACCAATAGCAGCGGTATTTGCACCAGAGATGGTGCTCAAGTCGACTCCTGTTGGACTACCAGAACCAATCTTAATTTTGAATACCTTTGCCTGAGTAGTGAGAAGGCTAGCTACAGCTGCCTCTGTTGTTTTCAGATCGAGACTTTCGAGTGTTGCCGCTGTTGCCGGCACCCCAGTGCCATCGAAATTAAAGTCTGTTATCTCTTTACTTGTCAGCGATGCGGCTGTCGGATCCGATTTTTCTTCCGGACAGCCAAGGAACACAACCGAGATCAGCACGAGACTGATCAGCCCAGCAAAAAACACATTGTTCTTTTTCATAAAAAGAACCTCCTCTAAAAGATACGTGTGAATT
>BOBG01000334.1 GCA_026002265.1 Spirochaetia bacterium
AAGTCGGTCCCCGTTCATTGCCCTCGGCGGTATGGTTAAACACAATGTCCAAAATGACTTCGATTCCGGATTTATGTAGCTCCCGGACCATTTCCTTAAACTCCAGCAACCGGCTTTTTCATAGGGACTCCGGCGTTCAACAGTGCCAAAGTTCCGCCGCAGACCGATGCCATTGACGAAGAGCCATTCGATTCCATAATTTCTGAAACAATCCGAACCGTGTATGGAAAGACATCTTTTCCCGGAATCATCGGCTCGATGGACCGACGGGCAAGATTGCCATGACCGATTTCCCGGCGCCCTGTGCTAAGCCGCCCAACTTCGCCGACTGAATAGGGCGGAAAATTATAGTGTAAAATAAAATGTTCCCGTTTATCCCCGTCAATATCGTCAAAAACCTGCTCGTCCAAAGTTGTTCCCAACGTAGTAACGACTAATGATTGGGTTTCACCGCGGGTAAAGAGCGCTGAACCATGAGTCCGGGGCAGCAATCCAATTTCGCAGGTGATGGACCGGATGTCTTCAAGGCCGCGGCCGTCAACCCGGAGCCCCTTGTCAAGAATCGATGATCGGAGAAGCTGATATTGTAAATGTTCAAACAGAGAATCGAACAATTTTTTTTGGGTCTCGTCTGTAAGTTGTTCAGTATAAAGATTCTGGATTTCCTTTTTTACAGCCGCAATCGCATCATGGCGCTGCACTTTTCCGGGTAAAAAACAGGCATTTTGCAGTTTCGGAAGCGCCTTGTTCCGGATTGCTTCCTCGTTTGCCAGTATAGCCGTAACTTCAGTCAGGGGCAATTTTGCCTTTCCGGCCAATTCACGCAATTTTTCTTGAAACGTACACAATTCGATGATGACTGCATGAGCTTTTTCCAGCGCCTTGACCATCAGCTCCTCGCTCACTTCAGCAGCTCCGCCTTCAACCATCGTGATTCCGTCTTTTGTACCGGCCACGATAATTTCCAGCGTTGAATGTTCGATTTCGTCAACGGTTGGGTTAATGACCAGCGCACCGTTGACATGACAGATCCGCACGCCGGCGATTGGTCCATTGAAAGGAATATCGGAGATATGCACAGCAGCCGAAGCCGCGAGAATTGCGAGAATATCCGGCGGATTCACCTGATCCGTGGAGAGCACAGTCGGTACAATTTGAATCTCTCTGCCGAAACTTTTTTCAAAAAGCGGACGCATGGGCCGGTCAATGAGCCGGGAAACGAGGAC
>BOBG01000335.1 GCA_026002265.1 Spirochaetia bacterium
CGATTATCCCTCCGGAAAATGCCAGAAAGATCACCACGGCAGCGCCCGGTGCTAGGGAGATAGAGGAGCGGGAGATTCAGGGTGCCGACCACGGCTACGGAATATATTCCGGGGAAACGGACCTTACCCAAATGACTGCCGTAAGTTCCGCAGATTTTTTCAGTAAAACCCTGTGAGACCTTTCGGATTCCGGAACTGTAACCTATAAAAATGCAGTTTTGTAAGGCTTTAGCCTGAAAAACTGCAAGAGCTGGTGACAAAATAACCGATTTTGGAACCACAGCAATTCCAAATTCAAAATTATTTTATGGGTAAAAAAGCTATAAATCGGCCCCTTTTATGTCATGGCAATAAATTTTCTAATGTGCCTTAAATGCTATAAAAGCATGAATTTGATATGAAATCGAGATAAATTCCTTGGCAATGATTGAGGAGTATTATCGTAAAATCAAAGGGAAAACAGCCGTTATCCAGTTGTTGGTATTAATCATAATTCTAAAAAAACAATGGAATGTGCAGGTGCCTATTCAAAAACAAGATTGATTCGTTTTTATTTTTAATATTTCCGGTAATCAGGAGAACGAGATGGATAAAAACCTTGCCGGTCAAATTGAAGCATTTTCAAATTTTTTTCTCAAATTTAATTTCGCAGCCGTCCATGTGATCGTAATTGGGATTCTTATTTTTCTTATTATTGCCGGAATTATGTTTGTGCAAAGCTATTACCGGCTGCGGCTTATTGCGCGTGCATCGCAGCAAACAAAGAATCTACCGGTTATTTTTTCGGCCATTGCGGAAACTCTCGGTAAACTCGTCAACAGTTTTTGTGTGTCGCTGCCTTTGGTCGCCGGCGTACTGCTCGCGGCCGGAACAGTTTTCGGCATTACCACGGGACTTTCCGCTCTTAACGAATTTTTTGATCGTGAACGGCAGATTAAGGAATTATCCATAGCGATTAATTTTCTGAATCAGAGCGACAAGGTACTTGATGTCCGGATTCGTTCCGTTGAGGACGGCATAACCACGCTCCAAATCGCTTACAAGGCATCGGATCCGGCGGATTCTTCAGTTCCGCCGGTTGAATGGACCAAGGAGATCACTCTTTCCGGGACGGAAATCCATTTTGATTGTCTTGTGTTTAATTTTAGTTATTCAGAGGTCGGCTCAGGCCGCCAGCGGAATATAGCAATTCCTTACCGGGTATTTAGTAACACG
>BOBG01000336.1 GCA_026002265.1 Spirochaetia bacterium
ATTCCCGCCGCCGAAGCGGTGATTTCGTCGATGGTTTCACCCTTCACCGCCATAGCGGTCAGAAACGCCGCCATCTGTATGTCGCTGGCCTTGCCCCCCATGATTTCGTCCATCACCTCTTCGGCCATTTCGTAACTCAGGTTTTCCCGGTTCGCCGCCTTCACAATCGCTTCTTTTATCATTGTAGTACTCCTAAGAAATTACTGATTATTTTTTTCCCGTCAGGGGTTAAAATTGATTCGGGGTGAAACTGCACACCGTAGACCGCATAATCCCGATGTTGTACTGCCATCACTTCACCGTCCGCCGTGTGCGCGGTAATGGTGAGGGTTTCCGGGATGGTATCCGCGGCCGCCGCCAGTGAATGATACCGCGCGCCCTGAATGGTTGCGCTAAGACCGCGAAAAATCGCGCAGCTGTTGTCCACGCTAATCGCCGATGCCTTGCCGTGCATCAGTGTTTTTGCGTAGCCTATGGTTGCGCCGAAGACTTCACAGATCCCCTGATGCCCCAGACACACACCAAGAACCGGTATCTTCCCGGCGAAGGCGGGGATCATGTCTTCGCAGATCCCCGCGCCTGCGGGCCGCCCCGGCCCCGGTGAAATCACGATATGGCTCGGCCGCATCACCACAATATCCGCTAACGTAGTTTCGTTGTTGCGGACCACCTTGATATCGGGGTTTAACGAACCGATAAGCTGGGAGAGATTGTACGAAAAGCTGTCGTAGTTATCGATAAGCAAAATCATTGTTCGCCGCCTTTGAGAGCGCTGATCACCGCGCCCATCTTGTTGATACATTCCTGGTATTCACTTTCAGGAACGCTGTCGGCGACGATACCCGCGCCGGAGCGGACAAAGACCTTGCCGTTTTTCTTGAAGGCGATCCTGATGGCGATGCAGGTGTCCATATTGCCGGAAAAGCTGATGTAGCCGATGGCCCCGCCGTAGATTCCCCGCTTGTTGTTTTCCAGTTTGTTGATGATCTCACAGGCGCGGATTTTCGGCGCGCCGGAAAGAGTTCCCGCGGGGAGCACCGCGTCAATGGCATCCAGCGCGGTCTTCCCCTCAGTAATACTACCTTTCACGGTGGAGCCGATATGCATCACATGGCTGAACCGCTCGATAGACAAATATTTCTCCACACCCACCGAGCCGAACTTGCTGATCTTGCCGATGTCGTTTCGCCCCAGGTCAACCAGCATATTATGC
>BOBG01000337.1 GCA_026002265.1 Spirochaetia bacterium
GTGCTTTTCCCATGGGGAATTGCAATGCCATGCTTCATGCCGGTGGACATTTTTTCTTCCCGTTCCAAAATAGCTGCAAGCGCGGCATCCGGGTCCGGAATGTGGTGTACCGCCACGAGAGTACCGAGCAGTTCCTTAATGATCTCTTCTTTAGTTGTCCCCTTCAGGTGAAGGTTTATGGTTTCTTTCGAAAGTATCGTTTTTAGATTCATAGTAAATAGTATCCACCCAGTTTTCCAAAAAGTCAAGAAATTTACCGCTTTTTTTGTGTCACCGCCTGCCTGTAACCCGCGACCGGAATAACCGTTTACACTCGTGTTAGGCTCCAGTCCGGAAGAAGCGGCTGTACGTTCCTTTTTGACTGACGATTTTCTTGAACTGTTGGGAATCCGGTTTTCTGAACATGAACCGGAACCTATTCCGGATATTTCCATTGATTGTTTTGAATCGTAGAATTATGAATAAAAGTTTGGGGATATTCCGGTTTCAAAAAAATATTTTGTACCATGTTTATTAAAAACGGAGAACATTGAAGGCGGTGGTAAGGGACTTTTTGTTAGATTAGGGTTTTTAGAAAACCATCTGATTTACCTTGAACAATATCCTTTAACTCTTTCCGGTCCGCTGACAACTATTGATAGATAAACTCCTTTATGATATTATATTGTTTCTCTGTTTTATTCTTAAAAGAAGCGTATCATTTTAAAAAATTGGACGTTATTCGTTCAAAATTGATCAATATCATTTTTTCTCATTCCCTATTCTTTTCATTTTACGCTTCACTCTTTATTTTTTCCGCTTTTCAGGATCATCTAGTATCTTTTTTAATTCAACCGGGAGTTTATCAAAATCATCATTCAAGAAGTCAAATTGAAACACATGACCGGAAAGCAAATTCAGATTTTCGTCAATATCAATAAGACTTTGAATCGTTTCAACATTTCCTTCGTCAATGTCAGAAGCCCATATATTATATTCATTTGAAAGTCCGGCAAGGAGATTTCCGGTTCCGGCAGCACAATCCCAGATATAATATTCGTCTTGCCACTGTTCTCCAAAAGCCTTTGCAAGATATTCCTGCGACTTTTTTACCCAGACTGCCGGTGTAAAAAAAGATCCTTTACGCTCGCGGATATTTTCCGGCACCAACAAGTCCCGTCGTTCAGTAATATATGTTTGATATGTTTCCACAGAAGGCCGCTCGTACTTATT
>BOBG01000338.1 GCA_026002265.1 Spirochaetia bacterium
TGATTTGATCGCAAGATCTTTCAACAATTTTAGATTTTCAGCATTATCACTACGGCCCTCACTATCAAGAATCGACTGGACTGCCCGATGAGCAATGCCGATCAGATCATGATCTGAAAAATCTTTTCGTTCCAAATCATCGTAAGCACGATCAATCCATTTTTTTTCTCTCTTCCTTTTCATGTACAGCCATGCGGACTCTGCTGCAACCGGATCCGCACCAATAACCTGCACAATCCGATCTAGCAGCCTGCGTGATACACTCCTCCGCAAGTGAAGAACATTGGAAAATGAAGTTTCCTGCATCCCACACTGAGCCGCGGCATCCCGAAGCAGCAAGCCACTTGCCTTCCAAGCGTCGTACAATGGATTCATTTTTCTTCCTCAAAAAAATATATCATGTGTTATATTCCTGTAGATTCATTTTTCCTCCTCAAAAATTATATCACGTGATATAATTCATAATCGAATCTCTTCCAATGTTTCTTCTATTTCTTCTAAGCGATCTTCTGGAACCTCTTGATACTTGGACCGGAGTCCAGTCATTGATTTGGTGATATGATCTTTAGAATCACTGATGATCCGGGCAAGTCCTTTTCCAAGGGTGCTGATTACATCATGCCGGGCTGCAAGCCCCTGAGACTGGACACTTGAAACAATGCCGTCAGCAACTGATTCCGGAAACTCCAGCAGTTGACGCATTAACACATCAAGGTATTGAAAAACCTGTGCAACAACATAATCTTTTTCAATCAACTGGGACCGGCGTTCCTGAATCTTAATTTCTTTCTCATCGGATGCAGTCAGGTCACGCAAAATTTTTACATAATCACGGATGTTTTCAATATCCCGGTAATTCGAGACCAATTCACGGAGAGTCATTTTCAACAGCCGGCGCGGCACACCAGCACGCTCTGCCAGCTCATAATCATCAACATAGACTTCCGGCGTCTTGCCGGGATGTGGAATATCTTTCGTTTTTGCAGACCGGCTGACAGCTACCTTCCCTGCCCGCCGTTGCTTTTCCCAGTATTTGATGTTAATGGTGTTATCTGGGTCTACCATGCCGGCAGAGTTAATAATCACAGTCCCGGTTTTAATTGCCTTCGCAATAGCAGGATCTGAAACTCCGCAGTGCCGACTGAATTCGGATCTTCTCATCTCCATGAAACTAGTATAGCTGAAAACTTAACATTTTACAATAGA
>BOBG01000339.1 GCA_026002265.1 Spirochaetia bacterium
ACGTTTTTGTGGCCCGAATAAGGGCTTGCGTAGCAAGACCAGGGCCACAAAAATGTGGGTGGAGTGAGCCGTGGGAAGGAGCGTAGCGACTGACCTAGGCGAACGGAACCCGGAGGGGCTTTAGCCCCGAACCGCAAACCGTATGTTATGTGAAGTTTTTTTTGCCCCCCACTACAACCGCCCTCCGCCATGGACGGCGGAGGGCGTGGGACTAATGCTTTTTTTAATTTTTCACAAAAGGTTTTATACCATATTTTATTTATGGTATAATTGCTGCTATAATATCACTCCACGGCCCCTGCTCACCTTTTGAGTTTTCGTAACAAGCCGCATAGAAAACCTTTTTTCCACGGTCGGCTTCCGTGTAATCGTACACTTGGGTGGTTTTTCTGGTAAAAATAGCGTTTCGTAAATCTGCGGCATTAGGCGGCGGCGTGTCGCGTATTTCCGACAAGTATTTTACGCCATAAGCGTCATCCGGCTTGTTCTTTTTGCCCGTCCCCTGATTTATTGCCGTTGCCGTGTGCTGGCGGTTGTTTGTGGGAATAACCTCAAGTTCAGGGCGGCTTGTGGGACGCGGTTTAGGCGATGGCGTTTTGTCCCGAATGGGCAGTCGCAAGCGTTCACGGTCGGGGTCAGTTACGGTATCATTGTAGTCAATGTGCTTGTTTTTTAAGTCCCGAACATACGTCTTGAGCGCGTCCCTGTCCTCGTTTTTCTGCAAAACAAGCGCCTTGGTCGCGTTTTCACCCGTTGCCGCCTCAAAAGTGGCTTCATACGCCGTTACCTTTGTTTTGAGTTCGGTTGCCGTTGCGGTGGGAATTGTCCACGCTGTAGCGTTTTCTTCGACCACTTTGCTGAAATTCTTCAGCCAATCCACCAAATCAGCGTCCCTTCTTGGGAAAAAGTCTGCCATATCAGCCTCCTAAAAATAAAATGTTCCGCCGCCAGGCAACGGACAAGGGTATTATATCATAAAAAGCGGGAACGGCGCAAGCGTACCCAGGTACGCGGTTGCGGTATCCGGATTTTTTTGTTTGGTATCTAGGTACGAGACTTAGGGACGATGGTACGAAGGCTTGGGGGAAGGGTACGGATATTCGGGACTAGGGTACAAAGCCTTGGGAGATGGGCGCAAATATTCGAGACGATGGTACGATGTTTCAGTATTCAAGTACAAAATTGTTGAGTCC
>BOBG01000340.1 GCA_026002265.1 Spirochaetia bacterium
ACCTCGGCGATCAGCAGACTTCTGCGGTTGTGCGCGGTAAAATTGCCAAACGTGGGTTGGAAAGGATGGCAGAATGATCGTCCCGATGAAAAAAGCGTCCGTAGTGGTCTTGGAAAAAAATCAGGAAAAATCCCTTGCAGCGCTCCGCGAACTGGGAGTTATACACCTAGAAAAAAAGAGTGTTTCTTCAGAAATGTTGTCAAAACTCCTTGACCGGAAAACAAAAGCGGAAAATGCCTCTGGAATTTTGCGGACCTATAAACTTCCAAAAGGTACTGAACAGAAAAAAAATACAGATGTTGATCTGGTTACCCGGACTTTAACGTTGACCGAAGAACGTAAATCATTGCAGGAACAAATTTTAGCAATGACTAAAGAATGTTCTCGGATTGAAAAATGGGGTGATTTTAATCCAGCGGATCTGACGGAATTGACTGAAAAAGGTCTTAACCTTATTCCCTACGAGCTTTCGCAAAAAAGTTATGCGGCATTGACAAAAGAACAGCGCTTTTTGGTTCTACACAGTGATAAAACGACCGTGGCCGGGCTTGCAGTTGGTGAAGAGATTCCGGGAGAAAATCAGTGGACTCTGCCGGAACGTTCGTTATCTGAACTGAATTCAGCTATAAGCCGTGCCGGGTCGAGGATTTCCGGTATTGAGCAGGAACTGCTGACGATGGCAGCTTACCGAGACTGCATTACTACGGATATGACTACGCTGCTTGGAGAAATTGAATTTGAAAGTGCCAAAAGCGGTATGGAAAAAATTGAAGATCTGCCGGATCAATTTTCACTCGTGTATCTGAGCGGTTTTGTTCCGGAACCTGATGTTGAAAAATTAAAGCAAGCCGCGGCTAAAAATGGCTGGGCGCTGGCTGTGGATAACCCGGCTGAGACAGATGCACCGCCGACATTGGTCAAAAATAATGCTTTTGTCCGGTTGATTCAGCCATTGTTTGGATTTTTGGGGACAATTCCGGGTTATCGTGAATACGATATTAGTTTTTCGTATTTGATTTTTTTCTGTCTGTTTTTTGCGATGATCTTTGGAGATGCAGCCTACGGAACACTTCTGTTAATTATATGTCTTTGTATTGGTTCAAGTTACAAGAAAAAATCCGGGAAAGTTCCCGATGCGGTTAAATTATTTGAACTTTTATCTTGTTGTACGATTGTGTGGGGGACCTTAAAT
>BOBG01000341.1 GCA_026002265.1 Spirochaetia bacterium
ACTTGAAATCGGCAACAATGAAAAACCGCCGGATATACGAAGTGTAGATGGTACTTCGGGGCTCGGCTTTGCTCATACAATAGCGCAAAGATCAGAGATTGCCTTAAAAGAACTAAAAAAATGATTTAAATAATTATATGATACCAAAAGGTTCCCACGCCTCACTCCATCCACATTTTTGTTGTCTTGTTCTATTCAGGCCGGCAAAATATTGTAAACCTTTCACATTATGCACCATTAAAGCTAAAATTTGTTCAAAATTATTTTGTATTTAACACAGGGCTGCTCTATACCTCCAACCGTGACCCGGGGCGTGAAAGCTTCCTGAATACGAGAATTATCGTGGTGGTCAGTGGGATGCAGGCGCCAATGTAAGCAAGAGGACCCGCAAAACAGATTCCTAAAAATCCGATACGATCAGACAAAATGATCGCAGCAAATGTCCGCATAAAAAGTTCCAAAATACCGGCAATAGTCGGAGTAACACTATTTCCTAATCCTTGAAGTGTTTGCCGGAAAATAAAAAGGCATGCAAGAAAAATGTAAAAAGATCCATTTGTACGGAGGTATGTGTGAGTCAAACGGATTGCTTCAGTTTCTCCGGCCCCGACAAAAAATGCAGCAAAATGATTTCCGGCAATAAAATAAATAATTCCCATTACTAAGGCAAATGAGCTTGACATCACACAGCACTGAAAAACCCCTTTAATAATCCGGTCGATTTTCCGGGCACCGTAATTTTGTGCGGAGTAGGTTACCATTGCAGCGCCAAACGATGCGAGCGGCATTGTTGCAAATTGATCGATCCGCTGCCCCGCGGTAAATGCAGCCACAGCAATAGTACCGAGTCTATTCAGCGCAAACTGTACCGTAACTGTACCAATTGCGATAATACTCATTTGGAAGCCCATTGGGAAAGCAACTCTAAGGTGTGCAATGAAATCAGCCATCGTAATATTCCGGAAATGTTCCGCACGGATCCGGAGAATCGGTATTTTTTTTGCAATAACCGGAATGCAAAATATTCCGGACAGAAATTGCGAAATTACAGTCGCAATCGCCGCTCCTTCCACACCAGTATGAAAAACAAGAATAAACATAAAATCCATTAGAACATTGATCACACATGCGATCATCAAAAAATAGAGCGGAGTCCGGCTATCACCCACAGCTCGCATCATATTTGAG
>BOBG01000342.1 GCA_026002265.1 Spirochaetia bacterium
GTAAGTGCCGCGGCGCTTTTTGCTGATTGGCCATCATGGAACGCATCGGGAGATTTAACGTTTCTACCCTTATACGGTGAGAATGGAACACGCTCCGGCATGACTGGTGGTTTAAACTTTGGGGCAGAGTATAAATCGACTCTCTTCGGTGCAAAGGCTGACATAAAATTCGATATTACAGGAACTGCTTATGCATTTAATGGAAACGCCTATGCATGGTGGAAGCCGCTTAATATACTTAAACTGAATGTAGGCCGGTTTGAAATCGGTACCTACCGGGGTGCTTATGGAGTAGAAAATTTTGCTGACAATTACGCCGGGTCGAAAGTTAATGGTGAAGGTGGTATCTTCAGCCGGTTTGACACTCCCGCCGGCGGTGTGCTCCTTGAAGTAACTCCTATCGAAGGACTTTTCTTCGGTTTGGTTTTTAGTCCTGGAGGATATGTCTCGTATAGTGATAGTACAGGAAGATATGTGGGGACATATAACAATAAGGCTGGAGAGGGAAGCTTGGGAGATGTATACTCAGCTCTCCAAGTGGTAGCAGCTTATGAATATGAAGATTATTTTCTCGCACGAGTAGGTTTCGTCGGTGTTTCAGGAAACTCGGATTCCACCCTCGGAGCATGGACAGCAACAGAAGATAAGGGCTACGATGGAAATTATGCTTCGCGGATTGAAGCAGCAGTCAGAGTTGACGCGATTGAATCAGTTCCCTTTGATGTTGGATTCAAAGTGTACCTTGATCGCAGAAAATATGAGCAAAGAGTTGATTCTAGTCCAAATGAATCTTACATTAATACCTTTGAATTGAACGCGGGTGTTGGACTCAATTTCATCAGAGGTTTCCCAATAACTCTTATAGCAAGTTTTGCAGTAGGTTCCATGATTCCGGATACTTACGATCCAACCTACTTACCTTCTAATTTATTGAGTTACGGCTCCAACGGAGGAAAGCTGGATCTCTATGCAACGACTGAACATCGGCTAAAATTATTTGATATCGGCGGATCTTTTGTGTTTGGAACAGAGTTTGGTGCGACAGCGGGAAATGAGAATGCAAGGCTCCATTTTGGATTTGACGTGTATGGTAAAAAATCCTATGCCAACGGCAGTATCAAATAATTTTAGCCGATGTTCAGTCGTTGCATAGAGATCCAGCTTTCCTCCGTTGGAGC
>BOBG01000343.1 GCA_026002265.1 Spirochaetia bacterium
GTGCAACCACGACATCGTAATTCACACCGTTGACAGAAATAGTATAGCGTTCCGGCTGATTTGATTTTGCGGGAGCCGTGGGTTTTGGTACGGCTGGAGTTTCCGGCTCTGCCTTAAATACAACCGGTCCCTCGTTTCGTTTTTTGAAGAAATCAGACGCGACTTTTGGAAACATTGCATAAGTGAGCACATCTTCCACCGAAGGATCGCCGGAGCCGAGGATTTTTTTTGTTTCCTCTTCAAGCTTTGCGTACTCATTGGGAATGTCGTCAGCCGGCCGCTTGGTGACTTCTTTATCGAGTTTGAGTCCGTCCAATGCCTTTTGAACAACATCTGGATTTTTGGGAGCCGGGCACGCGCCGTACTTACCAGCCAGCAAATCCATTGACTCGCCGGTGAGTTTACTGTACCGGCCAAAAAGTACATTGAAAACCGCTTGCGTACCAACGATTTGGCTGGTCGGAGTAACTAGAGACGGGTAGCCGAAATCCTTCTGTACAATCGCAATTTCTTTGAGTACATCATCCATTTTGTTTGACGCACCTTGCTCTTTGAGCTGACTTTCCAAATTCGACAGCATTCCGCCGGGAACCTGCGACACGAGGATACGGGTATCCGCACCAAGGAAACTCGACTCAAATTTCTTGTAATTCTTCCGGACATCCCGGAAATATGCGGCAATTTCGAGAAGCAGTTCGGAATCGAGGCCGGTGTCGTAAGGTGTTCCTTTGAAAATTTCCACCATCGTTTCAGTAGGGCTGTGACTCGTACCCATTGAAAGGGAAGAAATTACTGTGTCCAAAATCTCAGCGCCGGCTTCAGCCGACTTGGCGAGTGTTGCAACTGACATTCCGGTTGTTGCATGAGTATGAATTTCAATAGGAATCTGGACCGCTTTTTTGAGAGCTTTTACCAATTCAAAAGCTTCGTAGGGCTTGAGCAAGCCGGCCATATCCTTAATACATAATGAATCCGCACCGATTTCAACATATTTTTTGGCAAGTTCAACATATTTTTCGCGAGTGTGGAAGGGCGTTCTCGCATAGGAGATTGCGGCCTGAATATGCTTGCCGGTTTTTTTTGCAGCGTCTGTTGCAGCCTTAAAATTCCGGGGATCGTTAAGCGCATCAAAGATCCGGAAAATATCAACACCGTCTTTCGCGGCTGTCTCAACAAAT
>BOBG01000344.1 GCA_026002265.1 Spirochaetia bacterium
ACTTCTGCATCATGGATAATCATTTCCACTTTTTGATCACACCGGAACTTGGGCAAAGCCTATCCGTTATAATGAAATGGATCAAAATGGTCCTTGCAATCCGGTGGAATCATAAATATGGAAAAACCGGACATCTATGGGGTGATCGATTCTTTTCCCGGGAAATTATAGACGATGAGGATTTTATAACAGTCTATAATTACATTGATCAGAATCCGGTAAAAGCAAGCATCGTCGAGAGAGCAGAAGATTGGCTGTGGGGTGGGTTGTACCACCACCAGCAAGGGATTACCCGTATAGTGAAGGCTGCGCCGGAGTGGGTGTTGGAGCGGCTGCCGTGGCACCGGCTACTGGGGACAGACCCTCGTCCCTAATCCGGCACTTTACCCACAAAATCAACTACATTCCGGAGAAATTTTCAACAAAAATAACTCGGATAGTCTCATCAATTATTTTTCCGGCGTTGACCGTGAAAAAGGAAGGAAAAGTATTGAATACTCTGCCAGAATCCAGTATATTTATATTAAATATATTAAAAAAAAGGGGTTGCCATGACACCTGGCGAGCATATTGTCGCATTGTGTAAAACCTACAACATTGACCGGAAAACCTTGTCTGAACGGAGTGGTTTAAATGTTGAATTGATAGAACGGATCGAGTCTGGAACGATTCCCGATCTGGCGCCGCTTTTGAAAATATCCCGCGCCCTAGGGGTTCGGCTTGGAACCTTGCTTGACGATCATGAGGCATTGGGTCCGGTTATTACCCGGGCTGGTGCGGCTGGGGAATCCGAGCGTTTTGTAACGGGGCGCCCCGATCATCCGGTTGGTACTTCCTCTCACCCCGGACTCAGCTTTAAGGCGCTGGCCGCTGATAAGTCGGGCCGGCACATGGAACCGTTTATTGTTGATATTGATCCGGCCGCGGAGCAGTCAAAATCGACCCACGAAGGCGAGGAATTTATTTATATCCTTTCTGGACAATTACTTCTGGAATATGGCCAGGACAGCCGGACGCTGGACACAGGTGATTCAGTTTTTTATGATTCGATTGCAGCATCCGGCGGCTTTCCTCAGTTTGCATATAGGATCCGAGCGCAGATTCCAACTCCCGATTCAGACTGAGAATCCGCCGCTGAATATCCCGGAATTCCGGTAAATCCCGGAGTTTGCC
>BOBG01000345.1 GCA_026002265.1 Spirochaetia bacterium
TCGGCACAGAATCCTACACAATAAGGAATCTGGAAAAGCGCAGTGATCAATCCGGATTGAGTTTTGAAGAAATTCTCACCTTTGTGAAAGATTCCGGGCAGCAATAAGCGCCCGGTTGAATCAATCAATTACAGTACAGATCAATATACTTGTTCATTGCTGCAATCACCCTTGGCTCCAACGTACTATCCAAATACTCCGCTGGTAGTCCTGCGCCGAGACCATGACCTAGGCCGTCTGTATCAATGAAGGTATTCGGTACTCCTAACCCCTCTAGCCGACCATGTAAATAGGTGGCATTGGAGAATGGAACTATGGCATCATCTTGACTGTGTACGATAATTGTCGGCGGTACCTTGTTGGTGATATATGTTTTCGGAGAGCTTTCGAGAAACTTGTCACGTATGTCTGAACGCAAGTTACCGGTATTAAAACCTGCAAGGTCCGACGCTTGCATAGGAGATCCGGTGTACATCGTACCAAGTACAGCAAGAGTTTCTGCTTCGTCTGTTATAGAAGGTACTAAATCTGTACCCCAATAACCGACATCCGTAAAATCCGTGGGACCTGAAAAACTGATACAGAACGCAACCGGTATTAGAGGATTCTCAATATTTTCTTTGTACGAATACATCAGTGTTAAATGCGCGCCCGCAGAACCACCCATAACTATAAGTTTGTTGATGAAAACGCCCTGCTCTGTTGCAGTTTGTTCCAAGTAAGCTATTGCAGCTCGAATATCTTGAACAATACCAAGAACATTTACATCTTCACCAGTATATAATGAAGGAAAATCGGTAGCGATAGCTTCATTGGACACATACCGATAGTTCATTCTTGCAACAATGAATTTATCTTTGTAAGTATCAATATGCGGCCAATATCCTCCTTTATTGCCTTCTATTAAAGCGCCACCGTGAATCTCTATGATTGCATTAATAGGTTTATTGATAACATCTCCAGTTGGAATAAAGATGTCCATAAGATCTCTGTCAGTGCTCCCGCCTTTATAGTGTACATCTTCAAAATTTTTACCGGTGGCCGGTTTTTTATAGACAGCTACCGTTTTAGCTCCGGTTTCTATACCGGCTTTCTTTATTGAAAGCGTTATATTGCCTTCTGTTGAAACGGATCTGAGCACGATTGTCCACTTTGTGCCGCT
>BOBG01000346.1 GCA_026002265.1 Spirochaetia bacterium
TTGACGACCTTGCTATTCAGAGTGTAACGCTTTCTGAGTTCCCTGATGTCCATGAGATTTAGTTTAAGTTTTACTGTTGTGGAGAGTAGCTCATCAGCCTCATTTATCATATCTTCGTCTACTTTATAGTCCTGCGTTTCATCGTCAAAATATTTTTTGACCGAGTATTGGATACTCTTAAACAGAGATTGAGCCTTCAGGAGTTTATTGGCGTTAAGTGAAACGGATCTTTGCGATTTATTTAAGTCTTCCATAGCATCTTTGAAGGTTTTTTGTTTCTCATCGATAGTATGCTGAATAGACGTAAGTTCTTGATTCTTTTTTACGATTTCATGCTCGACTTCTTTTAGCGCGTCTTTTTTCGCCTGCCCGGCAATCTCGTTATAGAATTTCTCGCGGTTCTCCTTCATATCGTTGTATAATTTCTTTTGGTTTTCATAAGCGAATTTAAGCTCGCCAGTAGCCTGTTGTAATTCTCGCTTTTCGTTTTCCAATACAATGATTCGTTCGCAGTCAGCACAATGGCCATCACGATTTACGTTGTGGAATAATCCGCCTTTTCCGCAGCGTACACACTTTCCTATAGCAATTTTATGTTCCGGTTTTTCCGCTGTCATGATGTTTGGACTTACAGGTATTGGCGCAGAGAGGAGAGTGTGTTCTCTTTTATCTCCACCGTTCATATTGTTAAGTTTTATCTCTAGTTCTTCTATATTGTTAAGAAAATCGCCAGGGTTGTTTAGCTTATGAGTAGTACGCCATTCTTTATATGCGTCAATAGCATTTTTTAAATGCTTTATTGATCTATCTTTATCACCAAGCGACATATAAGCATTTGAAAGATGTTCCTCAATAAAGGGGATAAAAATACCGATAGATTTTGCTTCTTTATCTAGTGCAAGTATTTGATATGCAACTTGGATTACTTTTGCATAATCTTTATTACTAGCAGCATTATCTAAATCTGTCTTCAATGTCATCCAAGCGGATAATTTTTCATCTAAATTATCTATTTCATAACCAGTATTAGTATTAAGCGTATTTTTTGGTGGTGTACCTATATGGAATAATGTTTTTAATCTTTGTTTTAAAGCATTTGATAACGCTATATTTTGCTGTCCTCTCTCTATTTTTTTCTGTCGTTTCTGTTCTTGTAACAGTG
>BOBG01000347.1 GCA_026002265.1 Spirochaetia bacterium
TTTCCTTCATTTAAATATTCAATAAAACTCCGGAGCCCGCCCTCGAAATGAAATTCATTGCTTTTCGGCTGATCAGTACGCTCATCTCGGATAGAAATCGTTAAACCTTTATTGAGAAAGGCCAATTCCCGGAAACGGTTTGACAAGGCGTCAAAATTGTACGTAACTGTTTCAAAAATACTTGAATCTGCCTTAAACCGGATCATGGTACCGCGTTTATCAGTTGTTCCAGTTTGGTGCGTAGGAGATTCCGGAATACCGATCCGGTAGACTTGAGTATGAATCGCACCTTCACTAGAAATAGTCGCTTCGCACCATTCGGCAAGCGCATTCACCACTGAAACACCGACTCCATGTAGCCCGCCGGAAACTTTGTAAGATTTTTTGTCAAATTTACCGCCCGCATGGAGCCGAGTCATGACCAACTCAAGCGCACTCACCTGCTCTTCTTCATGGATGTCAACCGGAATACCGCGTCCATTGTCTTCAACCCGGACCACATTGTCAGGCTCAAGCACAACTCGGATCGTATCGCAAAAACCCTGCAACGCTTCATCAATAGAATTGTCAACAACTTCAAACACCAAGTGGTGGAGTCCATCGATTCCGGTGCTGCCGATATACATTGAAGGACGTTTCCGGACTGCTTCCAAGCCCTTGAGAACCTGAATATTTTGGGCTGAATAATCACTCATACGTGGCAGTATATACATTTTCCGTAAAAAAGTAAAGGGAACAATAGAGTATAATTCCAAATTCCAGATCGAGGTCTGTCCCTTTGTAACTGCATATATTGAAAAAAGATACTGGAGGTCTGTCCCCAAAATTTTAAAAAATTCCGGCAAACTGAATCAAAACTATTAGTTCGATCCGTACTTTCTTTGACTGCACAATGCTGCCAAGGAGGAGTTTATGGCACGTCCAGAACGTGGAGATACGAGCAAAGGAAAAACATATCATGTAGCTTCGGAGATCAACCGGAAGGCTTTTGATTTGCAAGATGATGAAGACAAGGAGATGTTCCTAAAAGTGATCGAGGAAGCGAAAACCAAAAAAAATTACAAATTTGAGCTTCACAATTTTTGTATTATGGATAACAATTTTCACTTTTTGATCACACCGGAATTTGGGCAAAGCTTTTCTATTATAATG
>BOBG01000348.1 GCA_026002265.1 Spirochaetia bacterium
TACGAGGGGGGTGCCGGCATCACGACAGGCTCGATGCCCGGGTATCGAGCCTGTCGTGATAGAGGCAGGGGGAAGACACCCCCTCATGAAATTCTTACTAGAAGCACCCCCGTTGGGGGGACGGTCTTCTTCTTGAAACACATTCATCAATATACTAAACTAGTCTTGCGCCTGTGGTATGCCCGTGTACAAGCGCTGGAGGGGTGATGAAAATAGGAGTCGACACCTTTGCATGCGATGGTGAAGAATCGGAAACGGGCACTTATTTATGCAATATTCTCAAGCGGATTCCTCCTTCCGGTGATTTATACGAGCTGTTCGGCTGGGAATTTGAGCGTTTTGCCTATGGCGAAGATGCCCAAAAATGGGAATTCATCGCGCAATGCCCCATTAACGGGGAAACAGTCAATGCACTCTGGCACCATTTTAAATATCCGGATTTTGCCAAGAAACGTGCCTACAATGCTTGTTTTTTTCCGGCCGCGCACCGGCGCGTGCCTATGTCGTCTCCATGCCCTAGTATTGGGGTAGTGCATGATATTTCTGCTTACTGGGAAAGCCAGAAAAAAAGGGAGCAACTCGGGACATTGATACGGTTGATTCTTCCAAATGCGCTCCGGCGCCTTGACCGAATCATTGCCCCAAGTGAATGGGTTAAAACAGGCCTCATCGAAATGGCTGGTGTAAAAGAATCAAAGATTGATGTTGTGTTTCATGGAATCGATACCGGTGTATTTTATCCGCGGTCCCGGAACGAGGAGAGTGTTGTACTGATTCAACCGTTTAGTTTCCGGCGTCCGTATATTCTTTACTCTACACGGCTTGAACATCCAACCAAAAACCATGCCCGTTTAATTCAGGCCTTTGATATATTCAAAAACCGTACTCATTATCCGCACCGGCTCGTGCTTGCAGGCGCGGACAGTTATGGGGCAAAGGAGTTAAAAAAAATCGCATCTGAATCTGCATACCGGAATGATATTTTTTTTACTGGGCATTTTCCTACGAAATATTTACCGGAACTCTATGCAGGTGCAGATATTGTAGTGATTCCGGCTCAGTACGAAGGATTCGCCATGGGTATTTTGGAAGCTTTTGCCTCCGGTGTACCGGTTGCGTGCGCCCGGTCAGGAGCTATTCCGG
>BOBG01000349.1 GCA_026002265.1 Spirochaetia bacterium
TCCACACGGAGCGTTTGATGAAATGGTCAGCGAGGGATTTGAGCAATTTCCCCACCGGATCACCGCAATGATGGAGCGCGCCTTTCAGTTCGTCAACCAACGCACGCTGCGCTTCGATTCCGGCATCGTCTGTTTGGGGATTTGCGAGAATCTTGTCGATCAGTTCGACCGCGATTCCGGCTGATTTTGCCTGTACTGCAATTTCCTTCGCGTGTTCCGCGAGCTTGTCGCTCGTGAGGCGCATACCCAAGCCAAATTCGGCAGCGTCTTCAAACAAGGAATTTGACCACACCGGTCCCCGGCCGTCTGCACGCTGCGCATAGGGAGTCGTGGGGAGGTTTCCGCCGTAAATCGAGGAACAGCCTGTGGCATTCGCGATGACTGCCCGGTCCCCGAAGAGTTGAGAAAGGATTTTGACATAAGGAGTTTCACCGCACCCGCCGCAGGCACCGGAGAATTCAAACAAGGGCCGGGTGTAGGCGAGTCCTTTCGCAGTACTGAGATTGAGCGTTTTGGCCGGAACTTCCGGCAGACTTTGGAAATAATCCCAAACTTTAATTTGTTCAGCATGATATGCCGGATCATCCGCGTAGGATTTCCATGAAAGAGCCTGCGGTTTTGCCGGATCTTTTGACATCGGACACACATTGAGACAAACACCGCACTCCATGCAGTCTTCGCACGCGATAACAAGCGTAGTTTTTTGACCGGCAACAGCTTTCGGCTTAATGTCAACCGTTTTGAAACCGGCTGGCGCGGCCGCGGATTGCTCATCGGTCAAATTCTTCATCCGGATACAAGCGTGAGAACAAACCACGGAACAGTTTCCGCACTGGATACACAGCGCCGGATCCCAACTGGGGACACGCTCTGCAACACCGCGTTTTTCATACTGAGTGGTTGCGGTCGGAAAGGTACCGTCAGCCGGAATTTTTGAAACCGGCAGTTTATCACCTTCCTGAATCGACATTCCTCCAAGCACTTCCTGAATCCACGGATTCGCCGCAGTCGCAAAGGGCTTTTTCATGTGAACGTCGCCCTCGGTGTGATCCGGGTATTTTACCTGCTCAACCGCGGAAAGCGCCGCATCGACCGTGTTGTAATTTTTTTGGACAACATCTGCACCTTTTTTGCC
>BOBG01000350.1 GCA_026002265.1 Spirochaetia bacterium
CCCTTCGACAGGCTCAGGGAACGCCTTCGGCAAGCTCAGGGAGCGCTTTCAGTTAGGAGGGGGGTGCCGGCATCTCGACAGGCTCGATGCCCGGTTATCGAACCTGTCGAGATAGTGGCAGGGGGAGTACACCCCCTCATAATTTATTTTAGTATTTTATTCCACTTTAAAACGGGCAACTTCCTGAACTAAAATATCTATGTAATCACGATTTGTTGAACTCAAAGCGTTGACCTGATTGACTGCAAGGTTGATCCGGTCCGCACCGATTGCCATTTCATTCATGCCATTTTCAATCTCCTGAGTTGCATTGCTAAGGTGAGTACTTTCCTGAATGACTTGTTTAGAGCCTTCTAGCATCTCGGTGGAACCATCTTTAACTTTCTCAGTTGTGTTATTTAGCTGGCTGATAGCCTCAAGAATCTGCTGACTGCCGGTATTCTGCTCCTCCATAGCGTTACGGATGTGTTCCTCCTGCAAAGAAACGGTCTTCACACCGGAATCAATGGCTTCGAATTTATCCAACACTTCCTCGGTCGAGCGGGTTATTTTGTCAATGGAATCCTTGATTTTTTTCAAAACAGTACCAATCGTCTTGGATTGTTCACTGGAATCATCGGAAAGTTTCCGGATTTCGTCTGCAACCACGGCAAAACCTTTGCCAGCCTCGCCTGCATGAGCCGCTTCAATCGCAGCATTCATAGAAAGCAAATTGGTTTGACTGGCGATATTTTCCATAACTGCATTGATTTCCAATAATCCCTCGGATTCCCGGGCGATTTCCCGGATATCCATGGAAACTTCTTGCAGCCCGCTCCGTCCCACATCAGATGCATTAGCCAATTCATTGACATTTTGTGCATTCCGGATAAGGGTTTGTGTAACCGATTGAATATTTGCAAGCATTTCCTCAACCGCGGATGAAGACTGAGAAACACTGGAACTTTGACTTTCAATATGTGTATTTAATTGATTTATTTCACCATTAATTTGTTCCATTGTGATATTAGTTTCAGTTACACTAGCAGATTGATTAATGACCCGGCTCTTAATGTTTTGTATATTTGCAGTTATCTGAGTAATTGCTGCCGCGGTTCTCGTCATATTTGCAGATAAATCAGTGCC
>BOBG01000351.1 GCA_026002265.1 Spirochaetia bacterium
TACTCACCTGTTCCCACAAGTAGTATTGCCCATTGACTAAAATTTCCGGCGCGGCCCCCCGAGTGACCGCATCAACCGTTCCGGCGATAACTTGTTCGCCTTTAACTATTTCAACTTGTTTACCGAGCGCACTGACTGCTTCACTGCCGGCAAACATCGTTTGTAATTTCGCAAAATCGCCGGCCATACTCGTCATCTGTTCCAATGATGAAAATTGCGCCATCTGCGCGATGAATTCCCTGTCTTCCATCGGCGCGGTCGGATCCTGGTAAGAAAGCTGGGTGATCAGAATCTTAAGAAAATCATCTTTTCCAAGACTCTGTTGAGGATTCCTTCCTTGATTAATTGTTTTGTTGAAGGTATCCACTTCAGCCGCGATCTGCGCCTGTTCCTTTGGACTCAAAATTGATTGCAGTTCCATAAATTCCCCATTAAGCCAGCATATTGATCTGTGAATCGGCAGCCGCCGGTTCATCTGCATTATACTGTATCTCAGCCACACGGCTCGAAAAAAATTGCGATTCCGGTTGATCGCTCTGCTGCGCGCCCTGCCCATTACCGCCAGCCAGACTCGTACTCAAATTCGCAGTCTGGAAGCCGGAGTCCCTAAAAGCCTGTTCCAAAGAATGAACTTCACGCTCAAAAGCCCGCAATGCCTCCGGACTCTCCACAATAATATGACCCGTAATTCTATTTTCGACCATTGAAAGGTTTACCTTTACCTTTCCGAGCGATTCCGGGTACAAAGACAGACGCACAGTGCCGGCTCCGGCGTCGCGAAGGAAAACTTCAGCTTTTTGTACAATAGATTCTGAAAGATCCTGTCGTAAATTCCGGGCTAACAGATCCTCAAAACGCTGTTCCGGTCGATATTTATCGGCAGATTCCGGCTCTTCCATAAGATTCCGGCTCAGATCCGTGTGTAATTCAACAACATTCGGCTCAGAAACAATCCGCGCCGGCTGATTCTCAGGAAGTGGCTGTGAGCGCTGATCATGTACTGCAACAATCCGCTGAGATTGCTTTTTTTCCGGTGTCTTTACCGTTGGTTCCGGTGCGGAATTTTTAGCTATAGTAAAAGCTGAAGCTCCTGCTTGAATCTGTGGACTAAGTGGCTT
>BOBG01000352.1 GCA_026002265.1 Spirochaetia bacterium
CATTGCACACGAAGTTGCACACATTCAGCTCAAGCACGCGATGAAAGTTATAAACAGTGCAAAACGTTCTGCGGCAGTCGGTGAAATAGTAACGGAGTCTGCTGCGATTGCCGCTGACGGGTTGGGAATTTCTCGTGATGTTTCAGGTTTTAAAGATGTCGTGCAGGAAATCACGAAAACGCTGTTTGTCAATGGTTATTCTCAACAGCAGGAGTATGAGGCTGATACTGAAGCGCTTTCGTTGCTAGCTTCAGCCGGCTACTATCCGCCGAGTATGCTCGATGTTTTGCAGGTTCTCAACCGGGATCAAAAGAATCATCCGGGGGGATTTAACAAAACGCACCCAGCGCCGGCCGACCGGATTAAAAATGTAAACAAATCGGTTGCTAAATACCAGGTGCCGGACACCCGGTCGTTCCGTTCCGCCCGTTTTGCCAAGTATAAATAAAGACGGTTGTACCGCCCGCTGTTTTGCTTCCATAGCCAGTGGGCTTTTTCATAATTTTATTTGTTAAAAAGAGATATGGAGGTCTGTCCCCAAAATTCGAGCGGTCACCACTGCAAAATAATTCCCACAAGCGCGGCAATGGCAATATAACAAACCGGATGGATTTTTTTTACTGTGAACATAAGTACCGCAAGTACCGCAAAAAGGATCACTCCCTGCCAGTGAATCCATTGGAACCATGGGGCAGCACTTTTCCGGATGAGAGCAATCCGTAAAACCCCTACGCCGGCTGCTGCAATCAACCCAGTCGCTGCCGGACGCAAACCGGAAAAAATAGCTTTTACGATGGCGCTTTCTTTAAACGTGTTGAGAATCCGGGCAATGATGATGATAACAATGATCGAAGGAAGGACCAAACCAAAGGTTGCACATAGACCCCCCGGAATTCGCGCAACGTTAAAGCCGGTGTAAGTCGCCATATTGACACCGATAGCACCCGGCGTGGATTCTGAAACCGCGAGCATCATCGCAATGTCCTCAAGGCTGAACCAGCCGGTACGAAGCGCTAATTCAGAGAGAAAAGGTAGAGTCGCCAGCCCGCCGCCGACTGCAAAAAGACCGATTTTGAAAAATTCAGCAAAAAGCTGTAGGAGAATCATGACTTT
>BOBG01000353.1 GCA_026002265.1 Spirochaetia bacterium
AACGATCACTCTCAACAAGAACCGGTCCATCTTCTCCTTGCACTTCTCCAGCAACAGGAAGGAATTATTATACCGCTTATCAAAAGCATCGGTGCAGATCCGGCATTATTGCTTAAAGAAGCAGAGTCCCTTCTTGCGGGGCTTCCCCGTGTATATGGCGAAGGTGCACAGCTTTACCAATCGCCGGCTCTTTCCAAAATTCTCGCCAAGTCGGAACCGGAGGCAGTTGCGCTCAAGGATTCGTATATTTCGACCGAGCATATCCTTATTGCATTTGCCGGTTCAGAGGGAAAAGTCGGGGATCTGCTCAAAAAATCCGGTATCACAAAACAGACAATTCTGAAAGCACTTCCTTCAGTCCGGGGTAATGCACAAGTCAAGGATCAGGATCCAGAGGCAAAGTACCAAGTACTTGATAAGTACTGCCGGGATCTGACCGCGCTTGCTCGTCAGGAAAAATTGGATCCGGTTATCGGCCGTGATGAGGAGATTCGGCGTGTGATGCAGGTACTTTCCCGCCGGACAAAAAATAATCCGGTGTTGATTGGGGAACCGGGTGTTGGAAAAACTGCCATTGTCGAAGGGCTTGCGCGGCGGATCGTTGCCGGGGATGTGCCGGAGAGTCTTGCCGGAAAGAAATTACTGTCGCTTGATCTCGGTGCGCTGGTGGCCGGTGCAAAATTCCGGGGCGAGTTTGAGGAACGCCTCAAGGCAGTGATCAACGAAGTACAATCTGCAGAAGGAAATATCATTCTCTTTATTGACGAATTGCACACCTTGATCGGAGCCGGCGCGGCTGAAGGTGCGACTGATGCGTCAAATCTTCTCAAGCCGGCTCTTGCCCGCGGCGAACTTCGGTGCATCGGTGCGACCACGCTTGACGAATACCGGAAGCATATTGAGAAAGATGCTGCGTTTGAGCGCCGGTTTCAGCAAGTTTATACAGCTCCGCCATCTGTTTCTGACACCATTGCGATTCTACGCGGACTCAAAGAACGTTACGAAGTACATCATGGCGTCCGGATCAAGGATGAGGCATTGGTCGCGGCTGCAACCCTTTCTGACCGGTACATAACAGCCAGATTCTTGCCGGATAAAGCTATCGATC
>BOBG01000354.1 GCA_026002265.1 Spirochaetia bacterium
GCCGGAACTTATGTAAGAACTTAAAGGTTTTCCAGTTATCCGCCCAACTTCGAGCGCACGGAGCAGCCGTTGTGTATTATTCCGGTGAATCCGGCTTGCACTTACCGGATCAATAGCTTCTAATTCCTTGAGTAAAGGCTCAATACCTTTTTTTTTCACTTCTTCCCGGAGGTTCAGCCGGGTTTCAGCATCAGAGGGCGGGGTTTCCGGTAAACCGCACACAAAATGCTTTATATAAAAACCGGTTCCGCCTGAAACAACCGGAACCAAACCCCGTGTGATGATGTCGTTGCAGATTTCCGTGGAGCGTTGTACAAAATCACCGACAGTCCATTGTTCATCCGGATCGCATATATCAATGAGATAGTGCGGAATAAGGGCGCGGAGTGAGGGTGCCGGCTTTGCAGTGCCGATATTTAATCCCCGGTAGACTTGCATCGAATCGGCTGACACCACTTCTGCTCCGCCATTCCGGAATGTTTTTTCGATTAAATCGGTTTTTCCGGATGCAGTCGGGCCGCACAGGATCACGACTCGAGGCTGAATTCCACTTCTCCTTGAAACAACTGCTGTGCTGCGAGCGAAACAACCTTACCGGCATTTTTATCAACACGAGGATCCAAAAGTTTGGAAAGTTGATAGGAACGCCGTGATGCGGCAACTGTAATTTCGTACATACTGCCTTTATATTCAACTAGTTCTTCAAGAGGAAAGATCATGATGCCATTTTATCATAAGAAAAAGAAAAAATCAATGGAATCCGGCCGGAGCTGATCGAATTTTGGGGACAGACCTCTGTATTTCTTTATGTTACAATGAAATAACTGGGGTCAGACCTCCGGCGGAATTTTCAACAACCACCCTCGTTGGGGTAATGGGGGTCAGACCTCCGCGGAAACCGGATCCTACGAACAAATTTCCGGAATTTCACGCCACAATGTGCTACGCTTTTCAAGCGTACCGGTTATATACTATGGTAATGAGGTGCATAGTGCGGAATATATTCATTTTTGTGGTGTTGGCGGCCGGTACCGTGGGGCTTGCAGCGCAGGAAACTGGTGAAAATCCGTGGGATGGCTATGATCTCCAGTTTCAACCGGTGGAAGAG
>BOBG01000355.1 GCA_026002265.1 Spirochaetia bacterium
GTATATGTTGGGGGATCGCCTACAGGATAATGCAGAAAAATATGGGCTTAAATTTAAGGAAGGCGGCGGAACTATAGTGTTATGGTTCATAGCTGGTTCACTTATTGTATTAGGTCCATTTGTTGCATTGCATATTCTGTTTAAGAACAAAAATGCACTTATTGATGAATATAATAAAAAATATTCAAATGTAATGCAAGGTTAAAAGAAAACAGACTAAACAAAAAGCCCGCCAGCATCCGTGCTGGCGGCTAACGCAAACAAGTTAAAACATCAGTATAAAAGATTATGAAAGTAATTCTAAATATTGTTTTTTTACCATAGGAGGTAATTATGAAAAAAGGCGTGTTTTCGGTTGTTTTGTTAGTTGTGTTTATTATTAGTTGTGCAACCGGCAAAGGATCAAGAGAAGGTCTTACTGAGGATATTCAAAATCTTATTCCTTTAGACATTTTAGAAGCAATCGAAGATCTTGGTATAGAAATAAATGAAGGCAAAAATCCACCTAATATAGAGGGAACATATTTAGTTTCGACTTTGCAGCTAGTGAGAAATACCACAGGGATAAGCATTACAAAACAATGGGATAAATATGTTACCTTTTCTGGGCAAAATAATAAAACCTTAACTATTAACGCAGATTATACAATGCAAACGGATAATGGACCTATGAATTCAGAAGGTCCGGGTTCGTTTATTGTTGGTGAAGGTAATAAATTTACAGTTGTTGTGGACGGAACAAGGGAACAAGGTGGGTACACAGCCAAAACAGTAGAAATTTTTTCAGGTGAAATATCTGACGCAGGAATAATAAACTATCATTGGGCGGTAATGATGATTGATGATAGTGGTGATCCGCTTAATATTTGGATTCCCAATAGTACGGGTTACTCGAAGAGAGATAGTGATGGCTTTTCGAAAAGAGTTTTTTAAAGAAAAGTTTACATGAACAAATAATTAGTGAGAGTAATAGGGATTGATGGGATAAAGATTTTTATTTCGCCTAAAGCATTTATAGGCGCCATTATTGCTTTTAACTATAAAATATCAGGAGGAATCCTTACTCTTACTAATGACAATGGCATACAAAAAGAAATGATTA
>BOBG01000356.1 GCA_026002265.1 Spirochaetia bacterium
CTGCATTACGACTCGTGTGCCAAACAAATTACTTGAAACTGCAAAGAATCATGAGCTTTTTTGTTAAAACTTCATCACAAAAGATACACCGGTGAGAAATGTTGAAAAACCGGCTCCTGCGGTGTTCTTTGTTTCTGTAGTAGTACCGGAGACTGAAGGTCCGGTAGTTTTTATGTATGCGTCTCCGCGTGCGCCTGTGATAGTCCGGTACGAAAAGTATAGATTAACAGCATATCCGGATCGCGGAATGGTAAAGGATAACGCTATGCATGGTTCTAAAAAAATCCCGCCGAAAAGCCGATCATTGAATTGTAATTTCCGGCTAAAGTGGTCGTCTTGATCCCAACACACAATCCCTGTACCTGCCTTGAAGGTAGCGCTGATAGAAAAATGACTGTCAAGGGGAATCGAAACAGCAATACCGAGGTTCCATGCCAGCCACGTTTGTTTGTATGCTATAGCGGGGCCGGTAAATGTTACTTTTGGAAGAGATTCGTCCCAGGGATTATAAACGCCGCCGGTTTGTGTTGCGTACTGAAGATAGCCGTCACGCGCGATCCATTTAAAATGCATGGCCGAAAATCCCGCAGTTGCTTTTATGATCACAATATTCCAGATGGGAACTGTAGCGCCGGCCTCAAGATCAAAGATCACCGCATTGTCAGTATAATTATCGTGGGTAGAAAAATTAGTCAAAAGCCCGGTGGAAGGTTCCTGCCAATCACGATCCTCCATGGTGCTTTTTAGACCCGGAATTCCTATTTTTAGATGTAGCGCTGCAAAGAAAGCAGCTTTTTCCCAGACTGTTTCCGGAGTCAATGCCCCATATAAAGAGATGTAGGGAAGTGCTTGTATATTCCATTGCAATTCACTGAGCCGGATATCCTCTGCACCATTCCGGTACACCAGTTCCGTACCGCGCCCTCCCCACAAAAATCCGGAACCGAGTTCCATGCTAAAATTTTCCCCATACAGGTTGCCGCTGATCATGCTGACTAAAAATAAAAAAACGGCTATACTCCGCATTTGATGAGTCTAGCATCTTATTTTTTGGTCAGTCAAGCAATCTGCCTTAGCTTCTTTGCCGGCGCCTGTACC
>BOBG01000357.1 GCA_026002265.1 Spirochaetia bacterium
AGCATTACCTTCTTAGCTGCATCTAAGACTGCCACGCAGATTAACGCCGCCCTCGACGCTATTGACGACCTGGCGATTGGCGCCGCAGTGACACTCTCTACTGGTGATGTAGAGATAGACTCAGGTAAAAAACTGATCATTAAATCTACTTTTGCGCTCACTCTCGGAGCCGGCGCTACTATTACTGCAGGTGACTTGACCATTGCAACTGCCGGTAGCTTAACAGCAACCGGAGCAGATGTTACCATTGATAGTAACGGTATTAAGGGTGCAACTACAGGTGCAAAACTTGAATTAGTCAATTCGGTAATCACTCTTGGTAACGCTACCGCTGGTACTGCCGATACATTCGCAGCGGCACTTGATGCGGTTGACGTATATCTTAAGACCGGCACTGCATCAGTTGTTGTGACTTCGGCAGACGCGGAAGATAGTGTAGCAACCCTTACATTGAAGAATGGTGCAAAAATTTCAGGTCTGACAAATCCATCTACTGGTACGCCTGGTACAAACGGATTGACCGGCGGCGCCAAGTGGCCTGGTACTGGCGGCCTTGTAGCAACTGGTCTTTCTGCAACATTCACTGGAACAGATAGCGCTGCTGCCGCTGGTAACCTTATTGCACAAACAACAGCAGGCACGCCCGGTACATTCGCTGTCACCACGCAAACCGGTGATGCGGCGCTTGACATAATCATTGTGATTGGAACCGTAGCCACTGCAACTGGCGCGTAATTTCTCTCAAGTATGCGCGAGTAATCGCGTAGGGTGTCCGGCTAGCCGGACGGAATAACAAGGTGGGATCCTTCGGGGTCCCGCTTTTTTTTTGTAATCACGAATAGGGTCCACGAATGTCACGAATTAACACGAATAAGAAAGAATGCAACCACAAAGGGACAGACCTCTATATTTCTTTTTAATATAATGATATATTCGGGGACAGACCTCGATCTGAATTTTACCGGTTTTCCGGATTTATTTTTTTTTCAAAAAAGGATTAAAATAATTGATGCAATCGAGAAAAAGTGGTATGTCCAAATTCTGGACTTTAGCGCGCGAGTAATCGCGTAGAATGTCCGGTAGCCGGACCTTCGT
>BOBG01000358.1 GCA_026002265.1 Spirochaetia bacterium
ATATAATAGAATTGATTATTTTTTAAATCCCAAGAAACAACTTGTAGATGCTTCAGGGCATTGGTATACAAATATCCCCATAAAAGACAGGCCAAAATATAAAAATATAAAAATAATTCCGTTAAAAGAAATACCTGAAAAATATAAAAAATATGACGATTCAAAAATGCTGCTGGTGGATAATTGTTATATTCCAGACGACTATAAAAAACCATTTGCTATATCTACACGCCCGATATTAAACGGCTTGTTAGAAAAGGACTATAAACTTATTGAAGATAAGGAATACTACCCTTATATAAAAGATAAAAAATGTTTTGCAAGGGTATTAGTGCAGAAAATATAATTTAAGAAGAACAAAATATAAAGTACGGGCATACTGTGCATAACAGGTTTGTTTATTCGGTTTGCAAAAACTTCACAAACAACCCGCAATTTTTCGTGAACTGGTAAAACTATCAATTCACACTACTATTTTTTTCGGAGGAGTATTGTGAAAAATCGGCTGAAACTACTTGATTCTCGTCGATCAATTTCATATACTTTTTATATGAAAAACCATAGGATTTTTAGATCATTAGTTTTTTTGTCTACTCTTGTTATGGTACTTACGTTAGGAATTACGGTTATTGGTTGTAATAAAAAAGATACTGGATCGCTTTCAGTGACTCCGGTATCCACAGAATCGGATCCCATACCGGTTACTACGCAAGTGCCGGCTCCTGAATTAAATGATGAGCTTGCTCAATCTCGCGGTACTACCGGAGTTGAATATCCCGGTACCGGTGGCTATATCAGTGCTACATCAATCAGTCTCCGGGGCGAGCCGTTTTATAAAGACGGTTTTAGTAATTTCGATTACGTTAATCCGAATGCACCAAAAGGCGGTTCTCTTATTCTTGGTACCATTGGTACTTATGATAGTTTTCACCGGTATGCAACGCGGGGAAATTGTGTTGATGGATATGACTATTTTTACGACACGCTTATGCGCGCTGGTGACGGAACAAGTGATGATATGTACTTCAGCTTCGAGACGGACTCCGATCATATCAAGGGGATCCCGGATTCCCTTTTGATCATCCACGAC
>BOBG01000359.1 GCA_026002265.1 Spirochaetia bacterium
CGGCTTCGCTCATAGCGAGTCCGGATGTAGATATTGTGTTGAATCTGACTCCTCCGCAGGGGCATTTTCAAGTTGCACTCGATGCGGTGCGTGCCGGAAAACACGTTTACAACGAAAAACCCCTCTGTATGACCCGTGAACAAGCTGCGGAATTGCTGAAAACAGCCACGGAAAACAAGGTTCGGGTCGGATGTTCGCCGGATACCTTTCTCGGAGCCGGCATCCAGACGTGCCGTAAACTCATTGATGACGGCTGGATCGGAAGACCGGTTGCAGCGACTGCATTTATGATGAGTGCAGGACCCGAAGGCTGGCATCCAAATCCGGCATTCTATTACAAAGCCGGCGGGGGACCGCTTTTTGACATGGGTCCCTATTATCTCACAGCGCTCGTCACCCTCCTCGGCCCCATTTCGAGGGTTTCAGGTTCCACGTCCATACCGGTTAAAACCCGTACCATCACGAGTCAGCCGCTGTACGGCACGGTTATAGAGGTCGAAGTTCCCACCCACATCGCCAGCACGTTGGATTTTGCCAACGGCGTGATCGCCAGCATGATCATGAGTTTTGAGATCCGCGGCCCGCATTCCCTTCCATTGATTGAAATTTACGGTACCGAAGGTACGCTCCGGGTTCCTGACCCGAATTGGTTTGGCGGACCGGTTTTCCTCCAGCGGATCGGCGGGAAAGAATGGTCAGAAATCCCCCTCATCACCGGTTACACCGAAAATAGCCGGGGGCTTGGCATCACTGAAATGGCTGAATCAATCGTTGCAGGGCGGCCGCACCGGGCATCCGGAAAACTCGCCTACCATGTACTCGATGTGATGCATGCGATTAACGAAGCCTCCGCATCGGGCCGGAGTCAAAAACTAAAAAAAATAAAGTAAGATGTACCGAGTACCGTTGCGGATTGTAACGGTACTTTTCCTATAAAGCGGATAATTTCCCAAAATATGCCTGATGCAATTATTATAGATAATGAGTCAGATTCATATTAAATAATTCGGACTCCTCACTCTTGTCACTTTCTCTTAAGTTTGCTTTTTACAGTTTTTTACTTGACAAAGCAAGAATCGCTTATTACAAT
>BOBG01000360.1 GCA_026002265.1 Spirochaetia bacterium
TACCGCATGGCCTTTCTCTCTTGTCACTCTTCTCTACTCGATAACGTACTCGCCATCGATCACCAATTCAGCCTCTGTAACATAACTGCTATCATCCAATGCGAGGTAAATTATGGCAGCACCGATGTCCTCACCTTTCTCCATGCGGGGTAGCTTAATTTTCTCTTTTCAATGAGGCACCACGACCTTATAGATCGGGCTGTTCTCATCGCTGAGAAACGGTGTCATCTCCGTGGCGATAATACCGGGCAAAATAAAGAGATTGATATTCAATACCTCGCCCCACGACTCCCGATTGAAGCCCGCACCGATATGCGTAGTGTGCCTTGCCCACATAGCCGATGATCCCGGCAGAGCCGGCGAAATTCAAAATCACAGCACCCTTATCTTTCAAATGAAGGAACACCGCCTGATTGCTCACAAAGGTAGATGCCGCGTTAGTCTCCATTGCAATGTAATATCTGCAAATACAAATCTCATATTTACTCTTTTCTTTTCACTTGATCAATGCTGACAAGCCTCTCGATCATTGCGATCAAAGCGATTGATCAGTACTAACGATGCTCCTAGTCCGGCTGAATCGATCTTCTTGATCCAAGCGATCCGGTCACTATACGAAAGCACTACTCTTCAGTCTTAATCAAGATCATTAGTTCTTTTGAACGAGCTGGAATTCGCTTCCAATACTACTTTTTTTGGATGTGCAAAAGCCGGCATTATTTCGTAGCGCTACTTAATATCCATAAAAGCCCCTGAACGCAAGTATACATTAGGAAAGAGGGGGTAGAAAAGAGTGAGTGCCGACACCCGCAAAGGGGTCAGACCTCGATAGCTCTTTTGTTGTATATAAATAGTAGCTCACAGATGCGCTATACTTTTATACGGGCTTTTGTTCCAAGAATTCCGGTCGGCTTGACCAAAAGAATAATAATGAGAATTGAAAAGGAAATCGCATCGGCATATTGCGAGGAAATAAAACCCTTGGTTAATGTCTCCGCGATGCCGAGGATGAAGCCGCCGAGCATTGCGCCCGGAACCGAGCCGATTCCGCCGAGAACAGCCGCCACAAAGGC
>BOBG01000361.1 GCA_026002265.1 Spirochaetia bacterium
CAAAAATGACCCGGTTCCTTTCCGAAAAACACCGGGTTGAGCAGATGGAAGGAGATTTCAACCGGCTCGTTTCAATTTCAAAGGCAATCGAAGAAAAGCTCGATCATATTTCCATGTCTGATGATGCGCTGCAGACTGTCCAACTCCAGATCCGGCAGTTGACTGATGCGTTGCAAGAAACTGAAGAAAAATATCAGAGAATTGAAAAGAAAAACCAGATTCTTGAATCGACCAACGATGGAATCGACAGGAATTTCCGGGAATTGCAAGAATCGGAGCGGGCAACTCAATCGATCAACCGGGAATTGCAGAGCATCGAAACGAATCTCGGCACCGTGCGTGTTTCCATCGAAACCCTTGAGGACAAATACGAAGAGGTCAAAGAGACAACGGATAAACTGGGCATCCTCAGCGAGTCACTCAGCGATGTCGAGGAACGCATTAACCGGATGCAAGTGTCGCGCGAATGGCTTGCCCGGACAGAAACGCAGCTCGAAACCTTGTACCGGCAGGCTCAGGAACAAGTTAAATTAGCCGGTTCGATTATGAAAGATGCCAGCGGGGACGGTATTGGACGGCCGTCACCCCGGGAAAAAGGCGCGCCGCCGCTCGGAGTCCGGGAAACTATTATAAAATTATCCCAGCAAGGCTGGAGTATTGACGAGATCGCCCGGGCTGTGAAGTATTCCAAAGGTGAAGTCGAGTTGATTCTGGAAATTGCACGCGGGGATTAACCCATGAAAGGCTTAGAGGAGTCCACGAATGTCACGAATAAGAGAATATTAAATACACATATTCATTCGTGCTATTAGTGGACCATATCCTCATATTCGTAGCACTCTTCATTCCGGCACTTTTTAAATTTTCATGATTGATTTCAGTGTTTTTAAAATTTTTTCTGCAATTTTTTCCGGACTCTCCAATGCATCGAGAATTTCTACATGACAGCCCGCATATTTATACCGGGGAATGAGTTTTTTATACCGGTCAATGACCCTTGTTTGCATTCCAATGTATTCATAGAGATCTTTTTGAGGACGGTCCCGGATCCGCTCAAGTGCAGCTTCCGGAT
>BOBG01000362.1 GCA_026002265.1 Spirochaetia bacterium
TATGTCTATTTTAAAAATAAAAAAGATATATTTAATTATAGTATCCGGCAGCTCTTGAGTACTGTTGAACATGATATTATGGTTATCCGGAATAATTTATCCGTAGGCAGTGCGAAAAAGATTATTGCAGTTTTATGTATGATCATTGACCAGCTTGCTGAAAACCGCCGGCTGCTCATTGTAGTACTTGATTATTTACGCTACCTTTCAAAAACAGATTCAAATTTGGAAAAAAAAGTTCACCGCCGGACGATTCGGCTTCGGCATATCCTTGCATCAATGATAATTGAAGGAATTGAGTCTGGAGAATTAGTGCCGGTTACCGTAAAAGATGCTGACGATATGCTTTATGCAATTATTGAATCAGCTATTTACCGGCTTACTATCTTGAATCGGACTATGGTTTCTGAACTTAAACAAGCCGCTCTGCTTGTTGTTCATTGTTTGCAAAAAAATCCGGATCCTACCCTTATTAAGGGGTGAGCCGTCTGCTCTTCCTCGGGTCCATACCTTGCACCGGTATCAACAAGCGCCGTGAGCGTTATTGTCCGGACATCATTTTTTGTAATAACTCCATTAATATAATGCCGCGTTAATTGTGTCAAGATTAGGGTGTCGTTTCGACACCCGTTTGATGAGTTGATTGGTGAGCCTGTAGAACCAAATGAATACCGGCTTGCCGGAATTATATAGTCTAATTATACTCTTTTTATGAAAAAAATTAAAATCGGCATCCTGTATGGCGGTAAATCCGCGGAACATGAAGTGTCGCTTCAATCTGCAAAAAATATTTTTGATGCGCTTGACCGGGAAAAGTATGAACCGGTTCTCATTGGCATTGATAAATCCGGTACATGGTTTTTAAGTCAGCATAAAAACTTACTTAATGAAACTGCCGGTCTAACGCGTTTTCCGGTTGATAGCACAGGGACTCCGGTAACGCTGCTTCCTGAACATGGAATCGCACCGGCAGATGTCCATACTCTGGATTCTGTGCCGGCTGTCGATGTGATTTTCCCAATACTGCACGGACCATTCGGTGAGGACGGCACTGTGCAGGGAATGCTAAAAC
>BOBG01000363.1 GCA_026002265.1 Spirochaetia bacterium
ATATATAATTACATGGGGACAGACCTCAAACTCATTTTTGGCATATCCGGTTTTTAACCGGAATGGTGTATAATTAAAATCTGGGAATTTCATTTCTCATCTCGAAATTCCTTTCGGCGTTTTATGAAATAGGGTGGAACAGTTCCGAGAATCCGGATCGCGGATGGATCGATTTCATAGAGAAATTGAGAAGGTTCCATAAAATGAGTCAGGCCATATAGTTGCCGGTTTGCACACGAAGTGAGGTAAAGTTCGTCCATCGCACGAGTTGCACCTACATAAAAAAGACGGCGCTCTTCCTCTTGTTCCTCAAAATTTTTATCGCCCCGGGGAAAAATGCCCTGCTCAACACCGGTTATAACAACTCGTTTAAATTCAAGCCCTTTCGTGTTATGCAGTGTGATGAGGGTGACTCTATCATCTGTATCGTCATTTCTTTGTGCTGATTGACGATCTAACTCGATCCGCTCAAGAAATTCCATCAATCCGGCTCCAGTGGCCGGATACAGACTCGCCATATTCGCCAATTCTTGAAGGTTGGCGATCCGCGCCTGCGCACCCCATGCATCGTTGGCAATGTGGTATGCAGCGATATTTGCTTGCAGCACAAGAGTCACGACACAAGCTGAAAGCTGCTCACCGGCTATAAGAATTGCATCACTGGGACGTGCCTCCTCGGCGAGCTGTGACGCACGAGTTTCCGGATTTTCAGAAAGCGTTTTCCTGCCCGCATCTATTGCCTGTAAAAAACTTTGCACACCGGATCGAGCTTTAGAACGTAGTTCCGGAGTGACTCGTTCAGCCGCACTTTGAATATTTCCATCATTTTGAAAAGCTTCCAGAAGAATCCGGTTGATCGTAACAGCACCAAGCCCTCGCGCAGGCTTGTTGATCACACGCCGAAACGCAATTTCATCACGCGGATTTGCCATAAACGAAAGCAGCGCAAGCGCATCTTTTATCTCTTCACGTTCATAGAATCTAAGAGAACCAACAATCCGGTAAGGAATGTCCCGATGCACAAATTCATTTTCAAAATTGAGGGATTGGGCATTGACCCGGTAGAGAAT
>BOBG01000364.1 GCA_026002265.1 Spirochaetia bacterium
TAACGATCCGCTCAAACTTAAAAAGCACATCCGGATCCAAATCCGGAAAGAAATACTTAAGAAAACCACCAGTGCTCTTTCCATCGCCGCTGCACATTAAATTCACATCTTTTGCTATAATGTGAATCCTCCACAGTCCATAGATTCCTCCTGTGATGAGTGTCAAAAGTATGTAACTTGTTAACCCTCTTTTCTTCAACATAGAACCTCCTCGCGCTGTGCACGGACGCGCTGCACGCCACATGCACATCAATTATTTATCAATCTTAATTAAAAACGCATCGTATAGGAAAGTGATACCTTATCTATTTTATGGTTTCCAGGTATCAGTGTGACTTGCAAACCGGCGGGATCAAAACCACTGGCGACCTTGGTCACCGACGGTTTATACATAAAGCTTCGGAAGATGTTAAATATTTCGGTGCCTATCCACAGGACAGCTCCGGCTATACTCATAGCCGAACCTGCGGCTATAGCATCTTCGTCATAGACATAAGAAGGAATGGACATACCGTAACCCGTATTCGTGTACTCAGTAATCGGATTTGCATAGGCATCGGCAGTCACAACCCCACCTGCAATGACTAACCCAAGTCCCACAATAAAGGTTCCCAGCTGAATACCTCCGCCCACCTTATCTTTCATTATAATGAAGGAGCCAAGACCAGGTATTGCACTGTTAATCGCCCATGTTCCCCACCTTTGGTCAAGGGTAAAATTTCCAACTGCGTGAGCTCGTGTCGTAGTTTCGAGAAATGTCTCCTCTTCCCCATTGGCGTATTTAATCATGAATATATCAGATTTCAAGACGGTATAGGTCGGTCCGTTACGATTACTGTATTTTTTGTATTTTACTTCACTGATACCAATATCCACGATGATAGCTTTAATCTCATCTGCGTTTTTCATCACGATAATATCCTGACAAAATGCCGCAAAAGCACAAAACGACAAAACCACTAAGAACAGAGCTCTTTTCATAAAATTTTCCTCCAATAAAATATTTATACGACACGATTTGTGTCATATACACACACATACATAGACGCCGGATCGAAATAACCGAT
>BOBG01000365.1 GCA_026002265.1 Spirochaetia bacterium
TGGCTTGACGAGTCCGACTTACGAATCGCCGGATGCAAACCGGCGCGGGACAATGTGCTGGTCATGGCCGAAGGTTGCCGGAATGCCGGATCCGCCGCCTGAATGGAACTGGTGGCAGGCCACGCCTGAGTCCGGGCAGGGGGTTATGCAGCAGTTAAAAGATCCGGGATCGCTTTTGCGCTACTACATTCGTGCGAATAACCTGAAAAATAAATACCCGTGGATCGCCTACGGATCTATCGAGATGTTCCCGGTGACTGATTTTCATGTCGCCGCGTACCGGATGACTGACACGGATCCGGAGAGTGATACCTACCGCAAGAGTGTTGTCATTGTTCATAACACTGATCCTGGAGCTGGGCATGGTATAGCTTTTGACCCTGGTACAATATCTCGTCATTTCGGTTTTTCAGTGAGTGGCTGGGGGGTTCCGGATCCCACTTCTTTTACCGGCGGGACTTTTACCTTGGACCCTTATTCTACAGTGGTCTTTGAAGAGGTGACTCCATGAAACGATTTTTATTGATACCAATTATTTTGATCGCAATGAGTTGCAGCCCACCTGGTGATGTGGACCACAACTTGGCATCATTTCCGAATCTGGATCCGGATTCACCATTTTACAACAATCCGGAGCTTTCCGCGTGGAAGACTGCATCATGGGTTCCCTTTACAGTAAATGACTCTATTTCCGGCTTTGCATACGGAAAAATGTCCAAGGGGAAACAGGCTGGGAAAGACGCGTATGTCGCGGTGAGCAGAACCGGAGTCATCGGCTACTCTGACAACGGTGATATGTGGAAAGAAGCTGAAAAGTGGTTTCTCTCAGCAGGTGATCCATTTGATGTCTCATTCAATGCGGTTGCATTTGGAGACGATGTATTTATAGCAGTCGGTGAATCCGGAAAAGCTTCTAGGTCAACAGACGGCGGAAAAAGCTGGACTGTTTGCTCGATTCCCCTGTTCGGTGGTGTTGAGCCTATTAAAGATATTGCGTACGGTGAAATATCCGGAACCGGTTATTTTGTCGCGGTGGGTGGAAGGACAAATATTGCCTACTCAAGTGA
>BOBG01000366.1 GCA_026002265.1 Spirochaetia bacterium
TGACCGGCGTTTATCAGGACATGTCCGTAAATATATGAGTCATTACGCAAAAGCGTGCGTGAATGCCTGTTCCAAATCTTGAATCAAATCCTCCGGATCCTCCAAGCCCAGGGAAACCCGGATCAAATTCGGCTCGATGTCAGCTTGCTTCTGTTCCTCCGGATTCAATTCGCCATGGGTTGTTTTGGGAGAATTGACGATCAAGGAGCGCGCATCACCAACATTTACATGGTAACTCCATAACTGGATTGCATTAATAAAGGCATCGCTCTGCTCACCTGTTCCCTTAAAACCAAAGGAAAAAACACCGGGCGCTCCCTTGGGGAGATATTTTTGAAAAAATTGATAATAAGGACTATCCGGCAGCCCTGAGTATTTTACCCATACCACATGGCTATTTTTTTTCAAATAGTCGGCAATTTTCTTGCCATTTTCAACCTGCTTCTGTACGCGCTCAGAAAGTGTTTCAATCCCAAGAAGCGTCAAATACGCGTCAAAAGGACTAAGGCTTGCACCAAAATAATTGAGATAGGTCAAGCGGACACGGGTAACAAAAGGCGCTTCCGGTGCAACTTCCAAAAAACTCCGTTCACGGCCCGTTGCACGATCTCGCAACGTGTATTCAGGCTTTTGCAATTGCGGAAATTTTCCATTATTCCATGGGAATTTTCCAGCGTCCACGATAAGACCGGCGATCAGATTGCCATGTCCATTGAGCGCCTTGGTTGCAGAATAAATAACAATATCTGCACCATATTTAATCGGATTAAGGAGATAGGGAGTCGCAAAAGTATTGTCAACCACCAGTGGAATGTTATGCTTGTGTGCGATTTCGGCCAATGCCTCCAGATCCGCAACTGCACCGGTCGGATTGCTGACAGATTCAACATAAATCGCCTTGGTATCCGGTTTAATGTGTTTTTCCAACGCGGCCGGCTGATTAATATCCGGAGTCATATCAAAATGAATGTTGAAGGGAGGAAAAATTCTCTGAAAGGCATCGGAACTTCCGCCGTACAAATAAGGACTCGCCAAAATCCTGCCGCCGCCTTCAGCCAAC
>BOBG01000367.1 GCA_026002265.1 Spirochaetia bacterium
GAGCGATTATACTACCTAATTCATCAGTTTTTACCGTTTGCATACACCTTCCGTGAAAAACAGTTTCGCTTCCGGATCGGCCGGCTGTTGAGCCGGCTCACCATTCTACAATTTAAACAACATTTCCTCGTAACCGGGCATAGGCCAGAAATCCTTGGCCACCAATTTCTCGATCTGATCGCCCCGGGAACGCACGCTGTCCATTGCCGGCCGGACTTTTTGGAAATAAACCTTTGCCTGATCGACAACTCCTTCAGTTTCCTGTGCCGCGATCAACGCAGATTCCAGTTTATCGGTTTCTTCAAACAATTCCGCGGTCAGTCCGGCGAGACGTTTTGCCCGTTTTTCCTGCGGACCGCTGTTCGCTCCGATATTTGCAAGCTGCGTAGCGATCTTCGCCAGTTTTCCGGAATAACGGCTTGCGGCCGGAAAAATATACCGGCGTGCGAGATCAATCGTAACTCCGGCCTCGATATTGATCTGTTTCGCATATTTTTCGAGGTAAATGTGGTAACGGCTCTCGGATTCCTCACGCGAAAGCACCTTATGATCCTCAAAAAGTTTGAGCGTTTCCGGGTGAATCAGCACTGCAAGCGCATCAACAGCATTTTTGACATTCGGCAATCCCCGGCGCTCGGCTTCCCGGACCCATTCGTCCGTATAGCCGTTTCCATTAAACACAACCCGTTTATGCGCGTTGTAAGAATCCTTCACAATTGTTTGAATCGCTTCATGTTTGTCCTTTGCACCTTCTAATTTGTCGGCAAATTCGGACAAGACCTGGGCAACAGCTACATTTAAGTAGGTATTTGGAGTCGCAATAGATTGAGAAGAACCGACCATCCGGAATTCAAATTTATTACCGGTGAAGGCAAAGGGGCTGGTTCGGTTCCGGTCAGAAACATCTTTTGGAAGATTCGGCAGGCTGGTGACTCCGAGCTTGATGGAACCGGAATTTGAATTGTTGTTTGATATTGTACGGACTTTTGATACGTATGTTGAATTGCGGAGCGGACTCGGGCCGCTTTTGAATCTTTTGGAAATCCGGGCCGGACT
>BOBG01000368.1 GCA_026002265.1 Spirochaetia bacterium
GGAATATCATTATATAAATTATGAAATCAAAAAATAGTGGTGTACGCCCAAACTGCACATAATATGATATTCATATTCTATCATCTTCTTCCCTTACGATATTTGTATCAATACCTTTAAAAATGACTTTTAATTTTTGTATTGGTTTTATTGGAACTAATTCAATCCTGTTATTGTAGGGTATAACCTCAAAATAAGTTCCCGCCTTTAAACCGCTTGTTTCACAGATTTCTTTTGGAATGAATAATTGGTATTCATTGGAAAGTATGGCAGTATTCATTGATAATCTCCTTAAGATATACTATAAATGGTATTGAATGAGATTGTCAAGAGATATTACGGAGAAAAATACTAAAAAACTGTATAAAAATGACGGTACTGCACATAACAGAACTGTATATGCTTCGGTGCTAAAGCGCCTTGGGCGGAGAAAAAACGCAAAAACGTCATATACAGCCGGAACGTTATGCGAAATGGGGCAAATAAATATATAAAAAAAATACAGGAAATAGAAAAAGTGGCAGATCAATGTGTTGTGTTTTACCACGGCACAATTCATGCGGTACTCAACCGGAACGAAATTGACGAAACAACGGTAATGCTGCACGCAACCGGCGCTGTACCGGAAACCTATGCCAACTATCGGTAATGAAGGAGTTAAAAATGGGGGAAACGGGTAATTCAGTGACTCATAGTGTCGCCGTTACCGGTGAAAGCAGAGCTAGTAAACTACTTGACTTATGGAGCCGTTATAGTTATGTGGCGATTTTTATAGCAATACAAATTGCCTATATTATTGTAGCAAAAAACCTTACATGGAATAGTGTCATGTTGGTGTTACGGCAGAGTGCAGTGATCGGTATTATCGGATTCGGCATGGCGCTCGTAATACTTGTCGGTGATATAGACCTCTCAGTCGGTTCCGGACTCGTTCTTATTTCCGGTCTCACAGCTTATGTATACAACGCTACAAATAATCCCTTTATTGCTCTCCTTGCAGCGCTTGGTATGGGAATTGCGGCAGGTTTAATTAACGGACTCCTTGTCG
>BOBG01000369.1 GCA_026002265.1 Spirochaetia bacterium
TTGAGCCACCGTAAGCAATTTCAAATTCTCCATAGGGGAATTTGGCAGAATCCCTTGTACCGTTTGCAAAAACGAATGCGGGTACTAACACCAACAATAATAACAACTTCTTCATACATGCTCCTTTGATCGGTAATAGATACAATTCCGATTGATTTACTATGAAATAGAAACTACCAAAAATGCAAAAAGCTGTCAAGAGATTTTTTAACCAAATTTAAAAAAATTAAAAAATTCTCTGACTTTAGTCAGGGGGTGAAATTTGACACAAGATTTATAGCTTCCTTTTTTTTTCTCTTTCGATCATACTTCCGGCATGAGTGGATATATTGATCTGGTACTACCCCGGTTTTTACGCTATGTCCGGTATGGAACAGCGAGCGATTCTGCGAATCTTTCCGTAACGCCGACTACTCCCGGTCAGTGGACTCTGGCGCGAGCTTTAGTGCAAGAGTTGCAGGACCTTGGTGTCGATGCTTCGCTAACTGATTCCTGTTATGTACTTGCCCGTTTGCCGGCGAGTGCGGGCCGGGAACATGCGCCGACTATTGGGTTTCTGGCCCATCTTGATACATCTGATGAAGTGTCCGGTGAAAATGTAACTCCTATCCTTGTTGAAAATTATGATGGGAATCCTATTCAGTTAGCGGCCGGAATCTGCCTTGATTCTGAAAAGGAACCGGATCTTGCGGCGCACATCGGCCGGGCAATTGTTCACAGTGACGGCACGACTCTGCTCGGAGCTGATGATAAAGCCGGAATCGCTGCGATTATAGGGGCTGTTGAATACCTGCTTCAGAATCCGGATATTGCCCATGGGCCCGTTGAAATCATTTTTTCGCCTGACGAGGAAACCGGAAAAGGGTTGCCGGCTTTTCCCCGCGATCAGATTCATGCTGTTGCCTGTTATACAGTTGACGGCGGCGCTCAAGGGGAGCTGGAGTCTGAATGTTTCAACGCATACCATGCGGCTGTCTCGTTCCGGGGGCGGGTTACCCATTTAGGCACTGCACGGGGAGTATTGGTAAATGCTGCGCTGTCATAATG
>BOBG01000370.1 GCA_026002265.1 Spirochaetia bacterium
ATGTGGGCGTGCCGTGTAATCAACTCCTTATTGTGGAAACTGATGGTAATATTGATACCTATATGGAATTGTACGATGACCGGCTCAATCTTCTGAGTGAAAACGATGATTTCGGCGAGAGTTTAAATGCTCGAATCGATTACCCAGCCGAATCCGGAACACATTATATTATAAAAGTTAAAGGGCTTAGCGAAAGTGATGTTGGATCCTACCGGTTCCGGGCTTCAGTCACTGCATTTTCTGACCGGGACGAGCCGAATGATCGCCAGAATCAAGCGACTCTGCTCACACCGGATTCCAGTCACACGGGCTATTTTTCATCAGCGACTGATGTTGATTGGTACCGGGTTCAGATGCCGTCAAAAGGCGGTGTGTTGACAGCTTATGTCAATGGATCTTCGCGTTCCGATCTATCTATCGTGGATCAAACCGGACAAATTGTGAAAAATTCCGGGGGGAGCAGCTATATTTCTGCGATTGTTCCGGGCGGAACGATCTATCTTCAACTAAAAGAAAGGAATAACTGGCGCGGACGCTACGAAATTTCTGTTGAAATCTACGATGCACAGCCCCTGGATCGCTATGAACCGGATGATGACATGAACAGCGCTGGAGAAATTTTCATGGATGTTTCGCAGCAGCATACTTTTAGCTATTCGGGAGATGTCGATTGGGTGCGGTTTACGGTCAGCCGGGCGGGAGCTTACGAAATCCGGACAATGGGAATCAACAGGGATGTCGATACGTACATTGAACTTTTTGACAGCCGGGGCAATTCAGTTGCAGAAGATGATGATGGCGGCGAAAATCTTGATTCCCGGTTGCAGATTCAGCTTCGTCCCGGCACCTACTTTCTCAAGGTGGCTGCCTATGAAGAAGATCCGGTGAATCAGAGTGACTATGAAATAAGTGTTGCGCCAGTGCGATTCTAGCCTGACAAAACCGGAAAAATCTGCCATGCTAATCGGTGGGGGTAATTGATGAAATTGTATAGCCGTGGACAACTCATTCTGTGGGTTGTGGTGAGTTCTATTGTTGCAGTG
>BOBG01000371.1 GCA_026002265.1 Spirochaetia bacterium
ATTCTACCCACGAAGGATACCGGGGCCTTTATCTTATTGATTTGACGGACATTCTGGGAAATAAGATTTAACAGGAAGTCTTACAAATAGTTTATATGGAGTCGAACTGCGGGTTCCCGGCCATATAATAAAAATTTTTTAAGGAGGTAACTTTATGAAGTTACGAATGACAATTTTTGTTGTGGGCCTGTTGTTTCTGGTGTCAGGCATTGGATTTGCTGCCCAAGACATCGGCAATGGTTTTTCTCTTGAAAACCGTGTATTCGTCGGCCTCCAGGCGGTGACCGAAGAAGATGGCGATGATGATGTGGACAACACGAAGGTCTCTGCGAGGAATGATGGCGAAGGTGCGGCCGCCCGTGTGCAGTTCAACATCAACTACGCCAACGAGGATTTCGGGGCAAAATTCCGGGTCCGTGCCAATTTCGGCGACGGTGGTCCTGGAATTTTGATGCAGTATGGTTACTTTTGGCAGAATTTATTTGCTAACAAATTCACAATTTGGGGCGGCTATTTTGCCGCGGCCACGGAAATTTACGGCAACGGCAAGGCAGGCATACCGGTGCTTGATACAGAGTCTGGTGAATGCGATCGAGCTTTCCCTCAGATTAAGTTGGAAGTCAAACCGATTGACGGCTTGAGCGTTGGCTTGATGATCCCTATTCGGGCCGGCCAAGAAGGATCTGAGTTCTTCAGAAGCCTGACATTCGGCGCCTATTACACCAACGACATTTTCCGTGTCGTAGGTGAAGTAGGACTGAAACCGGAAACAGTTTCAAGTACCTCAGGGACAGACGGATATTATAGGCCAGACGCTTCCGGAAACCCGGAGTGGGTTCTTCCGGTAGCTGGGACTACGAATAAGACAGCGAGCCGCGTTGAGGCGAATTTCGGAATCGGGGCTACTTTCGCTCCCATCCAGTTCAGCATTACAGGGAAGTATGCGTCCAATCCGAAAGCAAGTAACGATTATACGGGCAATCGGGGAAACGGTTTCTTTGCCATCGCTCCGAAGGTGGTCTTTAACGCCGACGCTTTGCAA
>BOBG01000372.1 GCA_026002265.1 Spirochaetia bacterium
AGGGTTGTTTATGCTACGCCGGCAATAGCCGGCTCGGGCTAGCGCCACAGTTTTGCGGTTGCTGGAAACCTTCGGTTTCCTTTATCGCAAACCGCAAAACCGTCATAAACAACCGGAACGTTAAGCGCAATTGGGGCTAAGTTTTGTGTAAATATTATATAAAAACATTTGACAAAATTGTATAAAAATGTTACATTATGTATAGGTTTTTTTGGCTAATAATGATGGCATTATTGTTTATGGGTTGCAAAAGTCAACCGCATAGTAATGCAGAAGGAAATGGTATAATGAATATAGATATAAATAAAAACGCTCCTGTAATTGGAAATAATGAAATTATAATAAATGCCCCAATGGAAAAAATAATAAAAACATTAAGTGATATTAATAATTGGGTAAATTGGCGTAAGACTGTTACAAAAAGTGAATTGTTAGATCCATTGGCTGAAAATGCAAGTTTTAAATGGACTGCCGATGGATTAAATTATAAATCAAGAATACATACATACAAAAATAATACCTTTGGTTGGACTGGAAAGACAACAGGGGCTTATGCGGTTCATAATTGGTATTTTACTGAAAATAATGGAACAACTACTGTAAAAGTAGAAGAAAGCCTGGAAGGATTTTTTATAAAATTAACAAAAAAATCAATGCAAAATAAATTAAATAATATAATAATAAATGATCTAAAAGACTTAAAAGAAGAATGTGAAAAATAATAATTGTAGTACGCCCCAACTGCGCTTAACATACAGTTTACGCTGCGCCGCAGTAGCGGCTTGGCTTCCGTAAAACACCAGTCGGGCTACGCCCTTTGTGGTGTTTTACTCCAGCACATTTTTTGTTGCCCTGGAAACCTACGGTTTCCTTTATCGGGCAACAAAAAACGTCGTAAACTTTTCACGTTAAGCGACATAGCCCGATTCATTTATATTGTAAAAAGATATGCCGGGAATTATCCGGTAGTATACCATAATGCTTATACCTAGCCGGAATAGCATCAGTTACGGGCTACGATCGCTTAACAGG
>BOBG01000373.1 GCA_026002265.1 Spirochaetia bacterium
GTATATGTCCCCACGGCCGTAATCCTGCGGCCGTGGGGACATATACCGGCAGCGTAGGGGTGAAAGGTGTTTTTTGCAACTTTTTCCCAATTCATCAAAAGCAAAACCGCACTTTCGACCCATAGGCAGTGTAGTCTTTCCGTAGGGGAAGATGTATACTTATTACTGTGGAGAACAAGATGGGAACAGTTTATGCGGAAATCACCTTAAAAAACGCAGGTGATGCAATCAGAGTTCAGGAAAAGCTTATCACGGAGCCAGAGGTACGGAGAACCACGGTAACCGCTGTCGTTGACACCGGTGCGGCTACTCTGTTCATTACCGAGGCGGTCTGTCAACAATTGGGGCTGCTAACCGAAGGAGAACGTTACGCCCGTATCGCCAATGGAGGACGGATTGCCTGCAAAGTAACCGAGCCGGTGGAGATTCGCTGGAAAGAGCGTTTTACCTCCTGCCCAGCGGTAGTGATGCCCGGCGCTGAAACTATCCTTTTAGGGGCAATTCCCCTTGAGGACATGGATTTAATCATCAACCCAGCCAAGCAGTCGCTGGAAGGCGCTCATGGCGATGATATTGTGGCACTGGCACTGTAATCGATACTACTATTATTATGGAGAACAAGATGGGAACAGTTTATGCGGACATTATCCTGACAAATGCAGGAGACAGAATCAATGTGCAACGCAGGCTTATCACGGAGCCAGAGGTACGGAGAACCACGGTAACCGCTGTCGTTGACACCGGAGCGGCTACCCTGTTCATTACCGAAGCGGTCTGTCAACAATTAGGGCTAGTAACCGAAGGGGAACGTTACGCCCGTATCGCCAATGGAGGGCGGATTGCCTGCAAAGTAACCGAGCCGGTGGAGATTCGCTGGAAAGAGCGTTTTACCTCCTGCCCAGCGGTAGTGATGCCCGGTACTGAAACTGTCCGTTTAGGGGCAATTCCCCTTGAGGACATGGATTTAATCATCAACCCAGCCAAGCAGTCGCTGGAAGGCGCTCATGGCGATGATATTGTGGCGCTGGCG
>BOBG01000374.1 GCA_026002265.1 Spirochaetia bacterium
GCTTAAAATCCTAACGATATTAAACCAACCTGAAGCCCTTGTTGGGAGTTCAGATCAATCTATAGTTTTTCTAATTTCGAATGTATGTAACTACAAAATGATCCCCAGTCACCGTCAGTTTTGATTCTGAAAAATCCCATACCCGCGGCGGCTGCTCCTGCCCCGTCAGTATCGTCCCTATCACCAACCACCAGGGTTTCTCCAGGGACAACATGCATGGCATCAGCAATTGACAGAAAGGGTCGAAGTGCAGGTTTTTGAGCGCCAAAATCTTCCGGGCTGTAGAACCGGTAACCTTCCACCGGCAGACCCAATGCGTGCAATCGTTGCATAACAAAGGGGTAATCAGAATAGACGGAAAATTTAAAATCATTTTTTAGCAGATGTCCAAACAATTCGTTGAGATGTGAACGGGGCCGGTAATATTTGTTTAGAACCCGGCACATTCGGGGCATATAGGATTCAAAGTACCATTTACGAAGCAATTGTTCCGGTTTGCCGGCCGCCTGGGATAACCGGGAAAAAAATTCCCGGTAATAGCTTTCCGCCTGTCCATAATCAGATCCGGCAAGGGATTTTCTTGTTTTGCGCTCAGCTAAAAGCAAAAACGCTTCAAATGGTTGTTCGGCAATCAGATGCAGCGCAAATCCACTCGAATCGTAGAGCGTACCGTCAAGATCGAATATACACCCGCCGGCTTGATCAATCATATCTACCGTACGAGTTCCTTGAACAGAGTACGGCGTTTTTCATCCTGCATCAAAAGATTCACTTTAAACTGGCCGTCCCGGTAGCCCATGTCAATACACCTTGACTTGAACTTCTCAAAAGATTCATTCACCAGCAGTACCGTGTCAGGATCTTTGAGACGATTCGATGAACGCTTTGATTCATATTCAACATTGTACTTTTTCAGGTACTCGTCAATAACCCGGGTGAAATTGTCAGCTTTTTCCTGAGTTATATCCGTGTTGACAAATTCGTAATAGAACTGGTAATTAGGTTTAGTCACATCGGCAAATCCCACAAA
>BOBG01000375.1 GCA_026002265.1 Spirochaetia bacterium
CCCCGACCGTCAGTGTGAGGGCATTTGCACCGCGCATTTCTTTTCCGTTGACATGAGTGATAAAATCGCCGGGTTTAATCCCGCCTTTGTCAGCCGGCGAACCTAGAAATACTTGCACCGCAAAGGCGCCGCGTTTTCCCTCGATACCAAGCGCCTGTAAAATATCCTTGTCAGCATCGGTCAATGACACGCCGAGCCAGCCGTAACTCGCTTCACCATTGCTGATGAATTCATCAATCACGCGTTTTGCATTGTTGATCGGAATCGCAAAACCGAGTCCCACGGAACCGCCCGCATTATTACTGGCAATCCATGTGTTGATTCCAATCACTTCACCCCGGATGTTGACCAACGCGCCACCGGAATTTCCTTGGTTGATCGAAGCATCAGTTTGGATAAAATCGTTGATATTATTTGCAGGACCGCCCTCTCTGCCGACCGCACTGATGATTCCCATCGTTACTGAAGACAAAAAGCCAAGTGGATTCCCGACCGCAATGGCCCAATCTCCAACCCGGACCGAATCAGAATCGCCCAAGGTCGCCAAGGGAAATGAGTCAGTTGTCGTAAATTTAATCATAGCAAGGTCTTTGCGCTCGTCATTACCGACCAATTCAGCCGGATATGTCTTGCCATTATTTGAAGCAACCGTCATTTCGTTGGCATCAGCCGTCACATGGTTATTCGTTAAAACATAATAGGTGTTTCCATCTTTCCGGACGATGATTCCGGATCCCAATCCCTGTGACCGGTATTCCCGTTCCTGCGATTGAGAATCATTATCCGGCCCAAAAAAGAAATCCCAAGGAATCCCGTTAAAATTGGGACTCTGCCGGCGCTGTACCGTCACCGTATTTATTTCAACGACAAAGGGAAGCACTTTCTCAGAAACTGCCCGGAACGCATTTTGCAAACTTTCAGCAACTGCAAGAGAATCAGCCGGAATAATAACCGGATTCTCCTCGGCCAGCGCAGTCTTTTGAGCTTGCAATGAACTGCATGAAAAAGAAAGTACTGTTATGGAA
>BOBG01000376.1 GCA_026002265.1 Spirochaetia bacterium
TATATAAATATGGTTTTTTGCGGGAATAATGGAATTTGAGTATGGAAAAAAAACTGGTTATAAATAATCTTCGAGAGATTAGAGGCTCGTTCTTTACGCCTAAAATCTGGGCTGATAAATCAAAGGAGTATCTAGCCAAGGTGTTTGGGGGAAATTGGCAGGACGAATATTACGTGTGGGACTGTGCGGCAGGGACGGGAAACTTGCTTGCGGGATTGTCGAATGAATATAACGTGTGGGCAAGCGACGTTGAACAGGGGAATGTGGAAACCATGCAAAGCCTTATCGACATTGACGAAAACCTTAACCTATTAAGCGGACATGTGTTTCAGTTTGATTTTTTAAATGACAGTTTTGACAAAGTGCCGAAAGAATTGAAAAAGATAATTGACGACCCGGAAAAGCGGAAGAAGCTGATTGTGTATATCAACCCACCGTATGCGGAGGCGGGGAGTGCAACAACACACGCAGGAACTGGACAAAATAAGACTAATGTTGCGACTGTGTACAAAACGTGTTTTAGATACCAAACCGCTATTGGTAAAGCCACAAACGAACTATTTGCACAGTTTATGGCGCGTGTCTATGCGGAAATACCAAACTGCAAACTGGCGCAGTTTTCAAAAGTAAAGTTCATCAACGCACCAAACTTTATCACCTTTCGCATGTTTTTCAAGGCAGAGTTCAAAGACGGATTCATTGTTCGCGCTGATACTTTTGATAATGTTGACGGTAAATTTCCGATAAGTTTTACCGTCTGGGATTTGAACGGAAAGCCATTTACTCATTGCGTTGAACTTGACGTTATTGAAGAAGGCGGGACGAAAAAGTTTTGGGACAGCGCATTGCCGTCTTTAAATAAATGGTACAGCCGGTTTTATGATAAAAAAGAAAAAGAAATTGGTGTAATGAATACAAGAGCCAGTGATTTTCAGAACCAAAATTATATCCATATTTCAAGTAACAATAATTTTAATCATACAAATAATATTACCAAAAACAACATGGTGCTCAAGCC
>BOBG01000377.1 GCA_026002265.1 Spirochaetia bacterium
TTCCGGCGGGGGATTATGTGGTGACGGCCTTTCAGGATACCAACGGTAACGAGGAACTTGACACGGGAATTTTTGGCATACCAAAAGAACCGGTGGCAAAATCAAACTGGAACGGCATTGGCAGTCCTGGCCCGTGGAAAAAACTAAAAGCCGCCGTCAATGATAATTCGCGCAAAATAACCATTTGCTTATATAAATTGCTTTAGGGGGAAAAGGTGAACCAAAAAATATTTAACCGAACTATATTTATCGTAATTTTTGTTCTGTTATCTGTGATGATCTATGGTCAAACAGGTTTTGATGGTGAAACAGAAACAGAGGATCCCCGTGAGCCAATACTGATGCTCATGCCCAATGCAACAGTGGGTTATTATTCCGCCATGGGAAATGATGATATTAAAGGCTTGTCATATAGTTATGGCCTGAAAATACTTCTCCCGGCCAATGAGTTACAAAGATATGGCGTATTGGTTGACGCGCTTACATTAACCGGAAAATCGGGCGGAAATGACGACATCATTTTTTTGCGGACCGGTATTTACGTGGAGCAAGTATTGTTCCGCTGTTTCAACATGGGAATCGGGACGGTTGGCTATATCAACCTTACCGGGAGCGGGACTAACCCTTTCGGCCTTTATACCCATTTAGGCTTTGAATATCCCTTTGCAAAACATTTTTTCGCGGCGGTATTGTACCAAAATGAATGGATATTCGCCTCACCGGTTATCTCAAATCAGGCTTTTATGGCGAGCGTAAGTGTGCGGTTTTAATTCACTATATGGTTTCAAAAATGGTATCCGGCGTATTACGCACGAAAAATAAATTAAGGAGACGGACATGGGGCAAATTTTCAAACTGCGGAAACAATTCACACTTTTATGCGGGTTGGTGTTACTGGGCGCTTCAGAAGTATATGCGGACATTCCTGTTGTCATTGAAATACAGGATGTGCGCGTCCAAAAGGGAACACTGTATGTGGCGGTCTATTCCGACGAAACATCGTACAAAAACGATGA
>BOBG01000378.1 GCA_026002265.1 Spirochaetia bacterium
TTAAGCGATCGTAGCCCGTAACTGATGCTATTCCGGCTAGGTATAAGCATTATGGTATACTACCGGATAATTCCCGGCATATCTTTTTACAATATAAATGAATCGGGCTATGTCGCTTAACGTGAAAGGTTTGCGACGTTTTGGGCAGGTAATAGGGCAATGCGAAGCATTGACCCCTGCCCAAAATGTGGCGGAGAAAAAACGCACAAAGGGCGTAGCCCGACTGCGTTTTTTCGTAGCCGGAGGAGCGAAGCGACGAACCGTAAACCGTATGTTATATGAAGTACCCCCGTACCTTATATTATTTCTTCAAAATCAATGTTTTTATAATATTTACTTTCTTTGCTTATTTTTATTTCTTCAATGTCAAATATTTTATTTTCAATATTTTTTCTTATAATGTTTTCAAACTTTGGTTTTAATAATTTCAAGTCTTTTGTTATAATTTCAAAAACTATTACCAAATCAATTCCGGTATAATCATGTACTATTCTATTTCTAAAATCCTTAATTTGTTGCCATTCTATATCAGGATATTCCTGTTTTAATGTATCGCTTATTTTTGATACATTTTCACCAATATTTGCCAATAATGTTAATGATGCATTTAAATTTAACTGTTCATTAAGTTCATATAATTCTTCCGCATCTTTAGTTTCTTCTGTATATTTCCATACTTTCCCAATATATTCTAAGATATTCATAAGATACAATAAATCATTTTTTTTATTGGGCGACATATATCATATCCTTTTGAGCACGGTATAAAACAATGGGATTGGCATATTTTTTGATCATGATATCAACGTCTTTTTCTGTTAATTTCTCCAGATCGCTTTTTAATCCTACCAGTGTCGAAATATTATAATTTTCTTTATCTACAAAAAAATCAATATCATTGGCTTTTTCCCCTCGGGCAAACGAGCCAAATACGCCTATCTTTTCCAGGTTATATTTTTTGAGTAAATTTTCATTCTTTATAGCCGTTTCTAAGGCATCAACGGTGTCTATATTC
>BOBG01000379.1 GCA_026002265.1 Spirochaetia bacterium
TGAGCCTGACCGGATCAAGGCAGGGCTGCTCTGGATGGGGAGTGGTTTTGTGGAATACAAATTCCCGAACAATTCCAAATATGAAAGCCGGCAGATACAGAAAATCGAAGTTTCCCTGGAACTGTCCTCCGAAACGCCGGGAACCAATAAAAACTGGCTTTCGGATATTACAATGTGGATCAATAATGTGGAACCTTGTCCGGGTTCTTTCGTTTATTGACTGGATGGCAAGTCCCGACGGTCTTGAATATATGCACGCGGGAATTCCGGGCTTTAATTACGAAAAACTTGCGGACGGAACCTATCTCAAAACTGCTGCCGGTGAAGTGATGTTCAGTGAGAATCCGCCTGTTCCCGAAAGTTTCGGCGGCGGTTGGAATGACGGTAATCAGAAGATCAACCAATGGATTATTGCCGATGTCAGCACAAACCCAAAAACCGGCGTTCCCTATTATATGGATCTCTGGCCTGCCGCAATTGAAAAGATGAATATATTTCAAAAGAATTATTAAATGAATCCATTAAAAGACAGGATAATTATATCGAAATATATAAAAGGAAAATAATATCCTAAAAGGCGCTACTGCGCCGACTGGGGTTTTTCTGCGGCTGCGGCGCAGCATAAACTGTATGTTATGCGCCGTATTTTTGCTTTATACTATTCATTCCTTCTATTATTTCATTCCTCGGTAAATTTCCTTTTTCTAATAAAACATCATCTTTCCCCAATAATGTTAAATAAAATGTTTTTCCTTCTTCCAATATATTTTGATAATTTTTTCCTATCAATTCATATAAATAGTCTTCTGCCTTTCCATACAGCTCAGTTTGTTCATAATATTTGAATATATTATATTTTGTTTCATCATCTATTTCATAATTATTTAATTTTTCCAATACTTCAATTGTTTTTTCATTGTATTTTGTAAAATTTATTTCCTGACATATTTTATAGAATAATAAAAAACTTTTTTCATAATAATCTTTTGAAATAATATTTAATCTATTT
>BOBG01000380.1 GCA_026002265.1 Spirochaetia bacterium
CAATGAAACGATGAGCGCCATGGATACGATATTCACGGAGATAAAGGCAATGGGATCCTCATTTGCCCTCGTGGGGCAGGCGGTAGAAGAACAGGCAGCCGGAGGGGCGCAGATGCTCAGCGCGTTACAGACGGTACAGGAGACGACCGGGCAGGTAGAGAGCGGTGCCGGGCTTATCCATCAAGAGAGCACGTCCATTCATCGGGAAATGGAAAAACTGGAACAGATATCTCAAGAGGTAACGGACATGGTCCATGAGATGCGGCTTGCCAGCGGGAGCATTGCGTTATTTCTTGAAAACGCGAAAGCTCTTGTCCAGCACCGCGAAGAAGGCAGGAGCATTGAGAAAGTGACCGAGAAAAGCGCCCGGCTTAATACGGTCATCGTAGAATCCTCCGATTCCCTAGTGGTTATCACCTCCAATATGGAGGTTATGAAAAATCAGTCGGATTCTCAAATGGAATCGATGAAGCAGACCTCTAACTCCTTAGCAGACATCATCGAACATATCAATTCTCTGGATCAGGCAGTACAAACCCAGTCATCCCATATTATCGAATCATCTACAGCCATAGAGGAAATGGTGGCAAATGTCGCTTCAATCCGCTCGGTGGTTACCGGTACCAGCAAAACGACGGACGCCCTCAGTAAATCCTCCTCCACAGGACATAAAATGCTGATCCAGCTTGCCGAAGAATTAAGCCATATTGAGGAACAGTCCATAACCTTGCAAACTGCGAATAAAACCATTGCGGACATTGCAGGACAGACCAATATTCTTGCTATGAATGCAGCGATTGAGGCTGCTCATGCCGGGGAATCGGGGAAGGGCTTTGCGGTAGTGGCCGGGGAAATCCGTAAGCTGGCGGAACTTTCAGGCAAAGAGTCGAGTGCCATTTCTGCGGAGATAAAAAAAATGGAGCGGGCCATTAAACAGATCAGCAGGGTTTCCGAAGAAACTGTAGGGGCTATGGATCGGATCTTCACCGGGATACACGATATGGATTC
>BOBG01000381.1 GCA_026002265.1 Spirochaetia bacterium
CCCGACAGCACTGGTGCGGTACAATGGCTGAAAGATACCGGCTGGGAGCATCAGGGGCTGAATTTGTTTATAGCGCACCGGCTCGAATGGCGGATGCTCAAGGATAAGCTCAACATGGCGCTTAACGAGTCCATTATGTACCAGCCGGAAAATGGCGTTGATATGCAATATTTTATGCCGACTATTATTCTGCATAATTTGTACCGGGCATACGAAGCTAATTCTCTTCTCACTCTGGAAGCTGATTATGCGCTGATGCCAGCGCTCAATATCTACGGACAGATAGCTATAGATGACTTTCATCTGCCGGGTGAACCTGCTCCGGGTACCGAGGACGATTCCAACCCGGATGCCTTTGGTTTTATGCTCGGTGCAAAAACTGCGCTGCCGGTTGCCGGCGGAATCCTGACCGGTTCCTTTGAAGCCGCGTACACTCAGCCCTACCTCTATCTGCGTTCACAGTCGCTGACCGCTAACAAGGGCAAACGCGAGCTGAACTATGTAGTGGCAAACCGGTACGAATCTATGAATCACGGCAGTATAGACCCGCTCTTTGTTGAAGAATTCTTGGGGTACCGGTGGGGCGGCGATGCTATTGTACTCAATGCAAAAACGCACTATCACACCTTCGGTAAATGGCAGGCCGGGGCTAACTTGCTCTTTATGATTCACGGAACTTTTGACAAATGGACAAAGTGGACAGCGGTTGATATGGAGGACGCGGGCGGCGGCTGGGAAGCAGGCATTGATGTGGACGGTTCATACACCAACCGGCCCGGTTATCAGGATACTCCGACCAGCAGCCACTACCAAGGTAACTACACCGATGCCAATGTGCAGAACCGGAATGCACCATATATTCTGACAGCACTTTCGCTCTTCGGTTCGTACCAGATTCTGCCCTCGCTTAAAGCCTACGGACAGGCCGATGTGGTACTCATTGCCAACAAAGGAAATATCAAAGGCAATTTTGCAGCCGATTTTCAGTTTAGTGCCGGCATTAGCTG